>SUXO01000033.1 GCA_015060885.1 Bacteroidales bacterium
ACATTTGCAGGGTGCTGCGGGACTTCCTCAGTTAGTCGCCTTGCGGCACCTAACTCACGGGCAAACATTCCTCGCACTCTCTCCTGCAAATGCTCGGATAAACACTGTGATTTTAACGGTGCCGGTTTCTTTTTGAGAATTACCATTGCAGGAAATAATTTGTTATACATAGGATGGCATGAGGGAGAACAACTTATTAAAGAATCAATTTGTCCACACTAAATTTCTACTGAACTTCAGACCGATGTGTCTGCCCGAAAACGCAAGCAAGAGGAAGAAATACTCCTCCACCGCAAGCGGTCCCCCTCCTCTAATGCAGAGGAGGAGTTTGAAAGACAAAAGGACGCAAGCAAAGGGCGCACACGCCGGTGCGCCCCTACGGCAAATAACAACCACCCGTAATGTAGGGGCAGACCGATGTGTCTGCCCGAAAACGCAAGCAAAGCAAAAATACAATTGATTTATCGCCTACCCCCTGCTGGTATTCACGCTTTATTACAAAAAAGAGGGAGAGTTTAAAACTCCTTATCATGCGAGGAGGAGTAAAAGGGAAGAAGATATTGTTTCTTTTATTTCGAAAGAATTCCTTCGAGTTGCTGGGCGGTAAGGCCTAACTTGAACTTGCCATTCACGGCCACCGAGATTCCGCCGGTCTCTTCGGAAACCACAATTGCCACAGCATCGGTCTTTTCGGAGATACCCATTGCCGAACGGTGACGAAGCCCCAGTTTCTTTGGGATATTCACGTTATGCGACACGGGAAGAATACACTGTGCCGCCGATATACGACCATCCTGTATTATTATGGCACCGTCGTGCAAGGGGGCGTTTTTAAAGAATATCGCTTCGATAAGGCGTTGCCCTATTGCAGCATCGACCACCTCGCCGGTCTTCACATACTCGTCGAGCGATTCATCCTTTTCCACAACAATGAGAGCACCCACCTTTTGCTGGCTCATACTCATACAGGCCATAACAACAGGGAGCATTGCCGCCTTGTCCTCCTTCTTTTCCTGACGCGAAAAGAGATTGGCCAACATCTTGAAATGGCCGTGCGAGCCCAGGTTCTTGAAGAAACGGCGCACCTCGTCCTGGAATATTATTATAAGCGCAAGGACTCCCACGCTCATAAGCTGGTCGAAGATGGAGCCCAGCAATTTCATCTGCGCAACGCGCGACACGAACACCCACAGCACCACAAAAACCAATATGCCGGCAAATATATTGAACGAGCCCGAATCCTTCATCAACCTGTAAAAGTAGTAGAGGAAACCGGCTACGAGTATTACATCAATTATATCCTTTATTGAAATATCAAAAAACATACCTATTATATATATATATAAGGAGTACACACTAACTGACACCTTTAAGCGCGCCGAACATTTTAACCACGTTGACCGCCTCACGCACGTCGTGAACACGAAGAATGTGGGCACCACCCTGCAAAGCCACCATATTAAGAGCCGAAGTTTCGGGCAAAGCCTCGCTTGGAGATATTCCCAACAGTTTTGTCATCATCGACTTACGCGAAAGGCCGACAAGAAGCGGAGCCTCCAACTCGGCAAAAACAGCAAGCGAGGACAACATCTCATAGTTCTGCTCAATGCTCTTGCCAAAGCCAAAACCCGGATCGACAACAACATCCTTAACTCCCAGACTACGCAACTGCCACAACTTTTTTGCAAGCGAGGCGAGCACTTGCGGCAGGAAACAGTCGTACTCAACGGGAGTTCCGGCCCACCCCGCCGAGTGCGTGAGCACATAGGGGATATTCAAGCGGGCCACAGTCGGCAACATATCGGCATCCCACTCAAAGCCCGACACGTCATTTATGATAGCCACATTATGACGCTCGGCACACTCACGCGCCACGCGCGCACGAAAAGTATCGACCGATACCACAGCCGATGGAAAGTGCTTGTCGAGCACATCAAGCGCAGCGTGCAAACGCGCAAGCTCCTCATCTTCGCTCACAGGAGTACCCGAAGGGCGTGTAGAACAGGCTCCAAGGTCGAGTATGTCGGCACCCTCGGCCAACATACGCTCCGCCCTTGCCACGAGCGCATCCTCGCCTGCCACCCTCGACTGCTCAAAAAAGGAGTCGGGAGTAACGTTGAGGATTCCCATCACTCGCGGAGTGCCGAGCGCGAGCAACCTGCCGTTTATGTTCAACGAGTAATCCATTGGTTCTGTCTATCTTCGCGTTTATCGCAAAGTTACAAAAAACAAATGACAACTTAATGTAAAGTTATAGCAAATTCACATACTGTCACCATTTTTTATATTCGGGTAACTAAACACAGAGGAGAAGGCTTGAAGACAAAAGAACAGAAAGACAAAAAAACGCAAGCAAATGGGCGCACACGCCGGTGCGCCCCTACGGCAAACAACAACCACCGCAATGTAGGGGCAGAGCAATGTGTCTGCCCGAATACGCAAGCAAGAGGAAGAAATACTCCTCCACCGCAAGCGGTCCCCCTCCTCTAATGCAGAGGAGGAGTTTAAAAGACAAAAAACGCAAACAAATGGGGCACGCCGGTGCGCCCCTACGGCAAATAACAACCATCCACAATGTAGGGGCAGACCGATGTGTCTGCCCGAAAACGCAAGCAAGAAGAAGAAATACTCCTCCACCGCAAGCGGTCCCCCTCCTCTAATGCAGAGGAGGAGTTTGAAGAGAATCAACACTTTTGAATGAAAGTAATTGAAAATCGGGGCATTTTTCGTATCTTCGCAACGGAAAGAGAGCATTACACTACAACCCCTTCCACAAAAAGCCTATGCAACAGATACACTACATAATTGGTGGGCACCCGTTCACCATCAACCTTAAAGAGGGTGATGCCGCCGATTTGCTGCCATCGATGGAGCCGTTCAAGGCCGACAGCATTGACGAGCCCCTGTTTACCATCACAGTAGACAACAGCATAATACCATCGTGGCAAGGCAAGAAGGTGGGGCTGTTCCCTTGCCCCTCGGCTACGTTCGAGGTTTACCGCAGAGAGAGCGGGGAATACCAGGTGCTCATTCTGTCGGAGCAGGAGATTCCCTGCGCATTCCTCCAAAGCGATGCCGATTACAGGAATTTCACCATCACCACACGCGGCAATGACGGGCTGGTACGCTTCGGGCTCAACAACAGCCTGATGCTCATTTACACAATGTGTACAGCAGCCCACAACACACTGCTCATTCACTCATCGACCGTGGAGAACGGCGGCAAGGCCTATATGTTCCTGGGCAAGAGCGGGCAAGGCAAAAGCACACACAGCGACCTGTGGGTGAAACACATTGCCGGCAGCACACTCATAAACGACGACAACCCCATAATACGCATATCCCCCGACGGCACCGCCACAGCCTACGGCTCGCCGTGGAGCGGCAAACGCCCCATATATAAAAATGTGCAGTACCCCGTTGGCGGCTTTGCAGCCATTGAGCAGAGCAAGGAGAACAGCATAAGACGCGAGAGCATACCTGTTGCGTTCGGCATACTGTTGAGCTCCACCTCCACAATGAAATTTGACAAGGAGATACATATGCACATTTGCGGCACCATAAGCAAAGTGCTTGCAAGCACACCCATACACACCCTTTACTGCCGCCCCGATGCCGAGGCTGCACAAATATCGAGCAGCACGCTGGGAGTATGACAAAAGAGGAAGAAGCGATAAGGAAAGTACACGTGGAGAACCACGCCTTTATGCAGCAGATAAGACACCAGTTTGCCGAGCAGAACTGCAAAAGCGTTACATTTGTTGTATATGGCATAAGTATGCACCCGTTCCTCGACAGCGGCCGCGACAAAGTGGTACTGGTGCCACCCGCCCCACCCCGCACCGGGCAAGTGGTACTTGCCGAGATTGAGCCACGGCGATACGCCCTGCACCGCATAATAAAAATCGATGGCGATACCATAACAATGCGAGGCGACGGCAACCCCTTGTGGATGACCGAGCAGTTCACCGCCGACAAGATAGTGGGCACGGCAAGTGCCTTCATACGCAAAGGGAAGTATGTGGGCACCGACAGCCGCACCTGGCGTTACTATTCAGCCATATGGCACGCGGCAAGGCCTGCAAGGAGATTGTTGCTCATAATTTATCGAAGAATAATAAAACATATACTATAACAATATGAAGATTAAAGAGGGATTCGAATTACAGAACGTTTGTGGCGAGTACATAGTTGTACCCACAGGCATAGACAATGTCGATTACAGCAAGATAATAAGCCTTAACGAAACAGCCGCCTATCTGTGGCAGAATTGTTGCGGGGGTGCGTTCGACATAGACACTATGGTGGAGTTGCTCACCAAGGAGTATGATGTTGAAGAGAGCATCGCTCGCGAGGATTGCGAAATGATTGCTGCCCGTTGGACCGAAATGGGACTTACCGAGGAGTAGCTCCCCACACACGATTCTTTTTGTTTATTGGCAGGCCCCACGGCCTGCCTTTTTTTATTATCGCCGTGAGCAGACACGCGCAACGCAGGGGGAAGGCTTGAAGGACAAAACAAGGCAAGCAAATGGGCGCACACGCCGGTGCGCCCCTACGGCAAACAACAACCAACCACAATGTAGGGGCAGACCGATGTGCCTAAACAAAAACGCAAGCAAGAGGAAGAAATACTCCTCCACCGCAAGCGGTCCCACGGGCTCTCCCTCTGTTATGATAGAGGGAGTACGGCGTAGCCGGGAGGGAGTTCGCAAGAGGAGGAGTTTGAAAGACAAAGACACGCAAACAATGGGCGCACACGCCGGTGCGCCCCTACGGCAAACAACAACCATCCGCAATGTAGGGGCTGACCGATGTGTCTGCCCGAATACACAAGCAAGTGGAAGAAATACTCCTCCACCGCAAGCGGTACCCCTCCTCTAATGCAGAGGAGGAGTTTAAAAGAGAAAACACGCAAGCAAAGCGACAGCACTATTGATTTTATCGCCTACCCCCTGCGGGTACTCCCTCTTTATTACAAAAAAGAGGGAGAGTTTAAAAGACAAAAACACGCAAACAATGGGCGCACACGCCGGTGCGCCCCTACGGCAAAGAATAACGCAACTGCAATGTAGGGGCAGACCGATGTGTCTGCCCACAAACGCAAGCAAGAGGAAGAAATACTCCTCCACCGCAAGCGGTCCCACGGGCTCTAATGCAGAGGGAGAGTTTGAAAGAGAAGAGGAATAAAACGCATCAAGCAGTGTGGCACGCCACACTGCTTGATGCGTTTTAGGATATGGGATTAGCGGTGTTACTGCGCACCCCATATATTCTCCCAAGAACCACCGGTGTATTCGTTAGCCCAGCCACCATCTTCACCATCGGTATCAACCTCACCATCATTTGTACTCAATGCAAGCATATACAATGTATCGAGTTCAACGAACGATGACACCGGTGCAATATATTCTTTCTTTTCAATCTTCATTTTTCTCAGTTTTTAGAATTCAACAAATTATTCTACCTCGCTAACATACACCTTCTTGCCGTTCACAATATAAATACCGGGCTCGGTAACCTTTTCGAGTTTGCGGCCTTGCAGGTCGTAAACAGCCTCGTAAGCCTCGGCAACAGCATTTATGCCATCGATGTCGGTTGTGCCGCCTCCGAAGAAGAAACTGAACATTGCAACAGCTGCATTGTTTTGTCCCTCAACTTTAAGGTACGACTTATTGGCTCCGAGTCTCACATAACCACCGTCATTTGACGAAGAGCCCACCTTGTTATACGTTACCGTACCATTGTCGGCTGTTACTTTTTCGTAATTCTTATACGCCTTGTACATTGCCACACGATTGTTCTTGCGACCGAGCGAATAGACAAATGTTGAAGGAGCAGTGCAGTCGATGTATTCGGTAGTAAGCGTTCCCGACAACATATTGCCATCCTCGGCAACCTCGGCAGGAGAAGCCTCGTCACTGAACTTAACCGCCCCACTCGACGAAGATGAATCTGAAGCATCCTGCTTATTCTCGCTCAGGACAACAGCGGTGTATGCAGGAACCACACGGTTATACTCGTCGGTAATGACAGTCATCGACAACTGGCCGTTGTCGGCTCTCGCTGTTACAACCGAGGCTTCAACTCCATCGGGCAAAGTCACAGGATATGCCGAGTAGAAAGTTGAGTAAGATTTATCCTCGCCCTCTGCAGTATTCAATGTTATCGATTGACCAATCTCGGTTTTTACATCAACTTCTTCGATATACCAGGCTGATGCTGAATTTAAGCCACCGCCCCAACCAACAAGTTTTTTTCCGTTTTCTTGCGCGTGCATTGGCTGATCGGGTGATTTAATTTTTAGCACACCGGTTACATCATCGAGTACCTCAATCGTATATTTCTTCGCCTCATCGGCAGCGACACCTTGTGAGCCACTACCAAGCGAGGGCGCATAAGCTCCTGTGTGCAAACTCGAAATGTTGTAACCACCGTCAACCGGTGTAAAGTTCCATATTGCACGCGATGATGTTTCATCATAATTCTTGGCCCACATCATTGCATTTTCGTCATTGATATAAACAACACCGCCATAAGAGTATTGCTCGGTTCCTTCGGCATTTTTATATGCCGAACGTATCTTGTAGAAGCCACCTTCGACAGGCATATTGCGTTCAAGAGCTTTGAATGTCGTTTCAAGAGTTTCGGCAGCAGTTCTATACTCTTCGTCGGTAGCAGTAGCCGCTTCGAGCAAGTTAGCCGCAGCGTTGTAGGCACTATTATAATCAGTAACCGACTCTTCACTGTAACAACCTATTGCAGTACCGCCAACTTTGGTTCCACCACAAGAGGCATGCAAATAATAGAGTGCATAATAAGCATTGTCGGAAATAAATTGGAAGTTTGAACCGGGGTCAGCGGGGGATGACGAATCGGCCCAGAATCCCATTTTATTAGCGGTACCTCCGTGATTGCTGAAATAAGTTTCCTGACCTTCGGGTTGTATGTTCCACCAATCTGTTTGAGTTTCACCTTCGGTGTAGACTATATACCAATTCTGCTTATAATCTACATTTTCAGCCAACGCCTGCACCTTTCCAGCACCATCACCGGTATCGTTCGTACTCAAACGGAGTGTTGTGTTTGCAGCACCCTCGTTCCAATATGGGAATATCAGCACATCGTTGTACACACCCGCATCGCTACCTTGCATAAAATACCAATCTTGATATTCGTTAAATAGTTCATTATCGGCCACAGCCACTTTTTTGGTGGCAGCTGCCGCACCATCGTACTGCAACACAGAGCTATCGCTACGCTTAATCTTTATCTTATAGAGCACGGGGTTATTAACATCGGTTGTGAGCGTAACAGGCAGGTCCTTCAACATTTTAGCAGTGTTCAAAGCATCGTATGCAGCCTGCAACTCTTCAAGAGCGGTATTATAGTCACTCTCTGTCATATAGTAGTTGCCAGAAAGAGTATTAGCTTGGTTCTTTTCACTATACGCTTCACGGACAACATTGGTAGAAAGATTCTGTGCGAATTCGCTCTTGACCTCCACAGTGGGATAACTCTCAAAGCCAAACTCACTCATCACAAAGAACTTATGTTGAATGCTGTTGTATGTTGTATAAGCGTTATTCTGTGTTTCTGTAACCATAAAACGAACATAACGATAGGGCTTGCTCATTTCAATAAGTTCCGAATTGTATTCAACAGCATCACCATCGGTAGGCAGGCCGGTAAGTTCTTTAATGGTTACCCAATCGCCATCGGTTGTGGCACAAGCCTGTATGGTCATCTTCGTGGGGTCGTTGTTACTATTTGATGAACGGCCACGATAGTTGAACTTAAATGCTGTAACAGCAGAGCTCTCTCCCAAGTCTACACGAATGTAGTGGTCGAGGTCATCATCCTGTGCATTACCACCGTATGTTGTGTGCAAGTGAGTCGCTAAATCACCATCGAGCAAGGCTGCAACACCACGTTTATCATTGTCACCTGCACTGCCATTTGTTGAGTTATCGGCATTGCAATAGAGCATATCCTCGGTCAATGTTACTGCGGCAACCTCGGTAACTGTTGCAACTTCATTTATCAAAGTTTCTGTATTGTTAATGAGCGTGGTCAGCCCGTCGCGGGTTGTGTAATCGGCTCCAACAATATCGTTGGCAGTTGTGTAATAACCGTTCAACATATTCTTAACCTCGGTGAGGCGGTCGCTTGTGAGATAGTGCTCTGCGGCATACTCGGCCGACTGCAAAGCTATACACAATGCATCTAATTCAAGCCCCTCGGCAGTTGTGTAATACTCTTTAAGTGCAAGAGTGTGTCCGATAAGCGCATAAAGGTTAAAGTCGGACATATTGAAGAATCCTGTACTCTCCTGTGTAGCTACCGCGAAACGTATGTAACGGTAAGGTGCACCAAGTTCCAAGGTCTCGGCCATCGACCACTGCTCGCACTGCCCAACAGGCATTCCCTCTGTTATCACCGTAACCTCGGTATAATCTGTTTTATTGTTACTACCAAGAATTTTTATGGCAGTAGGTCGTTGATTGCTAAGATCACTGTTGCGCGTGGTGTAATCGAACAAAAGTTTGTCGATTGTTATTCCTTCACCGAGGTCAACCTCGATGTAGTGTGTATATGCTGCTACTGTACTACCCCACGATGTTCCGAGGAAAGTTCCTGTGTTGGCAGTACCATCGGCATTCTTATCTATGAGGCCGGCTACACCTTGGCTGTCACTAGCGGGTGAGTTACACCAAATGTAGAAGTCGCCATCGGCAGTTGTCGATTGCAAAGGCACTGCAACATTCTTGGGCGCACTCTCTTCGGCAATGGTACCCAAAAGGGTATTCACATTGGCGATAAGTGTTGTAAGTTCATCACGACCAGCAACATCAGCTGCAACAATGGGGTTAATTGTTGTGTAACTATTGCTCAACGCTTCTTTCACTGCTGTATATTGCTCCGCGGTGAGATAGTAACGGTCTTTGGCAGCCACAGCGGCATCGTAGGCATCCTGCAATTCATCTATTGCAATGCCGGCAGCTGCGTAATAGTCGCTGTTATTCTCTGTCTTTCCGTTAATTGTAGAAAGCAAGGTTGCTGCATTATTGATAAGTGTTTCAAGTTCGCTCTTGTCAAAGGTTGAACCCTCGCGGTTAATGTTCGCTTCTTCAATTGCGAGCAACTCGGTATATTTTTCATCGACAGCAGTTTTGGCCGCATCAATTTCATCCTGGTCGCTGCTGTTATCGAGCTTGTCCTTTGCAGCGTCGAGGGCAGTTTTTGCAGCTGCCAATAGCTCGGCTGTCAAAGTAGAGGGTGCATAGTTGGCAGTTACATTACCCTCAGCATCGGCCATCTTGTTGTAGAGTGCAAGAGCCTCATCATAAGCTGCCTGCAATTCTGTTTTGTCACAGGTTGCTTGCTGCATAGCCTTGTTCAACCTGTCGTATGCAGCCTGCTGGTCGGCAATCTGTGCATCGAGCATAGGAACGCTTGTTACAAGTGCGTTGGTGCTCATGGCAGCAGAAGAGTTTGTGGTGTGTACGCTTGCAAGCAGCAATTCCTCGGTAACAACACTCTTGTATTTGGAATTCACGGTTGTTTTCTCGTCCACAATGGAGCTAAGAGCAAACTCGGCCATTGTAAAGAATGGATGACCATTACCATCGGATTCGTTGACTGTAATATCGGTAACTTTGAATCGCAAGTAACGATAGGGCGTTTCATTGCTTCCCAAAACCTCAGAATTGTAAACAGTATTGGTGTTTAATACCTCGGGCAATGACGTAAGTGTCACAATCTCTGTAAAGGTATCAGCTGTTGTATTGTCGCCATCAATCTCATTGGCTCCCTCAACAACCATAGTCAAAGGCATATCCTTTTTACCACGCGATGCCGTTGTATATGTGAAATTAAACTTACCGATAGAAACGCCCTCGCCCATATCCACACGCAAATAATGGTAGTCACCATCATCGGAATTAGCATTCCAACGAGTGTGCAGATATGTGCTATTGTTACCATCGGTTAGTTTTGAAACATATTCAGCACTATAATCGCCATTTTTTGATGCTATATAAGGAGCATTGCAGTAGAAATTACCATCGTTGAGTTCTACGGGAGTCTCTTGTGCAAATGAAACCGTTCCCACCTGTTCTATAAGTTCCTGTGTTTGAGCAGCAAGCTGTGCAAGTGTATTCTTGCGTGCGGTGATTGCGGCAGAGTACTCTTTATAAAGTGCGTCGTATGCACTTGTCAAGGCTTCTAACTTTTCATTGATATTTTCTTCTGTGGGCGACATACTTAATGTGACACCCTTACCATTATACATAGCCTCCATAGCCGACTGAACGGTTTCAACCATAACGGTGCTACTGTATGTATCGTTTACCGTTGCTGTGAAACTTGTTACAGGCATAATGTCGAACTCGGCCATGTGCCAATAACCGCGGTTTGCGTGCACATTGAAACGCAGATAACGGTGCGAAGAGATAATCATACCGTCGAACAGCCAAGAAGTACCTGCCGACTGGGGCATATCCGATGCCGAGCCCAAATACTTATATGTAACATTGTCGTCGCTACCATAAACATCGACGCTCTTGGGGAAGTCGTTTTGAACCGCCGAACGTGTTGTGTGGCTGAACGCAAAACGGGGAAGAGTATTGCCTTCACCCAAATCCACCGCTATGTAGTGGTCGCCCGATGTAACAGCATCGCCATTCCATTCGGTGTGGAAATAGTTGTTTGTAGCACCATCTACAAGGTTTGTTATAGTGCCTTCGGTGGCACAAGGAGCATTTGACCAAATATATCCGGCAGAGCCCTCGGTGGTAGTTTGCAAGTCAATGTTCTCACCCGTTGTGTATGTTACGGTGCCAAGCACCTCACCCAGCAATGCTTCTGTTTTGGTGATATATACCTCCAAATTGGTCAAGTCGGCAATTGTGGCATTAGGCTCAACCGCAGTGAGATACCAACGCGATGCATCGTTACCGGTTTCCCAACCAACGACATTACTCCAAGATGAGTGGAAGTTTCTATAACCCGCAGCAGGAGACAGTTTGATGGCCCACACACCGGTTTCCATCTCTTGCAACGTATAAAGAGCATCGGCATTGGCTGTTGTAGTAGCGGTCATTGCTGTCGATTGTGCAACGGCAGGACAGTAATAACCTTTTTTATTATATATATTATAAACACCGTCGGTTGCAGTAGCCTTGAATTGCCATTTTGCAGCATCGGCAGTTTGGTCCACACCACCCTCGGAACGGACAGTCAGTGCATCATTCACCCACATTGTTTCATTGGTATATGCCTTATTGGTGATGATATATGTGAGCGAGGGGTCGAAAGGTATCCTTGCATCTTCATTTTCCAGCAATTTGTTATATTCGGCATAAAGCAAGTCGTACGCAGCCCCGTAACCCGACGTACCTGCGTCATACACTGTTTTTGCATTTTCAAGTGCCGCGGCAAGGTCGGCAACAGCGGCACCTTTGTAGAAGCCTATTTTCGTATAGGTATCATCTATTTTATCTACTATTTGCTGAGCCATTGCTATTAGTTCGGCAAGGATAGTCCTTTGCATAGCAGTGAGGTCAACCTCGGCAGTGGTGGTATTATTCTCGGAATCGACAGCCACAAAAGTTGCGTTACCCTGCAAAATGGTCTTCTTCGCCTCGTCGCTCAATTCAAATGTGGAATTGTTGCTGAACGATACAAGCTCGCCGTTTTCATTGAATACAAGGAAGCCCACGCCACCTTCGCCTCCGCTCATAGTAACGGTACCGTCGCTGCCGACTATCGCTGTGTAGGCTTCGGTTACAGAGGTATTACCCTCGATAAAGTCGGTTACCGAGCCATACTCGGCCGATGCACTTCCATCCCACAAGGCACGCTTGGTTGTACCATCGTGCTTAACGGTTGTGTCACTTGTTCCGTCGTTAATGAGCAGAATAGCATAGTTCTTGGGATAGTTATTTGCTTCAACCGCAGTGATAGCTGTTTCTATCTGCTCCTCGGTTACATTATATGTACCGTTGGAGTAGTCGCCCACAAGGCGGTCGGTCATAAGTTCAAAGAAGCCGTGAGCACGGAAGAACTCGGTGAGGTCCTCGCCGGCAGCGGTACAAGCGTGCTGGTAGAAACGGAGCAACGATGTCTCACCGCTTATTTGCGCACCGTTAGCCATAGGTACTTGACGCAACAGCTCGAACAAGCGGGGCCAGAACTGTGTGTTTTTACCTGCAAGGTGATAGTAGAGCCACAAGCGGTAATAGAGGTGTGTCATTGCCCAGATGTTGTTGGTGTAAAGGTCATTATCTTCGGTGTTAAAAGCATCGAGCACACTGGACAATGAACCTTCAGTGCCATTCACTCGCGATGTTCCCATACCCATATACCACACAGCAACGTTCGAGAAGAAGTTGTTGGTAACCTCGGTCTGTCCGTTAAGGTTGAAAATTGCTTGATGTTGGTGACCAATTTCGTGGGCAGGGCCCCAAGTGGGACCGGCCTCTTTGGCAATTTTGCCAATGATGCTACCCATAGTGTTGTAGTGGTAGTTACATACTCGCCAACCACCGCTCATATATCCTGTACCGGAACCAACTGCCGCACCGTGGTGGTTGTAATAGTCGCTGTAATCGCGTCCCTCGCAGAATGCTTTATAGGTATCGCCTGTATCGTTGCTACCGTAGTTGTATATGTCAAAGGTAGTATTCTTGGCTGTCCAGCCGGGATAGAGGCTGTTCATTTTATCGATATTCGACTTGCTCAAAAGACCCATTGTTGCGTGCTCGCTGTACATAATGCGGTCCCACGCTTCGAGCATAATGTTTATTTTGTTTAGAGTGCCGTTTGTAACAAGGTTCATTCCCGGATAGTAGGTATCGCTGAAATCGCCAAAAGCATTTCCACTGCCGGCATAGCAGTTGGGGGTGGTGGGAACTTCTATATTTTCGAGGTGCCAAGCAAGGGCTTTTTCTATGCCGCCACCGTCATTGGCAACGCCGAAGTAGCCATTGGTGCTGTCCCAGGCACCAAAGGGAAAGAGCAGTGTCTGGCGATGACCAAGCAGTGCAAAATCTGTGGCAAGCGCCGCACGGGCTTTGTAATAATCCCAGTCGGCATCGTTATCAACCTCGCCCCAAAGGTTCTCGGTAGCGGAATCTTCTGCGCGGAAGTCACCCATTGCATTGAAGAAACCGTTGATGTGTCCGCCCTCGATATGAATTTTCAAGGGTTTGTAATCGCTGAGTTTATAGGGGAATTCGCCTGTTGAGGTATTATAGGTGTGAACGAGGTAGTTTATCCATAGTTGGCAACCATCACTAGCATAAGGGATTACATTCAATCCTTTTTCCAGCTGAGTATAGGCTGCATTGTTATAATAGCTTGTTACTCCGTGTCCGGTTTGGTGTGCCACCCAAAGCTCGGCACCCTCGGCAATGTCGCCTTCAACCATTATATAGATGGATTCACCGGCATTGGCATAGATACCTGTGGGGTTATCCATATTACAGTGGGCGTTGATACCGAGGAAAGAGGTAATCTCGCCCTCGACGCTGTAAGGCTCGTACATCTGCACACGGAATTTCCTGGCATAATCATGCTCCCAAGTGGTGTAAACATCCCACTGGCCGTGGCTGCTGTTATTACCGTTAGGGCGAGCATCAAGCGCAACGGTCTCCTCGGCCCAATTGCCACCGCGCACCTTCTTCACCATATTTTTCAACGTTTGAGGAAGTGCCGAATAATTGGCATCGGCTGCCAACTGTTCATCGGTCATATTATCACTTGTATATGCACTGTTAAGAATGGTGCAGGCTGCATCGGAGAAGATTGCTTCGAGAGCGGCAGGATAGGCTGCCACTTCGGCCACGGTGGGTGCCTTTTCGAGCAAAGCAGCTATCTCCTCGGCTGTATAATCGACCTTTGTAATTTCCCAGTGAGAACCTGTATTGGTATCTCCATTTGCCCAACCTACAATGTTGTACGAGCTATTACAGTGTATATAAGCATAATCACCAAGTGTATTGGTGTGCAAAGTATTATAATCGGTGTTTGACGTGTAAAGCTTAAATTTGTTATAATCGTGGCTATAATCATCGCTCATACTCCAAGCATACGATTGCCCGTTACCTTTAAGGTATTTACCATAGGCAAGGTTACGCAATACATAGTATTCACCATCTTGCTTTTCCACATACCACTGCTGTTTTGTATCTGTTTCACTTGTTGTAACACTATTTACATCGTTTGCAGCATTGGCATTCAACGAATATGTGGGATACAGCACATTCACAAAACGGTACACTTGCCCTACTTCCAAAGATGTGAGGGCAAGAGGCTTGCGAACGACGAGTTTAAGATTTGTGACTATTATTCCTTTATTGTTTCCACTCAATTGAAAAGAGGTTGTAGATGAATTAACACCGGTAATCTCCAAATTCTGTTCACTATCGGACGATCTATATTCTGCACCATTTATTGTAATAGTAACATCATTACCGCTACTTTTTGTTTTATAGGTAAAACTATAAGAAACAATCACATAATCATTTACTGTAAAGTTCCAAGTTGAACCGGTACCTTCGTGCATTTCAAACCCGCCGGAGGAAGGCTCTACAACCAAATTATTTTTATTGTCCGAAACACTGATTGTTACAGCCGGTTCTGTATCGGTAGAAGTCCAGCTATAACAATATGTAGTACTGTAACCTGTTGAAGTACAAGTACCATTAGCAAAAGTCAATGCAAGTTCTTCTGTATCTTGCGCACAAAGATTTGTGCCCGCAAGCGAAAGCAGCAGCAAAGAACACAAAAATGATGTAAATCTTTTCATTTTAATATATGTTTAATTTTATTATCGACCAAAAGTGAGCCGGCAAGCTGGCCTCGCAAAAAAGTGGCGCAAAATGTCATTTTTCAAACCTTCCCGGCAAGGGCAAAGCATAAAAACACACTCTGCATAAATCACTCAAAATTAGTTAAAATGAGTGAATTAGGCAAATTTTAAGGTCATTTTTATAAATTAAAGGCTCGTTTTTTAGACCAACGCGCATTTTAGACACACGAACAGGGAATTGCGGGTAATTTACAGTGTATCACTTTTAATAAAAAAGCACCCTGCCTGCATACGTTGACACAGACCTGGCCGCCGGTTTCCGCCAAATTCAACAAAATTTCAAAAACAATTGTTATTGTTTTACTCATTTTCCGATGTTTCGTGTTATATTCGCACGTTAAAAGCGAAAATTGTTAAAGACAAAAGAACAAAAGACACAAAAATAGAAGGGCGCACACACCGGTGCGCCCCTATAAAAAAAACGACACCTATTTGTCATTTCGATGGAGCGGAGCGACGAGAAATCTAAAAGCAGCTCCAAAAAAGATATCTCGCATACGCTCGATATGACAAAACAACGTAATGAAGAAGAGAGATAGTGCCCCTCTTGTTTGAAATCAAGAGGGGCAACGCAAAGCGGTGAGGAGATAAAAACACAAGCAACGCAAAGGGACATCAATATACTCCTCCACCGCAAGCGGTCCGGACTCTCCCGCTTTTTTAAGAGGGACGATGCGGTACCATAGCATCGTTTGCGACGACGAAACATTTATGTTTCCAAAGGAGTGCCGAAACGCAGTGAAGGCCTCAAAGCCGGGAGGGAGTTTTTAGAGGGAGAGTTTTAAGGACAGAAGAACAAAAGACACAAAAATAGAAAGGCGCACGCCGGTGCGCCCCTACGGGAAAAACACAATCGCAATGTAGGGGCAGACCGACGTGTCTGCCCAAAAGAGAAAATACATTTTTTGATTATAAACAATAAAAACATAAACAGATGGAGAAAAAATTAAACAAAGGAACTATATGCGTTCAGGGTGGCTGGCAGCCCAAGAAGGGCGAGTCGCGCGTGTTGCCCATATTCCAGAGTACCACATTCAAATACGAGACAAGCGAGCAGATGGCACGCCTCTTCGACCTCGAAGATTCGGGTTACTTCTATTCGCGCTTGCAGAACCCCACGGTTGATGCTGTGGGCGCAAAGATTGCTGCACTCGAAGGGGGCGTGGGAGCTGTGCTAACCTCGTCGGGGCAGGCTGCCAACTTCTACGCCATACTCAACATTTGCCAGGCGGGCGACCATTTCGTGTCGGCTTCCACCATATATGGCGGTACCTATAACCTGTTTGCCGTTACAATGAAGAAGATGGGCATTGAGGTCACATTTGTGGATGCCGATGCACCGGCCGAAGAGATTGAAAAAGCCTTCCGCCCCAACACAAAGGCTCTCTTCGGTGAAACGATATCGAACCCCGGTGCCAACGTGCTCGACTTGGAGAAATTTGCGACAATAGCCCACAAAAACGGGGTTCCCTTCATTGTGGACAACACTTTTGCCACGCCCATAAACTGCCGCCCCATTGAATGGGGTGCCGACATTGTAACGCACTCTACCACAAAATATATGGACGGACACGCTGTGGCTGTGGGCGGTGCCGTTATCGACAGCGGAAACTTCGATTGGGAGGCACAGCACGACAAGTTCACTTGCCTCACCGAACCCGATGAGAGCTACCACGGCCTTATATATACAAAGAATTTCGGCAAGGCGGCGTTCATAACAAAAGTGGTTTCACAAGTGATGCGCGACCTGGGTGCAATGATGGCTCCGCAAAATGCCTTCCTGCTGAACCTGGGGCTGGAAACTCTGCACTTGCGTATGCCGCGTCACTGCGAGAATGCACAGAAGGTTGCCGAGTTCCTTGCTGCTCACCCCAAAGTAAAATGGGTGAATTACAGCGGTTTGAAGGATAACAAATATTACGACCTTGCACAGAAGTACCTGCCCGATGGCGGCTGCGGTGTAATGGCGTTTGCCGTGGAGGGTGACAAAGAGGATGCCATACGTTTTATGGACAGTTTGAAGTTCATTGCCATTGTAACGCACGTTGCCGATGCCCGCTCTTGTGTGCTGCACCCCGCAAGCCACACTCACCGCCAGTTGAGCAACGAGCAGTTGCTGGAAGCGGGAATAGACCCCGACCTCATTCGCCTCTCGGTGGGTATCGAGGATGCCGAGGATATCATTGCCGACTTGGAACAGGCGTTGAACAATTTCTAAAAACATATAACCCGTAACCTGCAAGGCCGCCCGCACAAAAAGCGAGTGGCCTTGTTTGTTTTTAAACCGTAAAAGAGTATTTTTGTAGCGGTTGCACAAGAACACGCCCGCAACACTATGGCAGACCGATGTTTCTTCCCAAAAAGAGAAGCAAGAGGGAGATTTTAAGGACAGAAGAACAAAAAGAACGCAAACAAAGGGCGCAACAGCAATGTAGGGGCAGACCGATGTGTCTGCCCGAAAACGCAAGCAAGGATATGGAAATATTGGAATACGGGATAGGCACGGACATCAAAGCCTTCTCCACAAGGAGAGGGGCACCAAGCGGCAGTTACGGCAGTTTCAACATAACGCATTACTGCGGTGACACTGCCGAACACGTTGCTGCCTGCCGTGCCGAACTTTGCAACCACTTGGGGATTGCCGACGAACGGCTTATACTGCCACGCCAGACGCACGGTTGCCGGGTACTCTGCATAGACGAAGGGTTGCTTGCCCACGACAAAGAGGTGGTAAATAATGCCTTGCAGGGCGTTGATGCAGTGATAACAGCCTTGCCACGTACCTGCATAGGCGTTTCCACGGCCGACTGTGTGCCCATTCTGCTGTGCGACTGCACAAAGGGTGTGGTTGCAGCTGTGCACGCCGGCTGGCGCGGCACGGTTGCCCGCATTGTAAAGGAGTGCATTGCCGAAATGCATCGCACTTATGGATGTAAAGCACCGGATATCAAGGCGGTGATTGGGCCGAGCATCGGATGCGATGCTTTTGAGGTGGGTGACGAGGTGTACGAGGAGTTCCGCCACAACGGTTTCCCAATGGAACGCATTGCAAAGAGAATGGAGAAATGGCACATTGACCTCTGGGAGGCCAACCGCCTGCAACTCACGGAGTGTGGCGTGGAGCCCTGCAATATTGAGATTGTGGGAATTTGCACCCACAGCCGCAGCGAGGAGTTCTTTTCGGCACGCAGGCTGGGGATAAATTCGGGAAGGATTTTTAATGGAATTATGATTGAGTGAAATATGTTATCGATACTTATACCGGTTAAGGACTACGATTGTCACCTGCTCATTGAGGAACTGCAAAGACAGGGAGAACAGCTGGGCTTACCATACGAGATTCTTGTGGGCGAGGATGGCACTGCGACTAATAACCTTGTGTTAAACGCTATTGCCGACTCTCTCCCCCACTGCCGACGGATAACAAAGGAGCAGAACATTGGGCGTGCCAGGATGCGCAACCTGCTTGCCGAGGAGGCTGCACAGCCCTGCCTTGTTTTCATTGATAGTGATGCTGTGGTTGAGAAGAACGACTTCCTTGCCTGCTATGCTGCGGCACTGAACGAGTGCGATGTTGTTTGCGGCGGTCTTTACCACGCCGAAGAGCCGCCCTACGAGGGATGCTCGCTGCGGTTCGGGTATGAAAAGGAGGCCGATAAGAGGCGCGATGCGGCCACACGCAACAAGGCTCCGCACGCAAGGTTCTCGACATTCAATTTTGCCATAAAAAAAGAGATTTTCAACGCGATTGGTTTCGACGATTCCATTACACGATACGGGCACGAGGATACCCTGTTCGGCAAGGAGCTCGAAAGGCGCGGTATTGCCGTTATGCACATTGAGAACCGCTTGTTGCATAGCGGGATTGAAGATAATGCCACATATCTTTCGAAGGTGGAGCTGTCGCTTGCCACGCTTGCCGAAATCAAAGGGAAGATTTGTTCCACTCCGCTTATTGCAGCGGCCGAAAGACTCGACCGCCTGCACTTGACTCCGTTGTTTATGCTTGGCTGGCGATGCTGCCGAAAAATCTTGAAAAAGAATCTTTTGGGAAAAACGCCCTCGCTCACTCTCTTCAATATATACAAGCTTGGGTTTTATATTGAGGTGGCGAAGGGGAAGAGGTAAACGCAATGCACCTGTACACTCCGGAATACTTTTACAAGACTTCTCGGTATTATTCTCGGCTATTATCTTATAGTAGGGGCGCTACCGGTATGTGCGCACAACCAATGCGTAATGCTTTCATCCGGGCAGACACATCGGTCTGCCCAAAAACGCAGGCAAGAGGAAGAAATACTCCTCCACCGCAAGCGGTCCCCCTCCTCTAATGCAGAGGAGGAGTTTGAAAGACAAAAGAACAGAAGATAATGTAGGGGCGCACCGGTCTGCCCCTACGGCAAAGACAATAGTTTGTCACTCCAAGACATAGTGAGGGCTCCCGCTATTACAACACAAAAGGTGTGCGCCCCAATAACAACTGCAACAAAAAAAGGATGCGACCTTTGCAGGTCGCATCCTTCGTATATTTCCATTGGGAGTTTTATGCTCCGAAGTTGTCGTACATAATGGATTTCTCCTCAACACCCAAGTCAACAAGCATATTTACAACTGCCTTCGACATGGGGCCGGGACCACACATATAGTACTCGATATCCTCGGGAGCCTCGTGGTCTTTGAGGTATGTTTCGTAGATTACCTGGTGAACGAAGCCCGGAGTGTACTTCACGCCTGCTGCATCGGCAGCGGGGTCGGGACGGTCGAGTGCCAAGTGGAAGGTGAAGTTGGGGAAGTCCTTCTCCAACTGCAAGAAATCCTCCAAATAGAACACCTCGTTGAGCGCACGGGCACCGTAGAAGTAGGTCATTGTGCGGTCGGTGGTCTTTAAGGTCTTTGTCATGTGCATAATCTGCGCACGCAAAGGAGCCATACCGGCACCACCACCTACCCACATCATCTCTTTCTTTGAGTCGAAGATGGGGTGGAAGTCGCCGTAAGGGCCACTCATTATTACCTTGTCACCGGGTTTAAGGGTGAAGATGTAAGACGATGCGATACCACAGGGAACGTCCATAAAGCCTGAACGGTCGGCCTTGAAGGGGGGTGTTGCAATACGCACGGTGAGCATAATGCGGTCGCCCTCGGCGGGGTAGTTGGCCATTGAGTAGGCACGGATGGTTTCCTCGGTGTTCTTGCACTTCAAGCCGAGAAGGCCGAATTTCTCCCAAGCGGGCAGATACTCGTCGCCAATGAGGCTCTTGTCGATATCCTTGTCATAGGTCATATCGTATGCAGGAATCTTTATCTGTGCATAAGAACCGGGAACGAAGTCCATATGCTCTCCGGGAGGAAGTGCCACGATGAACTCCTTGATGAAGGTTGCAACGTTCTTGTTGGAGATAACCTCGCACTCCCACTCTTTGACACCCATAACCGATTCGGGTACCTTGATGGCAAGGTCGTTCTTAACCTTCACCTGGCAACCCAAACGCCAGTGAGCCTGCTGCTCCTTGCGTGAGAAGTGGCCTGTTTCGGAGGGGAGGATTTCGCCACCGCCTTCCATCACCTGTACTTTACACTGGCCGCACGAGCCTTTACCGCCGCAAGCCGAAGGAAGGAATATCCCATTCTCGGCCATTGTACCCAGGAGGGTACCACCGGCAGCTACTTCAACCTCGCTCTCGCCATTTATCTTAACCTTTACATTGCCCGAAGGAAGGAGATATTTCTTCGCTACCAACAGGATAATCACCAAAAGAAGGATGATTACAAGGAAGACTGCTATACTTGCTAATACCAATTGTATATCCATAGCTTTTATTTATTACATTTTAATACCAGAGAAGCACATGAACGCCATAGCCATAAGACCTACTGTGATGAAGGCTATACCCAAGCCGCGAAGGGGTTTGGGAACATTGCAGTACTCCATTTTCTCACGAACAGCGGCAAAGAGCACGATGGCTACCATCCAACCAATACCCGAACCGAAAGCATAGGCTACGGCATCCCAGAAATTGCGAATTACTTGGGGGTTGTTGGCCTCCATGCCTATGCGCTGCTGCATAAAGAGCGAGCCGCCCATTATGGCACAGTTAACGGCGATAAGGGGAAGGAAGATACCGAGCTGGCTGTACAATGCGGGAGCAAAACGCTCTACAATCATTTCGACCAGCTGCACGATACCTGCAATAACGGCAATGAAGAGGATGAATGCGAGGAATGTGAGATCCACGCCCTCTATTATTGCACCGTTCGCAAGAACTGCTGTCTGCAACAGGTAGTTGACGGGCAGGGTTATAACTTCAACGAACACCACTGCGAGTCCCAAGCCTATCGCTGTCTTCACACTCTTGGATACAGCCAGATAAGAACACATACCCAAGAAGAAGGCAAATACCATATTGTCCACAAAGATTGAACGGACAATCAAACTAATAAAATGTTCCATAATTATTCTTCTGTATCTAAGTT
This sequence comes from Bacteroidales bacterium, assembly GCA_015060885.1. Classification (GTDB taxonomy): domain Bacteria; phylum Bacteroidota; class Bacteroidia; order Bacteroidales; family Bacteroidaceae; genus HGM04593. The sequence goes on from SUXO01000033.1 coordinate 21,350, forward strand.
ATTATTCTTGCAAGCTCTTGTCTTTTGCTCTCTGAACCCATATAATGATGGCAATGAGGAAGAATGCCATAGGAGCCATGAGCATAAGACCGTTATTGATGTATCCCGCATCGTAAACGCACTGGGGTATAATGGGGAAGTCGAGCAATGTACCCGAACCGAAGATTTCGCGCACAATGGCAACCAGCACGAGTATCATGGCGTAGCCAAGACCGTTACCTATACCATCGAGGAACGAAGGCCAGGGCTTGTTCTGCATTGCGAATGCCTCCAAGCGTCCCATGAGGATACAGTTGGTGATGATGAGTCCCACATATACCGAGAGCTGGACACTGACATCGTAGGCAAAGGCTTTGAGCACTTCGCTCACCAATGTTACCAATGCGGCTACCACTACCAGCTGGATGATGATGCGGATGCGCATGGGGATGGTGTTACGGATGAGTGAGATTATCACATTGGCCATAGCAACGATTATTGTTACCGAAAGGCCCATTACAATGGCAGGAGCAAGTTTACTTGTAACCGCAAGTGCCGAACAGATACCGAGCACCTGGATGGTTACAGGGTTCTCCTTTAAGAGAGGCGTTTGGAGTGCCTCAACATTTTTCTTTGAAAATAGTCCCATAGTATTATTCCTCCTCTGTTACTTGTGCCTCCTCGGCGGGAGCAGGCTCTTGTTCAACATTTACAGGTGCGGGCTGTGCCGACATCAGGAAGGCCTTGTAACCTTCGAGTGTGTTTTTGAGCATTGCATCGACACCGTTACAGGTGATGGTGGCACCCGAAATTGCGTTTACTTCGCAAGTTTCGTCGGCAACCTTCTTTGTAACAGTGAGTGCCACTGCACCGTCTTTAATTATGTTCTTACCGGGGAAACGGGTCTGGAATTTGTCGCCTGCGATTTCGGCTCCAAGACCGGGTGTCTCGCTTGCGTGTGAGAAGTATACGCCGTAGATGGTGTTACCGTCGTTGTTTACGGCCATATATCCCCATATTCCACCCCAAAGACCGTTACCGGTCATAGGTATGACATATTTTTTCTCGCCGTCAACCTCGCAGATGTAGAGAGGGAGGTTGTCGGGGGTGATTGCATCGTTAGCTACATCGAAACCGCCCTCGGTTGCTACTATTGCACCGTTGGCATTGATGATAGCCTCTTGCTTTACCACGTCGGCATAGGTGGCAGCTGCATCGCTGAGGCCTTTGAGGTTCAACGATGAGAGTATCTGCTTTTTCTTGTCGAGGCGGATATTGTCGTCCTGCAAGGGACGAAGGAGTGACGATACGCCTGCCAACAGGAAGGCTACGATAACCACTACTATCGAAGCATAGATAATGGCATAAGAGTCGCTCGATGTGTCGAAGCCCTTCTTTGCAGGTTTCTCGTTCTTGCTCTCGCCACCAACCAGCTCGAACTGCGATGCCGGGGCTTTGCAGAGAGGACAGATAGAGGGTGCCTCTGTTCCTTCGTGTGTATATCCACACACTTTACATACATATTTAGCCATATCTTTTAGTTCTTTTTGGTTAGACGTTTTGCGCGAGCCTTGATGTTTGACTGAACTACGCAGTAATCGATAAAGGGTGCTGTTACGTTCATGAGCAGGATGGCAAGCATCATACCTTCGGGGTAACCGGGGTTGAAGACGCGGATAAGGATTGCCATTGCGCCGATGCCGAAGCCGTAGATGAACTTACCGGTTTCGGTGCGGGCTGCTGTAACAGGGTCGGTTGCCATAAAGACTGCACCGAAGCAGAAACCGCCAAGCAACAGGTGAGTGTAGATGGGTTGCTGCAATGCAGGGTTTTCGGGCATAAGGCCGGTGAAGAGGAGTATCATTGAGATACCGCCTACAAAGACGCTCAACATTACCTTCCAGCTTGCTACGCCTGTCCACAAGAGGAGGGCTGCACCGAGGGCGATGGCGATAACGCTTGTTTCACCGATGGAACCGGGCATAAAGCCGCATATCATATCGCAGACACTGAGATTGGCACCTGTTGCACCAATAATGTCGTTGCCGTCTTTAATAAACTGCAAGGCTGTTGCGCAGGTATAGCCGTCGGGGAGGTCGTAACCGATACCGAAGATTGAACTTGTTGCCACCCATACCGATTCACCTGAAATTACCGAAGGATAGGCGAAGAAGATGAATGCACGGGCGATGAGGGCTACGTTCACGATGTTCATACCTGTACCGCCGAACACCTCCTTGGCGAAGATTACCGAGAAGGCTGTTGCAACTGCAAGAACCCACAAGGGGCAGCCGGCGGGAACAATCATGGGGATGAGGATACCCGAAACGAGGAAGCCTTCGTGAATCTCTTCGTTCTTCCACTGGGCCACGATGAACTCAATTCCAAGACCAACGAGGTAGGTTACCACAATCTTGGGAAGAGTGACCATAAGGCCGAAAAGGAGCATTTCCCAGCAGGTAGTCTCGGCGAGCATTCCGGCAGCAAGGGCGTTCTGGTAACCGAGGTTGTACATTCCGAACAGGAGCGCGGGAAGCAACGCTATAACCACAAGCGACATAATGCGTTTGCTGTCTATCGCATCGTGGATGTTCACACCACTCTTCGAGGTGTCGTTGGGAACGAACAGGAATGTCTCCATTCCGTCGAACACCGAGCGCAGTGCGTGCAACTTGCCGCCCTCCTCGAAGTTGGGTTTAATTTTATTAAGATAGTTTCTCAAAAATTTCATACGATGTATTTTTTATTTTGCTGTTCTGGTTAGCAATCACTTATTGTGCTTGTCGATTATTAACACATTTCGGCACGGAGCTTGTCCAATCCCTCGCGTACGATGCGTTGCAGTTCGAGCTTCGAAGAGTCAACGAACTCGCAGAGTGCGAAATCCTCGGGAGCTACCTCGTAGATACCAAGCGCTTCCATCTTGTCGATGTTACCGGTGATGATGGCCTTGATGAGATATTCGGGGTAGATGTCCATGGGGAACACCTTGTCGTACTCGTTTGACATAATCATATGACGCTCGCCACCTTTGATGCGGGCATCGATGGTGTAGGCACGCTTGGGCATAAGCCAGCTGAAATAGCTGCGGCTGGTGCTGAACATGGAGAAACGGGGTGCTATCCAGCCGAAGGCCTCGTCGCCGCCCATAATCTCGGGGATAATGGTTATCTCGGTTGAGAATGCTCCGAGGAAGCTGTCGGCTGTGGTCTTCTTGCCTGTGAGCACATTGCCGTCGATGATGCGGAGGGGATTCTCGCTCTTTGTGCGGCCATCGATGAGTGTGCTTATCTGCGCACCGAGAACTACCTTGCTGTATGCGGGGTTTGTCACCTCGCTGCCTGCAACGGCTATGGTGCGTGTGAGGTCGATTTTTCCTTTGTTGAAAAGACGGCCGATGAAGATTACCTCTTCGGCACCTATTGTCCACACAATCTCGCCCTTGTTCACGGGAGCGACCTTGTTGATTTGAACACCGACGTTACCTGCGGGATGAGGTCCCTTGAATATTGTTGTGGTAACGTTCTTCGCTACGCTCAATGCGGCCGCCTTCTGGCTTGCGCCGACACCCAGGTACACGGGGGCGATGCGCGAGAGTGCATCGAGACCTGTCTGGAAATCGTCCTCATTGCCTTTCAATGCAATTTCAAAGTCAACTGCAAGGGGCTTTGAATCGAATGCCGACACGAAGATTGCTCGGGGTGAATCACTGGGAGTGGCGATAACGTCGTAGGGTCTTTGGCGCATAAAGGCAAAAAGGCCTGCTTTCGCGAGGTCGGCCTTTATCTCTTCGGCCGACAAGGAAAGTACGTCCTTTGCCTTGTACTCCACAGACTCAAACTTACCGTCTGACTCTACTACTACGCTTAATACGCGTCTTCTCTCTCCGCGGTTAACCGCAACAACTGTTCCGCTCACGGGCGAAACGAATTGCAATTCGGGACAGTTCTTGTCAATGAACAAAGGCTCGCCTGCTTTCACCTTGTCCTCGGGCTTTACAACCACTTTGGGTGTAACGCGAGTGAAGTCGGCAGGCATCAAAGCATACTGCTTAGGCTCCGCAACCGATACAAACTCGGCAGCGGGGGCTCCTTTGAGATTGATATCCAATCCCTTAGTAATTTTTACGACTCTGTGCATATAAATTGAGTTACGTTAGTACATTATCCGTTGCAAATTTAAAGAATTTTTTCTGCAATTCTAAATATTTAACACAATAAAATGGCTTGACAATAAAAAAAGGCTCAGTAGCAAAAAGGTGTGGGCACTCACCATATACGAACTAAACATTCTTGCTTTCGACTTCTCGGTGTTATTTGTCGGTTATTCTCTCATTGGAAATATATCTTTGATGTTCTTTGTCGCGCAAAGAACCAAACGCCCGGCACGCGAGTAAAATCAGTCGCTCGGTTCTTTGTTCACGTCGC
>SUXO01000034.1 GCA_015060885.1 Bacteroidales bacterium
GACAAAGAACATCAAAGATATATTTCCAATGAGAGAATAACCGACAAATAACACCGAGAAGTCAAAAGCAAGAATGTTTAGTATCGTATATAGTGAGTGCCCACACCTTTTTGCTACTGAGCCATCGCTTTGTCTTTGCAATATGGCAATGGCAATATAGGGCCGTAGTGCGCACAAAAAAACGAGGTACTTGCAAGTACCTCGTTTTTTTGTATGCTAATTATGGTGATTAGCAGATTTTGCGAGAGCCGTCGCCGATTACAACGTCGTAAACTTTGGGCATCTTGCCATATTTCTCGTTGTAACGCTCGTTGGCTTTCTCAATGAAGATGTCGTACAACTCCTCTTTTACAAGGTTGATGGTGCAACCGCCGAAACCGCCACCCATCATACGTGAGCCTGTTACACCGCAGTCGATGGCAACGTCTACCAAGAAGTCGAGCTCTTCGCAGCTTACATCGTAGTCCTTGCTCAAACCAAAGTGTGTTTCGTACATCTTCTTGCCTACTGTCTCGTAGTCACCGGCCTCCAATGCGGCGCAAACATCGAGTACGCGCTCAACCTCACCGATAACATATTTTGCACGGCTGTAATCTTCGGGTTTCAATTCGGCCTTAACCTCCTCCAACATCTCGAAGTTAGCGTCGCGCAACGACTCGATTTCGGGGTGTTTGCTCTTGATTACCTCTGCTACGTGCTCGCAGCTCAAGCGGCGCTCGTTGTAGGGAGAACCTGCAAGTAGGTGCTTAACGCAAGTGTTTACAAGAACGAGCTTGTAACCAACGGGCTTGAAGGGGAAGTACTGGTATTCGAGGTTGCGGCAGTCGAGACGGATGAGGCTGCCTGCCTTGCCGAATACGCTGGCGAACTGGTCCATAATACCGCACTTTACACCGATGTAGTTGTGCTCGGTAGCCTGGCCCACTTTTGCAAGTTCGAACTTGTCGATTTTGTTGTCACCGAACATATCGTTCAAAGCGTAAGCGAATGTGCTCTCCAAAGCTGCCGATGATGACATACCTGCACCGAGGGGTACATCGCCTGCAAATGCAGTGTTGAAACCTTTCACATCAACACCACGTTTAATCATCTCGCGGCATACGCCGAAGATGTAGCGTGCCCAAGATGCGCGGGGTGCATCTTCCTCGTTAAGACCGAACTCTACATAATCCTTCTCGTCGATAGAGTATGCGCACACCTTGTCGGTGCCGTTAGCCTTAATCTCGGCCATAATGCCTTTGTTTACTGCACCGGGGAATACAAAACCATTGTTGTAGTCGGTGTGCTCGCCAATGAGGTTGATGCGGCCGGGAGAGGCGTAGATGCTTCCTGTTGTACCATCGAAGTGTTTGATAAATCTACTTCTTACGAAATCTATATCCATAGCTTTATATATTTATAGGTTAGTTATTGATAGTTTTTAATCGCGTTATTACTTCTGCGCGGGTTTTGAACCTACAAGTGCGTAGAACAAGAGGTATGCAGCACAGAATACTACTACCCAGAAGCTGGTGATGTAGTTGGTAGCGTCGGCAACGTAAGCCTGGATAGCCATCATAACTGCGCAACCGAATACCATTGTCATGAAGATACCCGAAGCGATAGCGGTGTACTTGCCCAAGCCCTCAACAGCCATGTTGAAGATTGCACCCCACATAACCGATGTGCAAAGACCAACAAGGAGGAATGAGAAGATACCAACAGGGATGGGCTGCCAGATGAGCTCCAATTTACCCCAATCGACACCGGGGAACGATACGATAACATCGGTGGGAGCGTACATACCGAACAGCACGAGAACGAGTGTTGCGATAGATACTGTTGTAATCATAGCACGGCTCGATACCTTGTTGCCGATACCTGCGCCTACGGAACGGCCGATGAGCATCATAAACCAGTATACAGCTACAAGCATACCTACTGTGCCTGCGGGAATACCGTCGGCAATGAGGTACTGCTGAACAAAGTTGGGAACACCAACCTCGATACCCATATACAAGAAGATTGCCAATGCACCGAGTGCGAAGTGGCGGTAGCTCATTGCGCCCTTGATGAGGCTGAGCTCAACAGGTGCCTGCTCGGGCTCCTCGATTTTTGTGAAAGAGATTACGATGAATGCGATAACGAAGATTGCGAGGGCAATCATAAGGGCGGGAGTAGCATCGGCGATTTTAGCCTTTGAAGCATCGGCGATGAGCGCACCCATAAGGATGTAGCAAGCCACAGCAGCCGAAGAGTTGAACACACCACCAATCTGGATAAGCTGGTTACCGCTGTTACCGCCACCACCCAAGAGGTTGAGCATGGGGTTTACAACGCAGTTGAGGATACACATGCAAAGACCGGCGATGAATGCACCAATGAGGTATACAGCAAACACAAGGCCGAGGTTCTGCTCAACATCGAGCAAACCGCTTACCCACTGGATGATGATACCGGTGGCACCTACTGCAAGACCGATAAGGGCTGTCTTCTTGTAGCCGAACTTTGAAATGAGCATACCTGCGGGGATACCCATAATAAGATATGCAACGAAGTTACCATAGTTGCCAATCTGTGCAAGCACGTTCGAGATGGGACCCTGGTTCTTGATGATTGTTGCCATAGGTGTACACAGGTTGGTCACGAAGGCAATCATTGCGAAGAGCGCAATCATAACGATGATGGCTCCCCATTGTTTCTTTTGTTGACTCATAGTTTTTAAAAATTATTTATTGATTAGTTAGAATGAAATTCTTATTTCTCAACTCCGAATTTATAAACGGTAACCTGTGAGTACTCCTCTCCCGGCTTCAATACCACAGAGGGGAAGTGGGCACGGTTGGGAGAGTCGGGGAAGTGCTGTGCCTCGAAGCAGATGGCGCTGCGCTTGGGGAAGGTTGCTCCCTTCCAGCCGGCAAAGCCGCTGTGCCAGTTCGAAGTGTAGACCTGAACGCCGGGTTCGGTGGTGTAAACCTCCATTGTGCGGCCGCTTACGGGCTCGGTCACTTTGGCGGCGAAGCTCAACTCGCCCACCTCTTTCTTGTTGAGCACGTAGCAGTGGTCATATCCTGCACCGTGTTTTATCTGCTCCTCTTCGGCATCTATGCGCGCACCAACCTCGGTGGGTGTGGTGAAGTCGAACGCTGTGCCTTTGACGGGTACAATGGTGCCGTAGGGTACCGATGTGTCGTCGATGGGCACGAAGAAATCGGCGTTTATCTCGCAAATGAGGTTGTCTATGGTTGCTGTGGGGTTGGCAATGCCCGAAAGTGAGAAGAAACCGTGGCTTGTGAGGTTCACGATAGTTGTTTTGTCGGTGGTTGCCTTGTAGGTGATTTTGAGCTCGTTATCGTCGCTCCAAGAGTAAATTACTGTTGTATCGAGTGTGCCGGGGAAGCCCTCTTCCATGTCGGCCGATACATAACGCAGTTTCAGTGTCTGTGCATCAATCTGCTCGGCATCCCAAACGCGGGCGTGGAAACCTGTGGGGCCACCGTGCAGGTGGTTGGGGCCGTTGTTGATGGCCAGGTTGTATTCTTTGCCCTCAATGGTAAACTTTCCTTTGCATATGCGGTTGCCGTAACGGCCCACAAGTGTGCTCAAAAAGGGTTCGGGGCTTGCAAGGAGGTTGTCGATGCTGTCGTGTCCCTGAATAACATTGGCATAATTGCCGTTCTTGTCGGGTACCATAATGGTGCAGATGGCACCACCATAGTTGGTTATTGCAACTTCGCTGCCTTGCTTGTTTTTAAGAATGAACAGCGCTGTCTCTTTACCGCCTACTGTCTTTTTGAAATCGGCGGCATTCAATTGCGATAGGTTTTCTGTACAGCTCATATTTTATTTGCGTTTAAAGAATTAACTCTTGTGGCGCGGGCTGTTCGGTGTGCAGGCACAAGTTGTACGTGGCTTGCGTGGGAGTGCAAAACCGAAAAAGCCTTTGCTTTTATTTCGCAAATAAAATAAAAATATGAATTATCTCAAAATAAATTATGGATATTTTTTGTTATAGCCTCTCTTTATTTCAGCAACCTTGAAAAGGGGTTGGACAGGGTGACGTAATAAGCCTATTTCCCTTGCTGTGCTGTTGCGGAAATATGTTCGGGTTATAAATCACTCTGCCGGTTTATGGATGCAAGCAGGTCGGCTACGACAAAACAGCTGCCTCCCACAAAAATGAGGTCGCCGGCGGCCGAGTCGTTGGTGGCGGCTGCAAGCGCGCTTGCCACGTCGGGGTGTATGCTGCCCAACAGGCCGTGCTCTTTTGCCATTTCGCGCAGTTTGTCAGCCGGCAGGGCTCGCTTTATGCTTGCCTGTGTGAAGTAGTAAATGGCGTTGCGCGGCATCATTGCCAGCACGCTGTTTATGTCCTTGTCACCCACCATTCCGAAAACAATGCGCAGGGTGGTGTACTGCTCGTGGGCGAGCTGCCCGGTTACGTGCTTTATACCGCCTACATTGTGTCCGGCATCACATATTGTACGTGGCGCATTGCTTATTGTCTGCCAACGGCCCATAAAGCCTGTGAGGCTGCACACATTGGCAAAGCCGGTGCGTATGTTGTCGACAGTGATTTTGTAATCTTTTTTCAAAAGAGCGTGTACGGCGGCGAGTATGGTGTTTGCGTTCTTCACCTGGTAGTCTCCGCGCAGTTCGCCTGTTATCCTTTCGTGGTAGCGTGTGGTGTATTCAATGCCCCTGCTGCTGTGGGTAGCTTGCAGTATGTGGCTGTTCTCTTCGGCAAATGTTATGGGCGCACCCTCTTGTTGGGCTTTTTGTGTAAATACTTTTCGCGTTTCTTCGGTGGCTTCGCCAATAATCACGGGAATATCTTTTTTGATGATTCCCGCCTTTTCGGCAGCAATCTCACCGATGGTGTTGCCCAGAAACTGTGTGTGGTCGGGGCTTATGTTCGTGATTATGCAGAGTTCGGGAGTTATTATGTTGGTACAGTCGAGTCTGCCGCCAAGCCCCACCTCAATAACTGCTATGTCGACCTCTTCCTGTGCAAAATAGGAGAATGCCATTGCTGTGGTGAGTTCGAAGAAGGATGGTTCCAACGGCTCGAAGAAATCTCTTTCGTGCTCCACGAAGTCTACGACGAACTGTTTGTCGACAGGCTTCCCGTTTACCCTGATGCGCTCGCGGAAATCTATAAGATGTGGCGATGTGTAGAGCCCCACCTTGTAGCCGGCAGCCTGTAATATGGCGGCAAGGGTGTGCGATGTGGAACCTTTGCCGTTTGTGCCGGCGACGTGTATGGTGCGGTAACGGCTGTGCGGGTTGCCCAAATGGTTGTCGAGGGCTATGCTGTTGGCAAGCCCCTCTTTGTAAGCAGCACCGCCTACTTGTTGAAAGGGCGGTGCGCAGTTGAAGAGATAGTCGACTGTTTTGTCGTATGTCATAATTTTTTACTCAAAGAAGTTTTTGAAACGGCGGAAAATCTGCTCTTTTATACTTTCGGTTGGGCGGAAGTTGTCCGACTCCTTGAAGTGCTCCATAGCCTTCTTCTCCTCCTTTGACAGCGATTCGGGGATGTAGATGCTTATGTTCACCACAATGTCGCCTTTGCCGTAGCCGTTGAGCGAGGGGAGTCCTTTGCCACGCAGGCGCAGAACCTTACCGGGCTGTGTGCCGGCATCGATGGTCACTTTGGCCTTGCCTTCTATTGTGGGTATTTCGACCACGCCGCCGAGTGTGGCTGTCGGTATGTCGAGCAACAGGCTGTATATTAGGTCGTTCTCGTCGCGTACCAGCTGCGGGTGGGGTTCCTCTTTTACCTGTATCAGCAGGTCGCCGTTTATGCCGTTGTGCTTGCCGGCATTGCCCTTGCCGCGCATCGACAGCTGTATGCCATCGGATACGCCTGCGGGTATCTGTACCTCAACAACCTCTTCGCCGGGAACAACACCCTCACCGCCACAGTGCTTGCACTTGTTCTTTATTATTTTTCCTGTGCCGTTACAGTGGGTACAGGCAACCTCGGTACGCATCATACCGAAGAAACTCTGTTGGGTGCGTACTACTCGGCCTGTTCCTTTACATTCGGGGCAGGTCTCCATTGCACCGTCTTCGGCTCCGCTGCCGCCGCAGTGCTGGCAGGGCACGTTCTTTTTGAGTTTGAATTTCTTGGTTACTCCGTTGGCAATCTCTTGCAGAGTGAGTTTTACGGTAACGCGGAGGTCGCTGCCACGGTAACGTGCGGGGCCCGAACTGCGTCCGCCGCCAAAGCCGCTGAAACCGCCGAAACCTCCTCCTCCGCCGAAGATGTCGCCGAACATTGAGAAGATGTCATTGATGTCCATTCCGGCACCGAAACCTCCCGCTCCTCCTGCTCCATTCACGCCTTCGAAACCAAACTGGTCGTAACGGGACTTCTTGTCGGGGTCGCTCAGTACGCTATATGCTTCGGCGGCCTCCTTGAACTTCTCTTCGGCCTCCTTGTTGCCGGGGTTCTTGTCGGGGTGGTACTCTATCGCTTTCTTGCGGTAGGCCTTCTTTATCTCTGCGGCCGAGGCGTTTCTGTCAACGCCAAGCACTTCATAGTAGTCTCTTTTTGCCATATTCTGTCGTTATTCGCCCACTGCAACTTTTGCGTGGCGTATTACTTTATCGTTTAATGTATATCCTGTCTGTATGCAGTCGAGCACCTTGCCTTTGAGTTTCTCGTCGGGTGTGGGTACAAGGGCTATCGCTTCGTGATAGTCGGTGTCGAAATCCTGTCCCTCGGTCTCAATCTTTTGCAGGCCGTTCTGTTTCAATATGCCTACAAACTTGTTATATATGAGTTCAACGCCGGTGAGCATTTCGCCTGCGTTCTCGTCTTTCGACATGTTGGCGATGGCGCGCTCAAAGTCGTCGAGCACGGGGAGTATCGACTCTATTGCACGCTCTCCTCCGTTCTTTATGAGTTCGGCTTTCTCCTTGATGGTGCGCTTGCGGTAGTTGTCAAACTCGGCAGCCTGGCGCAGGTATTTGTCTTCGAGTGTGGCAATCTTTTCGTTGGCCTCGTCGAGCTCTTTCTGCATCTGCTCTTCGGGAGTGAGTTCGGCTTGCTGTTCTTCGGTGGCAACAGCCTCGGCGGTTTCGTTGCCTGCTGTCTGTTCAATGTTCTCTTCTATAATCTCTTTATCTTCCATCTTGTATTTTATTTCTGAATATTCCTTTTTTCTTAATCAATAACAAATAGCTTGCCAAAGGGGTTCTTGGCGCATTATTCTGCAAATTTACTCTTTTTGGGTGAATAAAGTATGTCAAATTGGCAGTTTTATTTCGCATTCTCTGTAAAACAGGCCTGTTGTGACTGTTGCTTTATTCGTGCCGTTGTGCTAATTTTGCAGTAATTAATAAAAGCAATAACGTATGAATGTTTTCCCGGTTGAAAAATTAGGGCTTCTCTCTGCGGTCTTGTTCTCTTCGGCAGCGGTGCAGGCTGCATCGGGCGATTCAATACCCCCAAAGCCTAATGTACTTTTCATATATGCCGACGATTTGGGCTACGGTGATGTGGAGTGTTATGCCCGCACGAGTGAATGTACCCCTAATATCGCAGCCTTGTGTGAAAATGGCGTGCGCTTTACGAATGCCTATTCGGTGGCCTCCACAAGCACTCCTTCGCGTTACTCGCTGCTCACCGGCGAGTATGCCTGGCGCAGAAGCGGTACCGATGTTGCGGCGGGCAATGCGGCAACAATTATTGAACCCGGACAGCTGACGGTTGCCGATATATTCAAGGAGGCCGGCTATGTGACGGCTGCTTTCGGCAAGTGGCATTTGGGGCTTGGTGCAGTAACAGGCGGGCAGGACTGGAACGGTGAATTGTCGCCTTCGCCGGCCGACCTGGGGTTCGACCATCACTACATAATGGCTGCCACTGGCGACAGGGTGCCTTGTGTATTTATTGAAGACGGCAAGGTGGCGGGGCACGATGCTTCGGCACCTGTCGAGGTGAGCTATGTCCGTAACTTCGATGGGGAGCCAACAGGCAAGGATAACCCCGAACTGCTGTATAACCTGAAATCGAGTCACGGCCACGATATGTCCATTGTGAACGGAATAGGGCGCATAGGCTATATGCGCGGTGGCGGCAAGGCGTTGTGGAAGGACGAAAACATAGCCGACTCCATCACAGCACGTGCCGTGGAGTTCATCCGTTCGCACAGTGACGAACGTTTCTTCATCTATTTCGCAGCCAACGATGTGCACGTGCCCCGTTTCCCTCACGAACGTTTCAGGGGGAGGAGCGGTATGGGGCTCCGTGGTGATGCGATAGTGCAGTTCGACTGGTCGGTGGGCTCTCTTGTGGAGGCTCTGCGCGAGTGCGGTATTCTGGAAAATACCCTGATTATACTTACAAGTGACAACGGTCCTGTCACCGACGACGGTTATGCCGATGATGCCGACAAACTGCTTGGCACGCACAGGCCGGCAGGCGGTTTGCGAGGCGGCAAGTACAGTGCTTTCGATGGCGGTGCGCGTGTGCCGTTTGTGGTTATGTGGCCGGGTGTTACCGAGCGTGGAGCAGTGTGCGGCAATCTTGTGTCGCAGGTCGATTTCCTTCCCTCTATGGCTGCTCTTGCAGGGGTTGAAGTTGGTGATAGGTCACTCATCGATGGCAGTAATTATCTCTCTTCGTGGATGGGAAAGGAGGGTCCGGTGCGCCCCTATGTGATTACGCAGGCTGCAAACCACACTCTTTCGTTGCGTACAGCGGCGTGGAAATATATTGAGCCCAGGGGCGGTGCGCCCATTGTTCCGTGGGGGCCGAATATAGAAACCGGTTACTCGCTTGTACCACAGCTTTATGATATGAATATTGAAGGAGAGAAAGAGAATGTTGCCGGGCACTATCCCGAAAAGGTCCGCGAATTGGAGCGGCTGTTGCAAGTTGAAAAAGATAAAAGAAGATAAAGTGAGTATGGACAAGAGATTTACAGCGGCCCAGGAGCGTGCACTGCGCAACTTGAAGATTGCGGATGTGAACGAGATGCAGTGGCAAGCCATTATGCATTGCCGCGGAAAGAGTGGTATGGTGTTGCTCTCTCCCACAGGAACGGGAAAGACTCTTGCCTATCTGCTGCCGCTTGTGGAGAGGGTAGACCCTGCTGTTGAGGGCGTGCAGGCTGCGATAATAGTGCCGTCGCGCGAGCTTGCCAAGCAGGTGAGCGAAGTGTGGCGCGCAATGAAGAACGAATGCCGTATGGTGGCACTTTACGGCGGCCGCTCCCTTGAACAGGAGGTTGCATCGTTAGGCGGTAGTGAACCGTCGGTGATAGTGGGTACTCCCGGCCGTTTGATAGACCACCTGAAAAGGGGAAATGTCGCAGCGGAGCGTTGCTCGTTGCTTGTAATAGACGAGTTCGACAAATGTTTGGAGATGGGCTTCCGCGAGGAGATGGAGCAACTGCTGTCGCTCTTGCCGGAGGCAAAGACACGCTATCTCCTGTCGGCAACCGATGCCGACGAAATTCCTCTCTTTGCATCGGTAGGGAGTGGCGATAAACTCGATTTCCGCGTGACTGCCGCCCAACCCGCAGCGCACACCGATTACTACATGGTGGAAACCACTCCCGAAGAGCGTCTGCCGCAACTGTTTCGTCTGCTCTGCTCTTTCGATGGGGAACCGGCAATTGTCTTCTGCAATTTCAGGGAGAGTGTCGAAGAGGTGCGCTCGTTCCTTGCAAAGAACTCGTTGCGTTGTGCCGCCTATCACGGTGCAATGGAGCAGAAGGAGCGCGAGCTTGCGCTGTACCGCTTTACTGCTTCGTGCGTGAATATACTTGTGAGTACCGACCTGGCAGCACGTGGCCTCGATATTAAGGATGTGAAGCACGTTGTTCACTACCAGCGTGCAATGAGTGCCGAAATATTTACCCACCGCAATGGGCGCACGGCACGTTGGGAGGCCGACGGAGCTGTGTATATCTTCCACTTCGGCGGAAAGGAACTGCCCGATTTCGTTCCCGAAACGATAACTGCCTGTGAATTGCCCAGGAAGTGTATCCTTCCGCAGCCGGCACAGTGGGCAGCACTTTATGTGGGCAAGGGTAAACGCGACAAGATTAGCCGTGGCGACCTTGCCGGTTTCTTTATAAAGAAAGGCGGGTTGCGTGCCGACGAGGTGGGCCCCATAATGGTGTTCGACAATTACTCTTATGTTGCCGTGAAGTTGAAGCGTATGCGCGAGGTATTGAAAAGTGTGGCCGGCGAGAAAATCAAGGGCATTAAAACCATAATTGAGCCGGTGCGAGGGTAGTGTTCCTTCGCTTTTTATTCTCTTTTAATGATTTACTGCACACGCTTTTATGGTTTGTGCAGTAAATTTTATATTTATAACCTTTGTTGTATAATTGTTGATAACTTTTTGCCCTAATTGCCAAAAAAAAGGTGAGTATAATTCTATGGCTTGAAAAAAGGGGTTATCTTTGCATTCGTTTTTTTGCGGAAAGTTCGCGCGTGCGGGCGCGTTCATTAGTAAATAAACGCTTTTTTTTGGAATTTAGAAACTAAATATACATAACTATTGAATTATGAAGAAGATTAATTTCAACGCAGGTCCGTCGATTATGCCGCAGGAGGTTTTTGACGCTGCTGCAAAATCGGTGTTGGACTTTAATGGCATTGGCCTCTCGATATTGGAAATCAGCCACCGCTCAAAGGATTTCGTGGCTGTCATTGACGAAGCGCGTGCACTTTTCAAAGAGATTCTCGATATTCCCGACGGTTATACCACACTCTTCCTCGGAGGTGGTGCAAGTATGCAGTTCTGTATGGTACCCTACAACTTCCTCAAAAAGAAGGCTGCCTATCTTAACACCGGCACTTGGTCGTTGAAGGCCTTGAAGGAGGCACAGATAATTGGCGAGGCTGTCGAGGTGGCATCGTCAAAGGACAAGCTTTACAGCTACATTCCCAAAGATTATGTAATCCCCACCGATGCCGACTACTTCCACATCACTACAAACAACACCATCTATGGTACCGAAATTCGTCACGATATAGATTCTCCCGTGCCTTTGGTGGCCGATATGTCGTCCGACATCTTCTCACGCCCCATTGATGTGAGCAAGTACAACTGTATCTATGGCGGTGCGCAGAAGAATCTTGCACCTGCCGGTGTTGCCTTTGCCATTGTAAAGGAGGACGCTTTGGGCCAGGTTGACCGCAAAATTCCTTCGATGCTCAATTATCGTACACACATCGACGGCGGTTCAATGTACAATACCCCTCCCGTGTTCCCCATCTACGTGGCACTCGAAAACCTCCGTTGGATAAAGGCACAGGGTGGCGTGTGCGAAATGCAACGCCGTGCCGAACTGCGCTCACAGATGCTTTACGACGAGGTTGACCGTAACCGTATGTTCAAGGGCACAGCAGCCGTTGAGGACCGCTCTGTTATGAACATCGACTTCATTATGGCCGACGAATACAAGGAACTCGAAGCCGATTTTATGCAGTTTGCCACATCGCAGGGTATATGCAACATAAAGGGACACCGTTCGATTGGCGGTTTCCGTGCATCGTGCTACAACGCTATGCCCATTGAGGGCGTTCAGCGTCTGGTCGATTGTATGAAGGAGTTTGAACGTACAAAATAACATTGAACATTCAGGAAATATGAAAAAGATATTAGTTGCCACAGAAAAGCCCTTTGCTGCCGTTGCCGTGAAGGGTATAAAGGAGGTCGCTTCTGCCGCAGGGTATGAGCTCTCTTTGTTGGAAAAATATACAAGCAAAGCCGAACTGCTTGCCGCTGTTGCCGATGCCGATGCAATAATAATTCGTAGCGACATTATAGATGCCGAGGTTATGGATGCAGCAAAGAACTGCAAGATTGTGGTTCGCGCCGGTGCCGGTTTCGACAACGTGGACCTTGACGCAGCAACGGAGCGCGGTATATGCGTGATGAATACTCCCGGCCAGAACTCAAACGCTGTGGCCGAGCTTGCTTTCGGTATGATGGTATATGCCTATCGCAATATGTACAACGGCACTTCGGGTATGGAGCTTAAAGGCAAGAAACTTGGTATACACGCCTATGGTAACGTGGGCCGCAACGTGGGCCGCATAGCCAAAGGCTTCGGTATGGATATATATATCTATGATATATTCACTCCCCAGGAGATTGTCGATGCCGACGGCGTAAAGCGCGTAAACTCGGCCGAAGAACTTTACAGCCTGTGCGACGTGGTGTCGATACATATCCCCGCAACACCCGAAACAAAGAACTCTATCGGCAAGGCACTCGTTGGCTCAATGCCCAAGTCGGCATTGGTGGTAAACACTGCCCGCAAAGAGGTTGTTAACGAGCCCGAACTCATTGAACTCATGGCAGAGCGCACCGACATCAAGTATGTTACCGACGTGGCTCCCGCAGCATTGGAGGAGTTCGCAAAATTCGAGGGCCGTTTCTTTGCCACTCCCAAGAAAATGGGTGCACAGACAGCCGAGGCCAACATAAATGCCGGTATAGCCGCAGCAAAACAGATAGTGGCCTTCTTTGAAGAGGGTTGCGAGCGTTTCCGTGTAAACAAGTAATACAGAAAAGAGATATGGCTGTAATTAAACCATTCAAAGGTGTGCGCCCCCCACGCGAGTTGGTGGAACAGGTGCAGAGCCGCCCTTACGACGTGCTCAACAGTGCCGAAGCACGCGCCGAGGCCGAGGGCAACGAAAAGTCGCTCTATCACATAATACGCCCCGAAATAGACTTTCCCGTGGGAACCGACGAACACGCTCCACAGGTCTATGCCCGTGCCGCCGAGAACTTTGCAAAGTTTCAGAAAGAGGGCTGGCTCGTGCAGGACAGTAAGGAGCAGTACTACATATACGCGCAGACAATGGACGGCCACACACAGTATGGCCTTGTGGTATGTGCCTATGTGAACGACTATATGAATGGTGTGATAAAGAAACACGAACTCACACGAAAGGATAAGGAAGAGGACCGTATGAAGCACGTTCGCGTGAACGATGCCAACATAGAGCCTGTATTCTTTGCCTATCCCGACAACAGCCTGCTCGACGATATTGTATCCCGCTACACAGCAGCCGAGCCCGAATACGATTTCACGGCACAGCTCGACGGCTTCCGTCACCGCCTGTGGGTTGTGGACAACGATGCCGACATTACATCCATAACAGAGCAGTTCGCAGCTATGCCCGCGCTCTACATTGCCGACGGACATCACCGTTCGGCAGCGGCGGCACTTGTGGGCAAGGAGAAGGCCGACAACAACCCGGCACATCGCGGTGACGAGGAGTACAACTACTTTATGGCAGTATGCTTCCCGTCGAGCCAGCTCACAATCATCGACTACAACCGTGTGGTAAAAGACCTCAACGGCCTCTCGCACGAAGAGTTCCTTGCTGCACTCTCCAAGAATTTCGTGGTCGAAAAGAAGGGTAAGGAGATATACAAGCCGGTGGCACTTCATAATTTCGCGCTCTATCTTGGCGGTAACTGGTACAGCCTCACAGCAAAGGATGGCGTGTACGACGACAGCGACCCGATAGGTGTACTCGATGTTACAATTTCGTCGAACCTCATCCTCGATGAAATTCTGGGTATAAAGGACCTGCGTACCGACAAACGTATCGACTTTGTGGGCGGCATACGCGGTCTTGGAGAACTTGAACGCCGTGTCGACAGCGGTGAAATGGAGGTTGCCCTTGCGCTCTATCCCGTTTCAATGAAACAACTTACCGACATTGCCGACACCGGTAATATTATGCCTCCTAAAACAACCTGGTTCGAACCTAAATTACGTTCGGGGCTGGTAATACATAAGTTGTCCTGATGTTGCAGGAAGATACATACAAGACAATAGAAGAGCAAGGCGAGGGAATTTACACCGAAAAGCGGAGTAAATTCCTCGCCTTTGCTATTCCTGTGACCACCGTGGAACAGGTAAAGGAGATAGTGGAGGCCTATCAGAAAAAGTACTACGATGCCCGCCACGTCTGCTACGCCTATCGCTTGGGTGAGCGTGGCGACCAGGAGCGTGCCAATGACAACGGCGAGCCGTCGGGCACAGCCGGGAAGCCAATCCTGGGGCAGATACACAGCAAGGAACTCACAAATGTACTTGTTATTGTGGTGCGCTATTTCGGTGGAGTGAAGCTTGGAACAAGCGGCCTTATAGTGGCTTACAGGCTTGCCGCAGCCGAGGCTCTCGAAGCTGTGCCGCACATTGAAAAGACCATAAATTCGGAAATGACGTTGCGTTTCTCCTACGCCCTGTTGAACGATGTTTTGCGCGTGGTAAAGGAGGAATCGCCCAAAGTGTTGGAACAAGTGTTCGACAACGAGTGTGTGGTGCGCCTCTCTATGCGTCTTTCGCGTATGCCGCGGCTTGTCGAGCGTTACGAGAAACTTGTGATAAGCAGCAAGGGCGATTTAAAGATTGAACTGCCCGAATAGCAATGCCTCTATCATATAAACCGAATGCCGTTTGAGCAACGCTCAAACGGCATTTGGTTTATGATGCTTTCTCTGTTATTCAGCTTTGGGGGTTACATCGAGCAACTCAACATCGAAGCGGAGAGCCTCGTTGGGGCCTATGTCGGTACCTGCACCGCGTGAACCGTATGCAAGCTCGGCAGGAATCCACAATGTGATTTTACCGCCTTTGCCGATAAGCTGTAAGCCTTCGCCCCAGCCCTTGATTACTCCGTTGAGGGGGAAATCGATGGGAGCGTTGCGCTTGTAGCTGCTGTCGAACTCCTTGCCTGTACGTGTTGTTCCCTGATAGTGTACCTTTACAACATCCTCGATAGTGGGTTTTACAGTCATATCACCGGGCTCGGTTACTTTGTAGAGAAGGCCGCTTGCTGTCTTCTGCACGCCGTCCTCTTTCTCAACCTCGGCGAGCCAGGCTTCCGAAGCCTTCTTGTTCTCGGCAGGAATTTTTACAGTGAAGTAGTTTCTTATGTAGTTCTGTACTTCGATGTTGCTCATAGTTGCAGCACCTTCGTAAGCCTCCTTTAAACCTTTCTCTATCCACACGAGCTGTAAGGGAATATTGGCACTCATACGTGCAAGGCCAAGACCGGCATCGGCTCCTACAAATGCCGATGTCAACTGGCGGAGCTCCTCGTTGTCGTATAGTTTTGTGTTGCCGGTGGAGTCGCTCTTTGCTGCCTGAATCTGCATCTGGCGCTCACGGCCGAATACTTTCTGGTACAGCTTGCCCATATTGGCCTCGTTCACAGTGTCGTTTCCCACTACAACATCGCCACCCATAGCAGTCTCCTTCATTGTTTCGAAGAGCTTGTCGAAATCGAGTTCGAGCTCTTTTACTATACCGCCTGCGAGCTGGTGTCCCATACTCATACCGTAAACATAAGAGAGGCTGTCCATCTTGTTGAGGTTGCCTTTGCTTATTCCTGTTGTTGTGCTCTCGTTGCTTCCGCAAGAGGTTGCTGCCACTGCCATTATTGCAGCAGCGGCTGTAAATAATAATTTTTTCATTCTGTTATTGTTTTTTGGTTTTGTGATATTCTATAAGTCCTTCCATAGGGCTGTTGACTATGTTGCCTATCGAGAGTCCCAGGCTCTCGGCTGTCTCCTTTATCTCCTGTGCAAAGCTGACACCTATGCTGCCTATTATGTGAATGGGCAACCATGAGCGGCGGTACACCATAGTGTTGCGCTGGAAGAATTGTGTGAAACAGTGTACAAGCAAGTTGTGTATTTCGGCATTCTTGCGGTTCTCGTGCAGGAACGGTGCGAAACTTGCAAGGAAACGGTTGGGCAGTGGTTCGTGATACACACGCTCCAATATGCCTGGAACGGTCAGGTTGTACTGTTTGAGGAACTTCTCGCATATAGGTGCCGGCAACTGCTTCTTTATGCAGTCGCTCACAAGTTGGCGGCCCAGATGGGCACCGCTGCCCTCGTCGCCCAGGATATATCCGAGCGAGGGAGTGTTGTCGGTAATCTTCTCCCCGTCGAAGAGGCAGGAGTTTGAGCCTGTGCCAAGTATGCAGGCAATACCCTCATTGTGTCCGCAGAGTGCGCGGGCAGCGGCAAGAAGGTCGCTGTAAATGTATATCTCTTTTGTGGCGAATATGCCCGAGAGTGCGGTGCGCATTCTTTTTATGGCACTCTCATAGGCGCAACCGGCACCATAAAAATATATGGCTTGTGGCGCGTCGGTATCTATTTGGCCTTCAAGTTCGGTTGATAGTGCGGCAAATATCTCCTCGGCATTCTGCTGCGTGGGGTTGAAGCCCTGTGTCTTTATGCGTGTGACAACCGTGTCGTTGTCGCAGAGTGCCCAATCGGTTTTTGTCGAGCCGCAGTCGGCAATAAGAATCATATTTTATCTCTTTCCTTTGAAGTTGTTTAAATTTTGTGCGAAGATAGTGCATTTTTACTTCTTTCCAAAATCGGGGTCGATTTTTAATAGCCCCGAAACGGCAAATGTGGCAACGCAGCAGACCATAACCCAAATAAAGAAGTTTGTGTAGCCCACAAGTTCCTGTATGTATCCCGAAAGCATTCCCGGCAACATCATGCCAAGTGCCATAAATGCTGTTGATATTGCATAATGGGCGGTTGGGTATTTGCCGCGTGAGAAGTATATGAGGTACATCATATAAGCAGTGAAACCAAAGCCATAACCCATCTGCTCCACAAATATGCACCCGTCTATTATCAATTGTCCGGTGGGTTGTGCCATACTTAAATAGACATATACAAGGTCGGGGATGGATATTGCCGCAACCATCGGCCACAACCAGTATTTAAGCCCTTTTTTTGATATTGCCACTCCGCCGGCAATACCGCCTATTATGAGTCCTATAACACCTATGGTGCCGTACGTAATACCTATTTGCTCTGTGCTCAAAGCAAGCCCGCCGGCATCGCGGCTGTCGAGCAGAAAGGGGTTGAGCAACTTCACGAGTTGTGCTTCGGGCAGGCGGAACAGCAGCATAAAGAGTATTGCCTGCACAATGCCGGGCTTCTTGAAGAAAGTGCTCCATATCTCGCCGAATTTCTGCATAGCCTCCTTCACGCTGCTTATGTTGCGTGAGATGTCGTTGGCGGGTGTGGGCAGTGTGAACCTGTGTATGCCGCCCAACAGAACCATAATGCCCGCAAGAATGGCGAATGTGATGCTCCACGCTGTGGTTATGGATGCGGTGGCCTCTTCCAGCCTGCCGGCAACTATTATTATTGCTCCTTGCCCGAAGATGGTTGCAACGCGGTAGAAAATGCTTCTTATTCCCGAAAAGAATGACTGTTGCTCCTCGCTCAGTCCAAGCATATAGAAACCATCGGCTGCAATGTCGTGCGTGGCCGAACTGAATGCCACAAGCCAGAATATGGCAAGTGACCATTGGAAGAACCCGCTTGCCGGTATGCTGAATGCTACAGCTGCAAACATAGCACCAATGAACAGTTGCGCCGCATATATCCACTGCCGGCGTGTCGACAGCATCTCCACTATGGGGCTCCAAAATGGTTTTATCACCCACGGCAAGTATAGCCAGCTTGTGTAGAGTGCAATGTCGGTATTGTTTATTCCCATCCTTTTGTAAAGGATTACCGATATGACGGTTACTGCAAAGTAGGGCAGTCCTTCGGCAAAGTATAGTGTGGGTATCCAGCTCCAACCGTTTCTGTTTTCTTGCATAGTGCTTCCTCTTATCGTTTTTGCGAAGATAGTGAAAAAACGGCTCTTGCGCAACAGCTTATAAATATATGGTTGCTGCTATAACAAAAATCGGGCTGTGGCGCGCCACAGCCCGATTAGTTTAGGTATGAAAGCGTTGTTTAGTCGGCAAGCAGTGATATGAGTCCGGCAACTCCAATGGCAACAGCGGCTACCCCTGCAACCTCACTGCTGCAATGGCTGTGTATAACGGGGCGTGGTGCCGGGTGGTGTACAACTACGGGAGGGGGCGCAGGCTGGTGGTGATGTACAACCACGGGAGGGGGCGCAGGCTGGTGGTGATGTACAACCACGGGAGGGGGTGCAGGCTGGTGATGGTGTACAACCACGGGCTTGTGTGCCGGTTTGTGGTTTACAATGGGGCGGTGTTTGCCGTTCTGTATGTGCATATCCTTGCGCTGTTCGCCTTTTCTGTTATGTTCTACTCTCGCGGCAACAGGTCTTCTGTTATTACGATGGTTGTTCTGTGCCATAATCTGTGCAGGCATAAGCATTGCGCTTACGAAGGCTGCAATAATCATCATCTTTTTCATAATTGTAAAGTTTTAATGGTTAATGTTCGTTTGTTCATCGTTTCTGTGTGAGCAAAGGTATATACACGAAAAACCCCCTGCAACGTTAAAATCCTAATCGTTGCAGGGAGTTTCCCTATTCGTAATGGGGTTTTCCCCGTTGTTATTGGTTGGAGCCTTTGAAGTAAGAACCAATCGACAGCAACCAAGCCACAACTATACTCACAACCATACCGGTTGCACCGTAGAGGAAGAAGTTGGCATCGGTATATTCGCTCATCCAGAATACGACGGCCTCGCCTGCCACAAAACCGGCAAGTGCGGCATAACCTTTGGCACGTTTCATGAATACTGCAATGAAGAATAAGCCTCCCAATCCGCTGGTAAGCAGTCCCAGAGCTTCGTTGAAGAAGTCGAGGAACGACTGTATGTCCCAGGTTGCCATAAGCAGGGCAAGCAACAGGCCAATCATTCCGCTCACCATCGATGCCCAACGGGCCACAACCAGGAGCTGCTGGTCGGTAGTGGCGCGGAAGCGTTTCCAGAAGTCTATTGAGAATGCTGTTGCCACGCTGTTGATGTTGCTCGAAATGGTACTCATCGTCGCGGCAAAAATGGCGGCAATGAGTGCACCTGCAATGCCGGCAGGCATCTGGCTCATCATAAAGAAGGGGAATATGGCATCGGACTGCCCCATTGTGATGTCGAGTTCTGTGGGGTGTGTCTTGTAGAATGTGTAGAGACCTGTACCAATCATATAGAAGGCAATCGACACGAACACGCTCATCACACCGTTAACCAGAATACCGCGGCCGGCCGATTTCTCGTCGGGGGTGGTGAGGTAACGCTGTATTACAGTCTGGTCCGATGTATAAGAGATTAGGTTGTTGGCAAGTCCTCCAAGGAGAATAACCCACCAGGTGGCCTGTGACCATGAGCTGTTCCAGTCGAAGAGCCGCAGTTTGTCGTTCTCCAAAGCAATGTCTATGCAGCCGGCAATTCCCCCTTCGGTGCCCATTGCCA
Organism: Bacteroidales bacterium; assembly: GCA_015060885.1. GTDB lineage: Bacteria > Bacteroidota > Bacteroidia > Bacteroidales > Bacteroidaceae > HGM04593. The sequence goes on from SUXO01000034.1 coordinate 19,199, forward strand.
GGTAAACCACGGCAAAGATGGCTCCGAATACAAGTATAAGGCCTTGCACTACATCGCCCCATATCACAGCTTCCACACCACCCATTGTACAGTATATAATGGTGACAAGGCCCATAAGCACTATACAGAGGTATATGTCAATGCCTGTCACGGCTGTGAGCGCAAGCGATGGGAGGTATAGCACAATAGCCATACGCACAATCATGAATATGCAGAACAGCGTTGAGGCCAGCATACGGGTGAAGAGGTTGAAACGCACTTCAAGAATTTCGTATGCACTTGTGACATTCAGCTTTCGGAAGTAAGGCAGGTAGTACTTTATGACTGGGAAACTGACAAGCAGTATCATCCACAGCATAGGGTAGTAGGTCCAGTTTGTGGTATATGCCTTGGCAGGTATTGTCATATAGGTGATGGCCGACAGCATTGTGGCATATATGCTTATACCGGCTGCCCACCAGGGGATGCGGCCGCCGCCCTTGAAGAAGTCGTCGGAGTTGTTCTCCTTGCGCATAAAGTATATGCCCATACCCAGCATTGCTGCAAGGTAGAGAATAAGAATGCTCCAGTTGAGCCAACCGAAACTCTTGTCGTTGCTCACTTCGACGTGTGTTACATCGGCACTGCGCACGCCGGGCATAAGTTCGCCGCCGCTGTAACTCCAACCGCGGCCACCTGTTTCGGGGGTGAGGCAGGCACCGGCGCGGGCCAGCAAACTGTTGCCGGGCAACAGGCCCCATGAGTCGGTGATGGTGTGATAGGTGAGCACATCCTCGCGGAAACGGTACCATTCGGGTGTGTGGCGCAGGTACATGCTGTCCTGTCGGCCTGCTATGGCATCGGAGAATATCTCATAGTCAACACCGCCGAAGAATAGCACGTGGCAGTATCCCACGCAGCTGCAAGTGCTGCCCACAATTGCCTGCCGGCGTTGCGCAGGCTCACCATCGGTCGCATTCTCATCCTTTACTGCTGTGGGTGCTGTGCGTCTCCATTGTGTTGCTGCTGCACCGCCTTTTTTGAGTTCGGCAATGGATATATATACTCCGTCGGTATGTACTTTTGCCTCCATTCCCTCTGTCTTGGGTTGGTATCCGCCAAAGACAAATAGTGCATATCCGGTGGCACTGTTCTGTACCGCGACACAGGGTTGCAAGCGGCACTCATCGGGCAGAGTGGAAACGGTTTTCCACTCCTTGTTGTCACCGGGGAATTGCAGGGCATAAACCTCGTTGTTGGGAAGGCCGTTGCTTTGTCCGCCGGCTACCCAAATGGTGCCGTTGTAGTATGTGGCGGCAAAGTTATCCAATGCTTTGGGGAGAGATGCAATGGGGGTTGAGGTGCTGTCGGCAGCATTTATGAACACGCATTCGTCGATGGAGGCTGTTGCATCCATTCCACCCAGATATACAACGCCTCCGGGCACTGTAACGCTGGCTCCGTAGGCCCTGGGGTAGTAGACTTTCTCTCCGCCATCGGCGCAAGGTATGTCGGGGAAGTTGCAGCCTCCGTATGTTGCCAATGCACCGTTTATCCATCCGGCATAATGCCCCGAAACGGCATTGTCCATAGGTGCTGCGGGCGATACGGAAACTCTGTTCTGCGCTATGCCAAGCGCGGAACAGAGAGTGAAGAACAGTAGTATTGTCAGTTTTTTCATAATGCGATTTCTTATTTAGTCAATTCCTTGCACAGGTCGTACGACTTTATCATCATACGCGGTATGTGGAACGGCCCTTTGAATATGTTGCCTTTTGCAGGCTGTGCCACGGTTCCGTCGCGGTGCAGGTAGCCATACCATTCGCCCATCTCCTTGTCGGGGAAGTGAGCGTATGTCCATTCGCTTATCTGTTTGTGCCATATCAGATACTTGTCGTCACCGGTGGCCTCGTAGGCGTAAAGGGTGGCGATGATGGCTTCGGTCTGCGGCCACCAGAATTTCATATCCTGCGAGTAGTCTTGTGGTGGCAGGTTACGGCAGTCGCGGAAGTTTATTATGCCTCCGTACTCCTTGTCCCAGCCCCATTCCCACGACCAGTCGAGAATTTGGAGAGCCTGTGCTGTGAGTTCTTTGTCCCATCCGCGGTACTTGGCCTCTTCGAGCAGGAACCAGGCGGTTTCTATGCAGTGACCGGGGTTAATTACGCGCCCGTTGCAGGTGTCGATGAACTCGCCGTCGGGGCCCACCATTTCGAGCAAGGCCTTGAATTCGGGTTTCATAAAATCTTTTAGTGATTCAATCGACTCGTTTATCTGTTGGTCGAGCACGGGGTCGCTTATTACATTGCGTATGCGCGATGCGGTGTTTATGAGAATCATCACCAGCGAGTGACCTTTTGCCTGCAATGTGTCGAGGTATTTGGGCGGCATATAACCGGGTGTTGCCACGAACTTGCGTATGTCTTTAAAAAGGTCGAGTGCCTTTTGGGCATAGCTCATATCACCCGAAGCCTTGGCATATTCGGCCATTGCTATTGCGGCAAAACTCTCCGAAAATACATAGCGGCGTTTGCGCAGCGGAGTGCCGTCGGCCATCACCTCGAAGTACATTCTTCCATCGCTGTCGAAACAGTGAGCCTCAATGAAATCAATGGTGCTTTTTGCAGCTGCCAGCCATTCGGGGTTCTTCTCAATGGTGTTGTATGCGAAACTGCACACAAAAGCAAAACGCCCCTGGAACCACACCGATTTTGTGCTGTCGATGAGCGAGCCGTCGCGGTCGAGGCAAGTGTAAACGCCGCCGTTCATGCGGTCGAGCCCGTTCTTCAACCAGAAAGGCATTATATTCTCACATAAATCCTGTTTGTAGCAATCCTGCCACTCTTCAAGATATTTTTTCCAATTCATATTATTAAATTTAATGAGTTCCCTGCTGGTTTTAAAATTTGTTGCAACGTTCGAAGAAGTTTATAGCTTCGAGTTCCTTACGCATTGCAGCCTCCTCTTCGTCGGTCATATTCTGGAAGGGAGTACGGTTTTTGCCCAGGTCGAGGCCAATGAGTTTCATAATTCTCTTGCCACCCACAATGTTGCCGCGGTAGTGGCATATAACGTTTATAACCTCTTGTGAGAAGTTCTGCAACTCGCGTGCTTTTTCCAGGTCACCGGCATTCCATGCATCGATAATTCCGGCAAGGTTACAACCGTTGTAGTTGGTTGTGCCGCCAATGCCTCCTTGTGCTCCGCCCATAGCAAGGCAGGGGAGTATGGTTTCGTCCTGTCCGTGCAACATATCGAACTTGCCTTTCTTGTATAGGCGGCACTGGTTGTATTCGTACAGGCTCTCGAATGTATATTTTATACCGGCAAAATTAGGAATGCGGCCATCCACAGCTTCAAGGAATTTAACCATAGGGAGGAATGCTCCGTTGAACGCGGGTATGTGGTAGAAATAGAAGGGGAGTTCGGGGGCTGCACTTGCAATCTCCTCGCAGTATTTCACAAGTTCTTCCACACGGCCCACTTTGGGGAAGGGAGGTGCCATAGCTCCTATGCCGAATACTCCCAGTTTCTGCGCGTGTTCGGCCATACGACGGCTCGACTTTACACAGGTGCTTCCCACGTGCACTATAATCTTGAAGTCTTTGGGTGCAGCCGCAACCCAAGCCTCGGTAAGTTTCATTCTTTCCTCTTCGGTGAGCATATATCCCTCACCCGATGAGCCGTTTATGAATACACCCTTCATTCCGTTCTTTGCAAGCATCTGTGCATAGGCGGGAATGGGTTCGTAGTTTACTTCACCATTTTCATAGAAAGGGGTAAATGGTGCATCTATTAGACCAATGATTTTTTCCATAATATTGTATGTTGGTTATTCTTGTTTTTATTATGTGCAAAAGAAGATAAATTTTACAGAAACTGCAAATTTGTACCTGTCTAAAAACTATACTTTCAGGAATATCTTATGTTTGTAGAGCAGGCGCAGAATGAAGAAAAGGATGAGGCTGTTGGCTATTGTGAGCAACACGCTGTACCACTCGTTGCCTATGTATTGTGCCGTGCCGTGTAACAACGACTGTGCTATGCTGCGGAAGTTTATTATTTCGCCAATGAGGTATGCGGTTATGGCGTTGCAACCATAGTAGAGCAGCCACTCCCACCCTTTTCGGTGCCCTTTTACATCTATCCACCAGTAGAACAGTGCAAGCAGCAGATAGCAAAGACCACCGCTGTAAATGGTCATACTGCCATTCCACACCCTTTTTATCATAGGTTGCCAGCAGTCCCATAATAATCCGGCCACGACGAGTGCCGTACCTGTTGCCAGCAGCAACAACGCTGTTTCCTGGCGGTTGTCGTTGCCGCGTTTTATTATGTGCCCGGCAAGGCTTCCCATTGCCACGGTGCAACAGAATGTGAGGCTGCTCCACACCCAGGTGTAGTCGTACCACGGAGCGAATATGACACTGCCGTCGGGAGCTATTTGGCTCTGGTCGCGGAAACGGCCGAGAATAAGTTTATCGACCTCGCACGCAAAGTTCCCCTGCGGGCTCCAATCGCCCCACAAGGTCATAGGGATGGTGTATGTGATGAGCAATGCTGCTATTGCAACCACCTGCCAGCCCGGTTTAAGATAGAGTGTCAACGGCACGGCAAGCAGGTAGCCTGTGGCTATCGCCTGCAAGGTGTTGCTGTAAAGATATACCGCATCGGGGTTGAGCGAGAGGACATTCCCTTGTACAAGAATTCCCAAAGCAAAAAGTATGGCAAAGCGTTTCAGCACACGTTTCCACATTGCCAGGTTGCTGTTCTGTTTCAGATATTTGGGCAGTGAAAAAGGCATTGTGACACCCGACATAAAAAGGAACAACGGCATAACAAGGTCCCAAGCCCTGAATCCCTCCCACTGTGCGTGGTCGAGGTGGTAGAGTAGTGTGCTGTTGAGTGTCTCATTGTCTATTGTGAGCAATATCCCGCGCAGAACAGGTTGCAGGGCCACAAGCATAAAGAGGTCCACGCCACGCAGAACATCGAGCGATAGCAGTCTGTCGTTTTTCATTCTTGCATTGAAAGTATCTTATTGGTAAATAATTTTGCACGAATATACTCAAAATTTCATAAATTTGCGTAGTCAGTGTTGCAAAAACAGAAAACAAAACAGAATAGCCAATGAATATATCGCCCATCGCCCATTTCCACTCGTCGTTCCCCACCAAGTTCGGTATTCCTCGGCAGAGCGGTATAGTAGAGGAACTTTGCGGTACCATAGTCTTTGAGCCGCATTATCGCAACCCCGATGCATTGCGCGGGCTCGAAGAGTTCGATTACTTGTGGCTTGTGTGGGGCTTTTCGGGGAATGTGCGTGAGGGTGAGGAGTGGAGTCCCACGGTGCGCCCGCCGCTTTTGGGTGGCAATGTGGCAATGGGAGTCTTTGCAACGCGCTCTCCTTTCCGCCCTAACGGGCTCGGCCTCTCTTCGGTTAAGATACTCTCCATTGAAAGTACTGCCGATAAAGGTGTCGTTATAAACGTTGCCGGTGCCGACCTTATGCACGGCACACCCATTTACGATATAAAACCCTATGTTGCCTATTGCGATGCCCATCCCGGTGCCCGCAGCGGTTTTGTCGACCAAAAAGAGTGGGAAACTTTGCAAGTGGTTTTTCCTCGTGAGTATGAGAGTCGTTTTTCATCGCAGGAGCTGAAAGCGCTGCTCAAAGTGCTTGCCCTTGACCCCCGTCCGCAGTATCAGAATACTCCCGACCGTGTGTATGGTATGCCTTTTGCCGGTTGCGATGTGCGTTTCAAAGTGTCGCAAGAGAGGGTTTTGACGGTTGTCGATGTTATTCCTCTGTGATTTTTGTTGTATTGTCGCATAAATCTGCTAACTTTGCACGGTGCATATATAAATAAGGTATAGGCAAGCGCACTCATTTGTGCCGTAAATATATGAGCCGTTCGTCGGCATAAGCAATCAGACCTTTAATTAGGCGGTTCTTATGAGGCGGGCGGTTCTTCTCTTATTATAATAAAATAAGTGGCTACCCTTCACAGGGTAGCCACTCTCTATTGTGGTTCAAGTGTAATCTTTCAATTACTCCTCAACAGCAGCCTGTGCAGC
>SUXO01000035.1 GCA_015060885.1 Bacteroidales bacterium
CCGATGGTACTGCAAAGATTTGTGGGAGAGTAGGTCATCGCCGCTTTTTTTAGAGGAATTCTTTCAAAAGAGTTCCTCTTTTTTTTATATATGCTATCGACCTCCTCTCCCTGGTAATGCTCGCTTGCCGCATCCCGCGCGGCTATCCTCTTTATGTAGGGGCGCACCGGTGTGTGCGCCCAACCAATGCGCGGGAATTTCATTCGGGCAGACACATGTGTGCGCCCAAAACACAGGCAATGAAAAACGGGCAGACACACCGGTCTGCCCCTACATTGTTTGCCTTACGTTGCTTGTGTTCTTCTCCTCCGTCACAGAGCTTTGCTTGTGTTACCTCCTCTATTATTATGGTTCTTAACAAAGATTAACAAAATGGGGGGTAATTTGTGAATTTAATTGTAAGTTTGCAATAAGATTTAACTAAAAATTATAATTATTATGAAAAACCTTAAATTTTGTTTTATTGCGCTTATGGCGTTGATGTTTACAGGTTGTGCAAAATATTCAACCGAGGGTGCTTTGATGGGTTTGGCAGGAAATACAATTAACACTTACGTTGCTGCCGACTTGGATTACAAGAATGCAAAGAAAGTTACTGCAACCATTGAGTCTAAATCAATTTTTTGCATTCCTTTGGTTCGTAATGGTAACAAGCAGTTTTCTAGCGTCAACCGTTACAAAGGTTTGACAAAAGTTGAGCGTCAGGCTTTGTATCGTGCAAAGGTTTACAATGATGTGGATATCATTATGGAGCCCGAATTCGCAAAGGAGAGCCACTCATTCTTCTTCGGTCTGTATAAGAGTCAGAAAGTGACTGTAACAGGTTGGGGTGTAAATATGAAGGGTATTAAAGAGGATACAAGAATGAGAAGTGAGGTTAATAGCTTTGCAAGCCCTGTTTCTCGTTTCGGTTTCTAATTTTGATTATAAGCAATGAGTGGTATGCCGCAAGATAATGTGACTGCCACTCTTTTTTTTATAGAATTTATCGCAATGAAATTAAAAGTATTATCTCTGTTTTTATTTATAATGCTCCTGGGCCCCTCGGTTCAGGCCCAAATCTTGTGATTTGGTAGCAAAGACGATGAGATTATTGACGAGAAAGTTACATATGAGGCAAAGAATGATGCTGTTCACTTTGTGAAAATTATAGAGAATCTGCCGTTGACAGCCGGGGAAATATATGAATATTCTTTGGAGTTTTTGGAAGAAGCTTATAAAATAACAAAGTATGATATCACCCAACAGAATTCTGCAAAGAAATTTATTGTGGGTGAAGGTGAGTTCAGTTCGTTTGAAAGAATGGTAATCTTATTTCGCAATATACATTCAATTGTAAACATAGTTTTCGTGTCGATGCAAAACCGGGAAGAGCCCGTATATGCATCATTGTAAAGGAGTATAATGTGAATAAAGAAAAGACAAACGGCCGTGAAACTATAACGAAGTCATTGTTGGATGTTGCACCTATAAATACTGCCAACTATGTTAATGACGATATGTATATCAAGGCGTTTGGTACATTGAAACAGATGGCAATAAAGTCCATCCACGCCATAGAGGAGTCATTGAAAAACAAACAATCTTCCGATACCGGCAGCTGGTAATGATTTCCTTTAAACAACAATCCCGACTTTATAAAGTCGGGATTGTTGTTTATTCGTTTCAAAATTTGTCGACCCTGCATCGATGCGCGCTTTTTAATATACTAAAATTGCAAATTTTACGTTTCTTATTTGAATAAACCATAAGTGGTTGATAAAATGAAGTGGTTCAGTAATTTTAGAAACGTAAAAATAGTCCTTATAGTCGTGGCTGCGCTCATAGCCGCGACATCACTCATTGTTTCCAATGCTCTTGTAAGCGACCTTAAAACCGAAGAGAGGAAGAAAATGCAGGTCTGGGCCGATGCGATGGATTATCTTAACCGTGCCGATGAGAATACCGATTTAAGTCTTGTGCTTTCGGTTCTCAATGGCAATACCACTATCCCTGTGGTTGTTACCGACAAGAAGGGGGCAATATCCCAGCATAGGAACATAGAAATACCATCGGATACCGATTCTTTGGCAGTGCTTATGGATGTTGTGGCCCGTATGCGTGCCGATGGGCGCATTATACGTGTCGATTTAGGAGCCGATGGTGAAGACTATCTCGAAGTCTGCTATTCCGAATCGCTCATATTGAAGCAACTCGCATATTACCCATACGTTCAGCTCATTGTGGTGCTGCTTTTCTTTGTGGTCTGCTTCTTCGCTATTTTAAGTTCCAAGCGTGCCGAACAGAACCGCGTGTGGGTGGGGCTTTCAAAAGAGACCGCCCATCAGTTGGGAACTCCTATATCTTCGCTTATGGCGTGGACTACGGTGTTGAAAGAGAAGTACCCTTCCGACGAACTTATTCCCGAAATGGAGCGCGATGTGGCACGTCTGCAACGCGTTGCAGAGCGATTTTCCAAGATAGGTTCATTGCCCGAACCGACCTCGGAAGATGCGGTAGATGTAGTGGAGCGTGCGGTGGAATATATGAAACGTCGCAGCCCATCGCAAGTCACGTACACATTCAGCGCTCCGCGACGGCCCCTGCTGGTGCGTATGAATGCGCCGCTCATAGAATGGGTTGTCGAGAACCTCTGTAAGAATGCCGTTGATGCGATGAATGGTGCCGGTGCCATAAACATATCCTTGAAACAGGGTAAGGATTATATCTATCTCGAAGTGTCCGACACAGGTAAGGGAATTCCCAAGTCGAAGCACAAACAGGTCTTTGAACCCGGTTACACCACCAAGAAGCGTGGCTGGGGGTTAGGCCTGTCGCTTGCCAAACGTATTGTCGAAGAGTATCACAAAGGTCGTATTTACGTGAAAAAATCGGCTGTGGGCAGGGGTACGACCTTCTGTGTGGAATTAAAAAAGTAAAGATTTTCTTTAATTTAAGTGCCTAAAATAAATTTTATTTGTATCTTTGTATCCCAAATTAGGGCAATCCTGTTGGGTTTATGGGTTTTTGAATGGTTAAGTTGTTGATAATGATGATAATATTTTAACAATGGGACGATTTGACAAATACAACATTGACCTCAAAGGCTTAAAGACCGAGCCTGTAAAAATGGAATTTAACCTTGATAATGCCTTTTTTGCCGACATTGAGGGTGAAGAATTCCAGAAGGGAAACATAAAAGCAGTGGTAACCGCAAAGAAGAACCACGATGTGTTCGACTTTGATTTTACCCTTGCCGGAACAGTCACCGTGGCTTGTGACCGCTGTCTCGATGACCTCGACATTGAAGTGGAAACCGAGAACAGTTTGCGTGTAAAATTAGGCGACGATTATGCCGACGATGGTGACACCGTAATTGTGCCCGAACAGGACGGCGACCTGAACATTGCGTGGTACCTTTATGAGTTTGTAGCACTTGCGCTCCCTATGAAGCGTGTGCACGCACCGGGCAAGTGTAACCGCGAAATGACAGGCAAGCTGGGCAAGCATACCCGTGGCAACACCGATGAAGGTGACGATACAGGCAACGCCGATATAGACCCTCGTTGGGAAAGTTTGAAGAATATACAAATTGAAGAAGATATTTAAAAAGTTAGAACAATGGCACATCCTAAAAGAAGACAATCAAAGACTAGAACTGCCAAGAGAAGAACTCACGACAAGGCAGTAGCCCCCACATTGGCAATATGCCCCAACTGTGGCGAGTGGCACGTTTATCACACCGTATGCGGTGCGTGTGGTTATTACAGAGGTAAGTTGGCTATCGAGAAAGAGGCTGCAATCTAAATAACCTTTAAGCCCTGTCGCCGGCAGGTTGCACGGGCAGTATTTTAAGAAACAAGCGCACCTTGCAGGGCAACGGTGCGTTTTTTTCTTGTGAGAGCAATAGCTTTTTACGCAACAAACATTCTATATATATGCACAAAGCAGGTTTCGTAAATATAGTGGGTAATCCCAATGTGGGAAAATCGACACTGATGAATCTCCTTGTGGGCGAGCGCATCTCCATTGCCACCTTCAAGGCACAGACAACCCGTCATCGCATAATGGGTATATTGAATACCGACGATGCACAAATTGTCTTCTCCGACACACCGGGAGTGCTTAAACCCAACTATAAATTGCAAGAGGCAATGTTGCGCTTCTCCCGTTCGGCGTTGCGCGATGCCGATGTGTTGCTTTACGTTACCGATATGGTGGAGACACCCGAAAAGAACAGCGACTTCATTGACGAAGTGCGCAAGCTCGATGTCCCCATCATTGTGCTCATAAACAAGATTGACCTTGCCAATCAGCAGGAGCTTGTGAAAAAAGTGGAGTTGTGGCACGAAATGTTGCCCGAGGCCGAAATAATGCCCATTTCGGCAATCGCGAAATTCGGTGTCGATGTGGTGATGAAGCGCATAATGGAACTGCTTCCTCCCTCGCCCCCATATTTCGACAAAGACCAGCTCACCGATAAGCCTGCCCGTTTCTTCGTTACCGAAATCATACGCGAAAAGATACTTCTTCACTATGACAAGGAGATACCCTATGTGTGCGAGGCCGAGTGTGAATACTTCAAGGAGAAGGAGGGCAGCATATATATAAAATCGATAATATATGTGGAGCGCGACTCGCAAAAAGGTATAATAATAGGTCACGAAGGTGCAGCGCTAAAACGTGTGGCAACCGATGCGCGCCGTGAACTCGAAAAATTCTTCGGAAAGAGAATATTCCTGGAAATATATGTTAAGGTAGACAAGGATTGGCGTAACAGCAACAAACAGCTGCGCCGTTTCGGCTACGACCAAAAAGATTGAAAGTTATGGGAAATTTAGTGGCAATAGTAGGTCGTCCCAATGTGGGAAAATCGACCCTTTTTAACCGCTTGACCGAAACCAAGCAAGCGATAATATCGGACGAGGCCGGTACCACCCGCGACCGCCAGTATGGCCGTTGCCTGTGGTGTGGCAAGGAGTTCTCGCTGGTCGACACAGGCGGTTGGGTAAGAAACTCCGACGATGTCTTTGAAGAGGCTATCTGCGAGCAGGTTACGCTTGCAATGGAAGAGGCCGATGTGATACTCTTTGTGGTCGATGCCATGAACGGGCTCACCGACCTCGACAGTGAGCTTGCATCCATGCTTCGCCGCACAAAGAAACCGGTTTTGGTAGTAGCCAACAAGGTCGATACCTATGAAATGCAGTATGCCGCTGCCGAGTTCTACTCTATGGGCCTGGGCGATATGCACTGCATATCGGCTGCAAACGGCAGTGGTACAGGTGATCTGCTCGACCTCATAATCTCCAAGTTTACCAAAGAAGCCGAAGAAGCACCCGAAGAGAATATCCCCCGTTTTGCAGTTGTGGGCCGCCCCAACGCCGGCAAAAGTTCCATAATAAATGTGTTCCTCGGCGAGGAGCGTAACATTGTTACAAACATAGCCGGTACCACCCGCGATTCAATTCTTACCCGCTACACAAAATTCGGTTTCGATTTCTATCTGGTCGACACGGCCGGAATACGTAAAAAGGGCAAGGTAAGTGAGGATATCGAATACTACTCGGTGCTACGTTCCATACGCGCCATTGAGAACTCCGATGTCTGCATCCTTATGATTGATGCCACACGTGGCATCGAGTCGCAGGACCTGAACATATTCTCAATCATTCAACGCAACCAGAAAAGCCTTGTTGTGGTTGTGAACAAATGGGATTTGGTCGAGGACAAGAGCGAGAAGGTGCAGAAATTCTTCGAGAACGCCATACGCGAGCGTGTTGCACCCTTTGTCGATTTCCCCATAATATTCACATCGGCTGTTACAAAGCAGCGTGTGTTCAAGGTTCTTGAAACCGCAAAGGAGGTATATATGAACTCGAAAACAAAAATCTCCACAGCAAAATTCAATGAGGAGATGCTCCCCATAATAGAGGCTTGCCCCCCTCCTTCGATAAAAGGAAAGTATATAAAGATAAAATACTGTATGCAGCTGCACGAGACACGCGTGCCGTCGTTCCTCTTCTTTGCCAATCTGCCGCAGTATGTGCGTGAGCCCTATAAACGCTTTTTGGAGAACAAGATACGTGCCCGTTGGAAATTTACCGGTGTACCGATTAACATATTCATACGTCAGAAATAACAAGAGAAAAGAGAGCGGCGCGCCGCTCTCTTTTCTCTTGTTATTGTTTATCTCCTGCAACCCTTCGCAGTATCTCGCTCGAAAACAGGAACTCGTTAAGCCGTTTGTTGTCGGTGTTCAGGATGTGGTCTTTGTTGCCCTCCCACGAAATTTTGCCGTCGGCAAGGAAAATTATGTGGTCGCCGATGTTCATCACCGAGTTCATATCGTGAGTGTTCACAATGGTTGTGATGTCATACTCGGTAGTGATGCCGTGAATCAGTTCGTCGATAATGAGCGAAGTCTTCGGGTCGAGCCCCGAATTGGGCTCGTCGCAAAAGAGATAGCGCGGTTCAAGGGCAATGGCGCGGGCAATGGCGGCGCGCTTCTGCATACCGCCCGAAAGTTCTTCGGGGCTCTTGTCCTGCGCGTCGAGCAGGTTTACACGTTCCAAACAGAAACGGGCACGTTTGAGTCGTTCATTGTATGTCTTGTCCGAAAACATATCGAGAGGGAACATTACATTTTCGAGAACGCTCATTGAGTCGAACAGGGCGGCGTTCTGGAACAGCATACCCATTTCGCGTCGCAACATCTGTTTCTCCCTCTTGTTGAATGAGAGAATGTTTCGCCCGTCATAAAGCACTTTGCCCTCCTCGGGTTCGAGCAGGCCCACTATGCATTTCAGCAACACGGTCTTTCCGGCACCGCTCTGTCCGATGATAAGATTGGCCTTCCCGTTATCGAAGATGGCATTTATGTTATCGAGCACAGTCTGGCTGCCGAACTTCTTGTGTATGTCCTTTACCTCTATCATTGCATAAGCAGTTGGGTTAATACTATATCGGCAAACAGTATGAGCACACTGCAACTGACAACCGAGTCGGTGCTGGCCTTTCCCACCTCAATGGAGCCACCCTCCACCGTGTAGCCGTAGAACGATGCCACCGATGTTATTATGTAGGCAAAAAAGATAGCTTTTACTATGCTGCACCAAATGTACCACTGTTGGAAATCGTATTGCAGGCCGCAGGTGAGGTCGTCGGCAGACATAATGCCGGTGAAGAAACCTATTGCGTATGCTCCTGCAATGCCGGCACATATACTGAAAATCACAAGTATGGGTATCATGAATATGAGTGCGGCGACTTTGGGCAGAATAAGGAAATTGGCCGAATTGACTCCCATTATTTCGAGCGCATCAATCTGCTGTGTAACACGCATTGCGCCAATCTCCGATGTGATGTTCGAGCCTACCTTTCCGGCAAGAATAAGACACATTATGCTCGACGAGAATTCAAGCAGAAGAATCTCGCGTGTGGCATAACCGGCCACGAATTTGGGCATCCACGCATTCTCTATGTTCAGTTTCATCTGTATACATATTACAGCACCGATGAAAAACGATATTATGAGCACAATGGGAATGGAATCTATGCCAAGCTGGAAAATCTCGCGCAGAGTCTGGCGCAAGGAGACTGCCCAGCGTTCGGGGCGGGCAAAAACCCTGCGCATAAGCATCAGGTAGGAGCCGAAAGTCTCTATCGATTTTATGATGAACATATATTTTCCGTTGTTGCTAATTCAAGCGCGAAGATACTATTTTTATTATTCAAATGGTTCAAGATGTTGCTGTTTTATGCTTTTTTATCCCTTTTACACATAAAATCTTGGGCAAAAACGAAATTTGCATTATCTTCGTTGCCGATAAATAAAGAACAGAACGATGGTGGCCTTTGCAGAAAATGAAAATATCGCAACTCCCGAACGTATGGTGTTGCGCACCGAAAACCTTGTGAAGCGTTACGGCAAACGCACGGTTGTCAACAACGTCTCCTTCGATGTGAAACAAGGGGAGATTGTGGGCCTCTTGGGCCCTAATGGCGCAGGTAAAACCACCTCATTCTATATGACGACAGGCCTTGTGGTGCCCAATGGCGGCAAAATATTTCTCGACGATACCGAAATAACAGATTTTCCCGTCTACAAGAGAGCCCGTTTCGGTGTAGGCTATCTGGCACAGGAGGCAAGTGTGTTCCGCAAGATGACGGTCGAGGATAATATCGCATCGGTGCTTGAACTAACCAACAAACCCAAAGAGTATCAGAAGGAAAAACTTGAAAGCCTTATTGAGGAGTTCCGCTTGCAGAAGGTCCGCAAGAACCTCGGCGACCGCCTTTCGGGTGGTGAACGCCGCCGTACCGAAATTGCACGCTGTCTGGCCATCGACCCCAAGTTCATTATGCTCGACGAGCCCTTTGCCGGTGTCGACCCCATTGCAGTCGAGGATATCCAGTACATCGTGTGGAAACTGAAAGACAAGAATATAGGAATCCTCATTACCGACCACAACGTACAGGAGACATTGAGCATTACCGACCGCGCCTATCTGCTGTTCGAGGGCCGCATCCTTTTCGAGGGAACCCCCGAAGTGCTTGCCGAAAATCCTGTTGTGCGCGAAAAGTATCTCGGTCGCGATTTCGTGTTGCGCAAGCGCGAGTTCCAGATAGATTGATTATCTCCCCGTAATAAATGCAGGCAAGGTTGCAAATTGGTAAAATTGCAACCTTGCTCTCTTTTTTTTGCCCTAACTTCGTGCTTTGAGGTCATTCTGTACCTCTTTTTTGCCATTGAAAAGCGTAAAAAGGTCTTTTTTTTTGATTATCTCCCCAATAAATTGTAATTTTGCAAGCCTAAATTGGGTTTAGTATATTATTTAAAATTAAATATATGGAATTTACATTTAAAAATTCGGACGCTACAAGCGCTCTCTTGTCAGTGAAAATTCAGGAGGCCGATTATTCAGCCTTGGTTGAGAAACAGTTGAAAAACATCCGTCAGAAGGCCAACATCCCCGGCTTCCGCCCCGGTATGGTACCTATGGGACTTGTTAAGAAACAGTACGGTACAGCCGTTAAGGCCGAAGAGATAAACAAACTCTTGCAGACAAAAATCTTTGAGTACATTAAGGAGAACAAGATCGATATGCTCGGTGAGCCCCTTCCCAGCGAAGAGCAGCAGGCTGCTATCGATATGGTAAACGACAAGGAGTTCGTTTTTGAGTTCGAAATAGCACTTGCTCCCAAGTTCGATGCAACACTCACCAAAGAGGACAAACTCGCTTACTACAAGATTCAGCCCACAGCCGAAATGATTGACTCTCAGGTTCAGGCCTATGCACAGCGTTGCGGCGAGTACAAGCAGGTTGAAAGCTACGAGGAGAAGGATATGTTGAAGGGTTCGCTTGTTGAAGCAGCCGAGGCCGGTATCAGCGTAAAGGATGCCGTAATGATGCCCACATATATGAAGAACGAGGAGCAGAAGGCTCTCTTTGCAGGTGCAAAGGTAGGTGATGTAATCACTTTCAACCCCACAACCGCTTTCGATGGCAGCGAGGCCGAGCTTGCATCGCTCCTTAAAATAGAGAAGAGCGAGGTTGCTGCACACGCAGGCGACTTCACATTCACCATCTCCGAAATCACACGCTTTGTTGCAAGCGAACTCAACCAGAACGTGTTCGATGCAGCATTCGGCAAGGATGCCGTTAAGAGCGAGGAGGAGTTCCGCGCTAAAATCGCCGAGCAGTTTGCCGAGCGTTTCGCTATCGACAGCGACTATAAACTGTTGCTCGATGTGCGCGCTTACCTTGCTGCCCGCATTGGTAAAATGGAGTTCCCCGAAGCAATCTTGCGTCGCATAATGGAGATGAACAAGGCCGAAGGTGCTGAAAGCATCAGCGAAGAGGACTTCCAGAAGAGCCTCACAGAACTCTCTTGGCACCTCACAAAAGAGCAGCTTGCCAAGAAGTTTGAGATTAAGATTGACGACAACGATGTGCTTGCCGTTGCAAAGGCTGCTACACGCGACCAGTTTGCACAGTATGGTATGGCCAACGTTCCCGAGGATTTGCTCGAAAACTATGCGACAGGTATGCTCAAACAGGATAAAACCCGCGAGGCTCTCATCAACCGTGCTGTCGACATCAAGCTCATCGAGGCAATCAAGGGCGTTGTAACACTCAACGAGGAGGAGATTTCTGTTGAGGATTTCAACAAAAAACTCGCTGAAAGCGATAAATAATAGAGTAACTTGTTATTAAAATAAAGTAGATTGACAATTATGAAAGATGATTTTAGAAAGTATGCGACGAAGCACCTGGGTATGAACAGTATGGTGCTCGACGATGTGATGAAGTTTCAATCGCAGTATCTTAACCCATATATCTTGGAAGAGCGCCAGCTGAACGTAACCCAGATGGATGTCTTTTCACGCTTGATGATGGATAGAATCATCTTTTTAGGCACACAAATCGACGATTATACAGCCAACACGCTACAAGCGCAGTTGCTCTACCTCGATTCTGTCGATAGTGGCAAGGATATTTCAATCTACATAAACTCCCCCGGCGGTTCGGTTTATGCCGGCCTGGGCATATACGACACAATGCAGTTCATTGGCAGCGATGTTGCAACCATCTGTACAGGAATGGCTGCAAGTATGGCTGCTGTGCTGCTCGTGGCGGGTGCCAGGGGTAAACGCTCTGCGCTCACACATAGCCGTGTGATGATACATCAGCCTCTTGGCGGTGTTCAGGGACAGGCCAGCGATATTGAAATCACAGCCCGTGAGATACAGAAACTTAAAAATGAGCTCTATACAATAATTGCCGACCACAGTCGCCAGCCTTTCGACAAGGTGTGGGCCGACAGCGACCGCGACTATTGGATGACAGCCGAGGAGGCCAAGGCCTATGGTATGATAGATAACGTACTCTCACGCAAGAAGTAATCCTATGGCCGAAAAAGGAAAAAGACGTTGCAGTTTCTGTGGCAGGCCCGAAAGTGAAGTGGGGTTGCTTATGACCGGTATGACCGGCTACATTTGCAACGACTGCATTGAACAGGCACACAATATCCTGCGCGAAGAGCAGTTGCTGCCCAAGAGCGAGTTCTGTATGAGAGAACTCCCCAAACCCAAAGACATCAAGGCTTTTCTTGACGAATATGTCATTGGGCAGGACGATGCAAAGCGCACCCTTGCCGTGTCGGTCTACAATCACTATAAGCGTCTTATGCAGCGCGACTGTGACGATGTGGAGATTGAGAAGAGCAATATAATTATGGTGGGCAGCACAGGAACCGGTAAAACTCTCTTGGCGCGTACCATAGCACGCCTCTTGAAGGTGCCCTTCACAATTGTCGACGCAACGGTGCTCACCGAAGCCGGTTATGTTGGTGAGGATATCGAAAGTCTTCTCACACGTCTTTTGCAAGTGGCCGACTATAAGGTGGAAGAGGCCGAGCGCGGAATTGTCTTCATTGATGAAATCGACAAGATAGCCCGTAAAGGCGACAATCCTTCCATTACCCGTGATGTAAGTGGCGAAGGTGTGCAGCAAGGCTTGTTGAAACTGCTGGAAGGTTCCATTGTGAATGTGCCCCCACAGGGTGGCCGCAAGCATCCCGACCAGAAGATGATTCCCGTAAACACCAAGCACATACTGTTTATTTGCGGCGGAGCGTTCGACGGTATCGAAAAGAAAATCGCCCAACGCCTGAACACCCACGTTGTCGGCTATAATTCGGTACAGAACAATTTCAAGATAGACAAGGGCGATATGATGCAATATGTTACCCCGCAGGATTTGCGCTCATTCGGTCTTATCCCCGAAATTGTAGGCCGTCTGCCTATACTAACATCATTGCGTCCCCTCGACAGGGGTGCATTGCGCAACATCCTTACCGAGCCCAAGAACTCCATTATAAAGCAATACATACGCCTTATGGATATGGACGGAGTGAAACTTGCCTTCGATGACGAGGCGCTCGATTACATCGTAGACGTTGCAATGGAGTATAAGCTGGGCGCGCGAGGCCTGCGTTCCATTGTGGAGACCATAATGCAGGAAAAGATGTTCGAAATGCCTTCGAGCCGTGAAAAAGAGTGCCGTATAACAAAGGCCTATGCCGAAGAGCGAATTGTTAAAAGCGGTGCGATGACAATGATGGCCTGATGTATCGCAAATAACCCCATAAACACCCCCTCGGAGCCCCAAAGGAGAGTCCGAGGGGGTGTTTTTTGAACAACAGGCTGTTTGTTGCAATAATTTTCTATATTTCGCAAAATATATCTCAAAAAATTTGCGGGTTTTATAGAGATATTTATAACTTTGTTTGCAAATAGGCATATTGTAAAATGGCAAAGAAGTATAATTTAACAGAAATTCTTAAAGAGAATTTTGGTTTTGATACATTTAAGGGGGATCAGGAAGCGGTCATCAAAAATCTCCTTGATGGGAATGATGCCTTTGTTCTGATGCCTACCGGTGGCGGAAAGTCGCTCTGCTACCAGTTGCCGTCGCTTGTTATGAAAGGTACGGCAATTGTAATATCTCCGCTCATTGCCCTGATGAAAAACCAGGTCGATGCCATCCGTAACTTCCACGAAGAGGATGGTGTTGCCCACTTTTTGAACTCCTCGCTCACCAAGCAAGCCATAGAGGAGGTAAAGGCCGATGTGCAGTCGGGGAAAACAAAGCTGCTCTATGTCGCTCCCGAATCCCTTACCAAAGAGGATAATGTGGAGTTCCTTAAAAGCATAAAAATATCCTTCTATGCAATTGACGAGGCGCATTGTATTTCGGAATGGGGCCACGACTTCCGTCCTGAATACCGCAGAATACGCCCCATAATAAACGAAATCGGCAAAGCACCCATTATTGCCCTCACTGCAACAGCCACCACAAAGGTGCGCGACGATATCAAAAAGAATCTGGGCATACAGGACGCTCCCGATTTCAAGTCCTCGTTCAACCGTCCCAATCTTTACTACGAAGTAAAGCCCAAGACAAAGAACGTCGACAAGGATATAATAAAATTCATAAAATCGAACCCCGGCAAATCGGGTATAATATATTGTTTGAGCCGCAAGAAGGTTGAAGAACTCGCCGAAGTTCTGCAAGCCAACGAGATTTCGGCAAAGGCCTATCACGCAGGTATGGACTCGGTAATGAGGTCACAGACCCAGGATGAGTTCATAATGGAGAAAATAGATGTGATAGTCGCAACCATTGCATTCGGTATGGGTATCGACAAGCCCGACGTGCGCTACGTTATACACTATGACATTCCCAAGAGCCTCGAAGGCTATTACCAAGAGACAGGGCGTGCCGGTCGTGACGGCGGCGAGGGCAGGTGCATAGCCTATTACAACAGCAAGGATTTGCAGAAACTCGAAAAGTTCCTCGAAGGCAAGCCTCTTGCCGAGCAGTATATAGGTCGTCAGCTGTTGTACGAAACGACAGCCTATGCCGAATCATCGGTTTGCCGCAGGAAATTGTTGTTACATTATTTTGGTGAAAATTTTGAAGTGGAAAATTGTGGTAATTGTGATAACTGCCTGACACCCAAGAAACAGGTGGAGGCAAAGGAACTGCTCGAAAATGTCATTGAGACAATATTGGCAGTCAAAGAGAATTTTAAGGTAGAATATATAATAGATGTCCTCATGGGCAAGGAGACAGCCGAGATACAGTCGCACATGCACGACGAACTCGAATGTTTCGGCAGCGGTGTCGATGAGGAACCCAAGCGTTGGAATGCAGTAATACGCCAAGCACTCATAGCAGGCTATCTCGACAAGGATGTCGAAAACTACGGCCTTTTGAAGGTTACAAAAGAGGGCCGCGCTTTCCTCGACAAGCCCAAGTCGTTCAAGATAGTTGAAGACAGGGACTTTGCCGAAACAGAGGCCATTGTGCAGTCGGGCAGTACATTTGCCGTGGACCCCGAACTTTACGCAATGCTCAAAAACTTGCGCAAGAAACTGTCGAAGCAGTTGGAGTTGCCCCCTTATGTTATATTCCAGGATCCCTCGTTGGAGGCTATGGCCACAACATACCCTATAACATTCGAGGAACTCAAAAATATACCCGGTGTGGGTGAGGGCAAGGCAAAACGCTATGGCGAAGAGTTCTGTGAACTTATAAAACGTCACTGCGAGGAGAACGAGATTGACCGCCCCGAAGATTTTCGTGTGCGCACGGTAGCCAACAAATCGAAACTGAAAGTAAGCGTAATCAGTGCCATAGACCGCAAAGTGGCCCTCGACGATCTTGCCATAAGCCGCGGTGTTGAATTCGAAGAACTGCTCGACGAGGTTGAATCAATCGTGTATTCTGGGACAAAACTCAATATCGACTACTTCCTCGAAGAGATTATGGACGAAGAGAACATACAGGAAATATACGATTACTTCAAGAACTCCGATACCGACAGCATAAATGCCGCCCTCGATGTTCTTGGAGCCGAATACAGCGAAGAGGAGATACGTCTAGTGCGTGTAAAATTTATCTCCGAAATGGGAAATTGACAGAAAACAATATATAGATATATGAACGATTTTATAAAAGACAAAATTGCTATGGATGGCCTCACATACGACGATGTGTTGCTCATACCGGCCTATTCCGAAGTGTTGCCCAAAGAGGTTAGTATGAAAACCAAGTTCTCGCGCAACATTGATTTGAACATACCCTTTGTTACAGCCGCTATGGATACCGTTACCGAGGCTAAAATGGCTATTGCCATAGCCCGCGAAGGCGGTATCGGCGTTATTCATAAGAATATGTCCATTGCCGAGCAGGCCCATCAGGTGGCTATTGTAAAGCGTGCCGAGAATGGTATGATTTACGACCCTGTCACCATTAAAGTGGCGGCAACAGTGAAGGATGCTCTCGACCTTATGGCCGAATATCACATCGGCGGTATCCCCGTAGTCGACGAGAACAAGAAACTCGTGGGTATCGTGACAAACCGCGACCTCCGTTTCGAAACCAATATGAACCGCCCCGTTTGCGAGGTGATGACAAGTGAGAATCTTGTGGTAACACACCAGAAGACCGATATGGAGTCGGCTGCAAAAATATTGCGCGAAAACAAAATCGAGAAACTTCCCGTTGTGGATAACGACGGAAATCTCATCGGCCTCATTACCTACAAGGATATAACAAAAGCCAAAGACAAGCCTATGGCCTGCAAGGATGCCAAAGGCCGTCTTCGTGTAGCAGCCGGCGTGGGTGTGACAGTGGATGCAATGGACCGTATAAAGGCACTCGTGGAGGCAGGTGTCGATGCCATCGTAATCGATACGGCACACGGCCACTCGGCAGGCGTAATAAACAAACTCAAAGAGGCAAAGGCTGCATATCCCCAGATAGACATTGTTGTGGGTAATGTGGCAACAGGCGAGGCTGCAAGAATGCTCGTCGATGCAGGTGCCGATGCTGTGAAAGTGGGTATAGGCCCCGGTTCAATATGTACCACCCGTGTGGTTGCCGGTGTTGGTGTGCCCCAGTTGTCGGCAGTGTACGATGTGGCAAAAGCACTCGAAGGTACAAATGTTCCCTTGATTGCCGACGGTGGTTTGCGTTACTCCGGCGATGTGGTTAAGGCTCTTGCTGCCGGCGGTTACTGTGTTATGATAGGTTCGCTGGTTGCAGGTACCGAAGAGTCGCCCGGTGATACCATTATCTTTAATGGCCGTAAGTTCAAGGCCTATCGCGGTATGGGTTCGCTCGAAGCAATGGAGTGCGGTTCAAAGGACCGTTACTTCCAGGCCGAAACAGCCGACAAGAAGAAACTCGTTCCCGAGGGTATTGCAGCCCGTGTTCCCTATAAAGGCACACTCCAAGAGGTTATCTACCAGCTTGTAGGTGGTTTGCGCAGCGGTATGGGCTATTGCGGTGCCCCCGACATTGCGACCTTGCACAAAGCCAAGTTCGTGCGTATAACAAATGCCGGTGTACTCGAAAGTCATCCCCACGATGTGGCAATCACAAGCGAGGCACCCAATTATAGCCGTCCTGAATAATATGAAAATGAATAAGATACTGCTGCTCGTTGCCTCGTTCTTCTCTTTCGCCCCTCTTGCGGCGCAGGAGAGCGACCCTGTACTTATGAAAATTGCAGGGGAGAATATTACCCGTTCCGAGTTTGAATATGCATTCAACAAGAACAACGCAGGTGTCGACGGTGAGGACTACTCGCTCGAAGAGTATCTGCCGATGTTCATAAACTTCAAGCTCAAAGTAGCCGAGGCAAAGGCCTTGAAGCTCGACACGCTTTCCTCTTTTAAAGAGGAGTACGAAAAGGACCGTGCCGCGCTTGCCGAGGATTATCTCACCGACAAGGACTATATTGAGCTCGAAGCCTATCGTGTGTATGTCAAGGACTCGTCGGCCATCGGCAAGGACGGTTTTCTGCAAGTGATGCAGCTTGCGATTCCGGTGGCGCAACAGACAACTCCGGCCGAAGTTGCAGCAGCAGCGGCGAAAATGGATTCAGCCTATGCTATGTTGCAGTCAGGCAAGAGTTTCGACGAAGCCGCAGCCTTCATAGGAATGCCCCCAATGTATGTAAAGCCTTTTGAGATTCTGCGTAAGCAGGTGTACGAAGAGTTTGAAACCGCAGCCTATGCGTTGGCCGACGGAGAGTATTCAAAGCCCTTCAAGTCGCCAGCAGCATACCACATTGTGAAGAGAATCTCTTCGCGCCCGTTCGGCAGTTTCGAGTATTACAAGAAGTCCATTATCGAAATGCTTGAAAAGCAGAACATCCGTAAGACCGCCCGCACAAAGAAAGGGCTCGAACTTGCAAAGGCATACGGTGGCAATATGACCCCCGAAGAGGCACTTGCAAAGGAAAACAGCCTGCTCGAAAGCAAATACCCCGAATTCGGCAACCTTATGCGCGAGTATTACGAAGGCCTTCTCTTCTTCGAAGTATCGAACCGCGCAGTGTGGAAGAGCGATGCCGAGCCCGAAAAGGCACTTGCAAAATATTTCAAGAAGAACCGCAAGAAGTATAAATACGACCAGCCACGCTATCGCGGTGCCGTCATACACGCAAAGACACAGGAATTGCTCGATTCTGCCAGAACAGCCCTTACCGGCAAGCCCAAAGAGGAGTACCGTACAATTGTGAATGAACAGTTCGCCAACAGGGAGAAGAACTCGTTGCGTATGGAAATTGGCGTTTTTGCGGCCGGCGATAACAAATGGGTAGACAAGCTTGTGTTCGGCCAGGGCGAAGGCGGGGAAGTTCGTGAAAAACAGCCCTTCACAGGGGTTGTGGGCGAGCTTGTGAATGCCCCGGTCACATACCTCGATGTGAAAGGCACCGTTACCGACGACTATAACAAATACAAGGAACAGAAGTGGGTTAAGAAACTGCGCCGCAAGTACGATGTTGAAATATTTGAAGAGGTGCTAAAAACAGTTAATAACCACAATTAATGAGAGTTATTTGCTAAATTTGCCGAATGAACCTGATAAAACCTCTTATTATAACAGTAATGATTCCCCTCTTTGCGCTATCCTCGTGCAAAGAGGAGATTCTGCACAAGGGGAAGACTCCTCTTGTGAGTGTCGGCAAAGAGTTTCTGTACAAAGAAGATGTACAACGTTTCTGTTCGGCCAACCCGCCGAGTGGCGACAGCATTGAGTATGTGAACCGTTATATAAACCGTTGGATTGAGGAGGCACTGTTTTACAATGTCGCACTGCGCAATGTTCCGGTGGCGGGCGAAGTGGAGAAACTTGTCGAAAGCTACAAACGCAGCCTTATACTGAACCTCTACCAGGAAGGCCTTGTGGAGCAGCACCTGCGTCCCGCAATTTCGGATGAGGAGGTGCAGGAGTTCTACAACAGCAATATAGCAATGTTCGAACTCGAAGAGCCTATATTCAAAGGGTTGTTCCTGAAAGTTCCGGCTGCGGCTCCTAAGCTGAACTTCTTGCGCAAGTGGTACAAGAGCCGTGAAATAGACGACCTTGAAAAACTCGACAAGTACAGCATAACAAACAATGTCGTTTATGAGAGTTTTCAGGATGCCTGGGAACGCCTGGCTGTGATTGCTTCAAAGGCATCACTTCCCGTCGACGAACTTGCACAACGCCTCGGCCGCGATAAGGATATAGAGTTCCGCGACAAGGAGTATGTTTACTTCCTTTCTGTCGATTCGTTTGTGAACAAAGGTTCGCACAAACCGGTGGAATTGGTCGAGGGCGAGATACGCGAGTTGGTAACAAATACCCTTAAAGCTGAATTTATAAAAGAGAATAAACGTAATATCTATGACGAAGCCGTCAAACGCGGTGCAATAGAGTATTACAATAAATGAGAACGTGACCGCCATTGCTGTCGCATAACACAGTGATTTATGAATAAATATATATTATCGTTTTGTTGCCTGCTCACATTCTGCACCTCAATGGCGCAGGATAATGTGATTGATAGAGTGGAGTGGGTTGTCGGCGACAAGTCAATCTTGCGCTCCGATATCGAGGATGCCATAAAATATTGGAAACTGCAAAACCGCAGGTTCGATGGTGACCCTTACAGCGTAGTGGGCGAGGACCTTGCCGTGCAGGAACTCTTTCTGCACCAGGCGGCAATAGACAGTGTGGAGGTAAACGAAACGCAACTTATGCGTCAGGTCGATGCGCAGATAGAAGAGTATGTCCAGCGTGCAGGCTCCAAAGAGAAACTCGAAGAGTACCAGAAGATGCCCATGCGCAAGATTCGTGAAATGCTCTACGACAACTTGCACAATAACAATATGATGTATATGATGCGCCAGAAGATTGTGGGCGAGATAAAGGTTTCGCCTTCGCTTGTGCGCCGTTATGTGGAATCGTTGCCGCAAGATAGCATCCCGTTTATACAGGAACAGGTTGAGGTGCAGATTATAACAGCCGAGCCTGCCATAAATCTAGACGAGATTGACCGCATAAAAGAGGAACTCCGTGATTATGCCGAGCGTGTGAACAGTGGCGAAACCAGTTTCTCGACACTGGCCTTGCTCTATTCCGAGGACCCCGGAAGTGCCCGCCGCGGCGGTGAGCTCGGTTTCCGCGGCCGCGGCCAGTTTGTACCCGAATTTGCAACAGCTGCATTCAACCTCACCGACCCGTCGAAGGTTTCCAAGATTGTGGAAACAGAATATGGCTTTCACATAATACAGCTCATAGACAAGCGCGGCGACCGTGTCAATGTGCGCCACATTCTGCGCAAGCCACGTGTATCGACAGAAAGCATAAAGCAGATGATGCTTAACCTCGACTCTCTGGCAAGGGAGATAAGGCAGGATTCTATAACTTTTGAGGATGCGGTGGTTATGTGCTCGTTCGACAAAGAGACAAACAACAACCACGGAATAATGTTCAACAAGGAGACCGGAGCATCGCGTTTCCAGTTGCAGGACCTTCCCGTGGATGTCGCCAGAGTGGTCGACGGAATGACTGTTGGCGAGGTGTCATCGCCTTTCACGATGAGGCTCGACAACGGGAAGACCATCTGTGCCATAATAAAACTTAAATCGAAGGTCGATGCCCATAAGGCCAATATCAAGGACGACTACGAAGTGCTCAAAGAGATATACCAGAGAAAGATGGGCGAAGACCGCACCAACGAGTGGATACGCGAGAAACAGAAAAGCATATATGTGCGTCTGAACGGCGAAGCCAAGAGAGAGGATTTCAAATACCCCGGTTGGGTGTTCTATGAGGACAAGAAATGATAAGCCGATAATGAGATTAAGACTCTTCATATTATTTGTGCTGCTTGCTCACACCGTGTTTGCGCAGCAGGTCGAGCCGGGTGCAGTTGCACAGGCCGGTGACACCGTTACGGCAAAAGAGCGCGACTATGTGTATATGCTGCACGCCGACACCACCAAGTTCGACAAGCAGCGTGTGCCCGATGCTTTTATACTCGTTGGCGATGTTTCTTTCCGTCGCGACAGTATGTATATGTATTGCGACAGTGCATACTTCTTTACAAAAAAGAACTCGGTGCAGGCGTTCGGCAATGTGAAGATGGAGCAGGGCGACACCTTGTTCCTCTATGGCGATTATCTCGACTATAACGGTGATACCAACCTGGCTCGTGTGCGCAACAATGTGAGGCTCATCGACAAGGAAACCATGCTTGAAACCGACAGCCTCGACTTCGACCGTAATGCCAACAAAGGCTATTATTTCGATGGCGGTGCCTTGTACGACGGTGAGAGCACTCTTGAATCGTGGTGGGGCGAATATCGCATAGGAACCAAAGAGGCGGTATTCAATAATAATGTAAACTTGCAGAATCCCCGGTTCACGTTAGAGTCCGACACATTGCAGTATAATACAATTACAAAGATTGCTACAATATTGGGCCCCACCAACATATACAATGGTGCCGAAAATCGTATATACTCCGAAAAGGGACTCTATAACACAGCAGCCCGCAATGCAACGCTTCTCGACCGTTCGGTACTCTATAACGGAAAGAAAAATATAACTGCCGACTCCATCTGCTATGATATGGCAGTGGGGGTGAGCGAAATTTTCGGCAACATCGTTTACATCGACCCCGAAAACCACAATATGCTCACCGGCGATTACAGCTATATGAACGAGCTGGTCGACTCGGCTTATGTTACCGACCGTGCCGTGGTTGTCGATTTCTCGCAGAAGGATTCTCTCTTCCTGCACGCCGACACCATTTGGGCCGTGAGTGCCAATGTCGACACCGACTCTGTTTACAGGCAGGTACGTGCCTGTCACAAAGTGCGTGCTTACAGTGTGAGTATGCAGGCTGTTTGCGACTCGCTTGTTTTCGACTCCCGCGACTCCTGTATGACAATGTACAAGGACCCCATTCTGTGGAACGAGGGTATCCAGTTGCTTGGCGAGGAGATTAAAATGTATATGGATACTGCCTCCATCGATTGGGTAAACGTTATAAACCAGACTCTCTATGCCGAGGCTATGGACTCTGTGAACTATAACCAGATAAACGGCCGTGAGATGCGTTTCCATTTCAGGAACGGCAAGCTCGACCGTATGCACGTTCTTGGCGGAGCCAATGTCGTATATTTCCCAATTGACGAAGATAGCGTGCTTGTTGGTATGAACGTTACCGAGGCCGGCAGAATATCAGCATATATGAAAGAGGGGCAGATGGACAGGATTGTTGTTCCTAACAGTTCAAAAGGTGTTTTCTATCCTTTGAGTAAAGTGCCAGCCGACGCAAGGTACCTCGATAATTTCGCTTGGTTCGATTATGTGCGCCCCACAAGCAAGGAAGATATCTTCAATTATCGTGGCAAGGCCAAGGACCTTATGCTGAAAGTAATCAACAGAGAGAATGTTCCTTTGCCCTCTCTCGACAGGTTCAATAAAAAATAAAGGAGTACTATGGGATTTTTTAAAATGGGTGCTCCGCGCAAGTTTGAGCACAAATATATATATGTCGACGAGCGCAAGGAGAAACTTGATAAGATAGTGAACAATGCCAAGCGCGACCTGGGGATGCTGCCTCCCGAAGAGGTGACTTATCGCGACCGTATAAAAGGAACCTTTCAGGGTGCGAGTACCCATCTTACGCGACGCAAGGAGAATGGCAGCCGTTTGAAGACACCCACGCTCATAGTGGTATTGCTCATATGTATCTTCATTCTCCATTATCTGTTGACAGGTTCCTGGTCCTTCTGATTATAGGAACTCATAGTATAAACAGCCATACACTGAACAATGCAGGATATAATACATCTATTACCCGACTCTGTGGCCAACCAGATAGCCGCCGGAGAGGTGGTGCAACGCCCATCGTCGGTGGTCAAGGAGCTCGTGGAGAATGCAATCGATGCCGGTGCCACCAAAGTGCAGGTGCTGGTTAGCGATGGCGGTCGCACGCTTATCCAGGTTATAGATAACGGCGTGGGAATGTCCGAAACCGATGCCCGTTTGGCTTTCGAACGCCACGCAACCTCCAAAATAAAGAGAGCCGAAGATCTTTTCGCGCTTAACACTATGGGATTCCGTGGAGAAGCACTCGCTTCCATAGTTGCCGTTGCCCAGGTGGAACTCGTAACCCGCCGTGCCGACGACGAACTGGGTACGCGAATAGTAATGTCGGGTTCAAAGCTCGAATCGCAAGAGGCCGTTGCGGCCCCAGCTGGCAGCAATTTCAAGGTAAAGAACCTTTTCTATAATATACCGGCACGTCGCAAATTCCTGAAATCGACGCAGACCGAGCTCAACAACATCGTAACGGAATATGAACGTATTGCGCTCATAAATCACGATGTGGAGTTCTCTCTCTCGCACAATGGAATAGAATTGTCGCAGTTGCCCGCATCCTCCTTCCGCCAAAGAGTGGTAAATATCTTCGGTAAAAAGATAAACACCCAGCTGGTAGAGGTCTCGGTCGACAGCACACTGCTTAAAATGAAGGGCTTTGTGGGCTTTCCCGAAAGTTCGCGCAAAAAAGGAGCCTTGCAGTACTTCTTCGTGAATGGCCGCTATATGCGTCATCCCTATTTCGCCAAGGCAGTGCAGGAAGCGTATGTCAATCTGGTTCCCCAGGGCGAGCAGGTACCGTTCTTTCTGTGTCTTAATGTGGAGCCTTCCCGCATAGATGTAAATATACATCCCACAAAGACCGAAATAAAATTTGAAGACGAGTCGAATATATGGAAAATAATACTGGCAGCCGTGCGCGAAGCCCTCGGACGTTTCAATGTGGCCCCTGCCCTCGACTTCAACACCGACGATTTTCCCGAAATACCGGTAATGGAGCAGGTTGCGGCGGGTGACAATCTTCCTCTGTCGGCTCCCCAGGTATCCTATGACCCGTCGTACAACCCATTCAAGAAGAATGCGCCGGAGTATCGTAAAGCCGATAATTCGTGGTGGGAAAAACTTTACGATACCTGTGATACTCCTTCGCAGGCCGACAACACGGTTTCCGAGTTCTCCGGCGGCGATTTGCTGTCATCGCTTCCCGATATTGCCCCGCTTGCCGAAGAGTATCTTCCGCTTGCCCAATACAAAGGCCAATACATCCTGGTGTCGGGTAACGAGGGGCTGATGTTGGTTCATCAGCGTCGTGCCCACACGAGAATACTTTTCGAGAAATATCGTGAGCAGCTTTTTAATAAGCGCGGACACTCGCAGGGCCTGCTTTTCCCCGAACGGGCCGACCTCTCCCTTAACGAATCCGTCGCGCTCGAAGGCATAACCGAAGAGCTCTCCTCTTTGGGGTTCGATATATCGTCGCTTGGCGGCAACAGCTATGCAATAAATGCGGTCCCTGCCGGTATCGACGGGCTCGACCCAGTTGCATTGCTTGTCGACATCGTAAGGGATGTGGTTGAGCAAACCGCAATGGTAAAAGAAAGGTTATACGACAGAATTGCCCTTTCTGTTGCCGGTCGTATGGCGATAGCGGTGGGGCAGGTCTTGTCACAAGAGGAGATTCAGACGCTCGTAAAGGAACTTTTTGAAACATCTATGCCGCAACGCACCCCCGATGGTTTACCTGTTGTTCATCTGTTGCACGACAAGGAAATTGTAAAATTTTTTTCCAAGTAAGGCAAATATCTGCTCTTAATTGTTAAAAAACCTTAATAAAAAACTCTTTTATATAATATATTTATATTCCTTTACGAAAAATATGTAAATTTGCACCTGTAAAATAGGGTGGATAGGACTCTTTTGCCTTGCATAAGTGCTTGTGGCAAACAATTCACTATCCTCTGCGTTTTACATTAGAGAGAATAAAACGACAATATTTATAAGAATCTAATTAGTTTAAGTATGAAAAAGTTTATGATTTCGTTGGCTATTGCCAGCATTGCAATGGTTTCTTATGCACAGGAAACTGTTAGCGAGGTCGTAGTTCCTACTTTGAAGAACAGCGTTGTTACCAACAGCTTCGGTAGCAACTGGTTCTTGGGTGTGAACGGCGGTGTAAACCTCTACAATGGTGTTTATATGAATGGCGAAAGCGTGTTCGACCACGTTTCTCCCGCAGTTCAGGTGTATGCAGGTAAGTGGCACACTCCCGGTTTCGGTTGGAGAGTAGCTTACAATGGTCTTAACATCAAGGCTTATGAGAATGTGGCAAAGAAGGCTATCATGCACTTCCACTTCGATGCTATGTTCAACCTCAGCAACCTTATCTGTGGTTACAATGAGGATCGCATCTGGAATGTAATTCCCTTCGTTGGTGCCGGTTATGCTGCAAGAACACAGTACGGTTCTTCTTCATTCTCTAATATGACCGGTTCTATCGCTGTTAACGCAGGTATTATGAACACATTCAATGTTTCTAAACATTGGGCTATCAACTTCGAGCTCGGTACCACATTCCTCCGCAACGGATTTAGCGGTAAGGCCGGTAGCAATGGCTATGATATGATGTTCACAGCTCTTGCCGGTGTTACTTACAAGTTCAATAAGGTAGGTTGGGACAACGCTCCCGATGTTGACGCTATCATGGCGTTGAACACAGCTGCTCTTGCAGAGCTCAACACACAGTTGCAGGCAAAAGAGGCAGAGAACGCAGGTTTGAAGAACCAGCTTGCTGCTTCAAAACAGAGCCTTGTAGCTGCCCAGGAGGCTTTGAAGAACTGCGAGGGTAAGGTTATTCCCGCTGCTGCTCAGTCTGTATTCTTCTCATTCAACTCTTCAAAGGTTGCTTGCAAGAAGGAGATCATCAACCTCCAAGCTCTTGCCGATGCTGTTAAGAACAGCGATGCAAGACTCTCTGTAGTTGGTTTCGCTGACAGCGCTACCGGTTCTGCCGAGTACAACCAGAAACTCTCTGAGGCTCGTGCCAACGCTGTTGCCGAGAAACTTATCGAAATGGGTGTTCCCCAGGATAAGATCATCGTTGAAGGCAAGGGTGGTGTAGCTGCTGAAAAGCCCGCTAACTTGAACCGTCGCGTTATCATCACAATCGTAGAATAATACATCCCCGATTTGATATCAGGAGGCGAGCGTTTGCTCGCCTCCTTTTTTTGTTTGAAACACAAGGTGCTTGTTGTCTGCTTTTCGGTGTCGTGGCGTATAATATGGCTCAGTAGCAAAAAGGTGTGGGCACTCACCATATACGATACCAAACATTCTTGCTTTCGACTTCTCGGTGTTATTTGTCGGTTATTCTCTCATTGGAAATATATCTTTGATGTTCTTTGTCGCGCAAAGAACCAAACGCCCGGCACGCGAGAAAAATCAGTCGCTCGGTTCTTTGTTCACGTCGC
>SUXO01000036.1 GCA_015060885.1 Bacteroidales bacterium
TCAACTTATGGCAAACATTCTCGCTTCGCGCAACCTCGGCTGCATTCGCTTTGCGTGCAAGTAAACTTTCACTCGCTCATTTGCACGAGCTTTCGCACTCTCTCCTGCAAATGCTCGGATAAACACTGTGATTTTAACGGTGCCGGTTCCTTTTTTGAGAATTACCATTGCAGGAGATAATTCGTTACACAAAGGGCTGCGTGAGGTGACACAACTTATTAAAGAATCAATTTGTCCACACTAAATTCTACTGAACCCTCTTTATACACCAATCCCCAAGCCTGAGAGCTTGGGGATTGGTTGCAGATATTTACCATTTTATGAATTTATGTGCACGTTGCTCTCCGTTACTCTTGATTATAATAAGATATGAGCCACGAGGAACATCGGCAAGCGAGAGCGAAACGTTGCCACTATCGGCAACCGCCTTGCTCACTACTACACCACCCATATTTACCACAATCACATCGGCTGCTGTGGCAATATTGTCGACAGAAAGGGTTGCCGATGAAGCATCATATGCAACCGTACAAGCATCGAGCCCCACTTTCTCAATACCGGTTTCCATACCATTTACGGTACTTACACGCAAAGTGTGGCTGTATGTCGAACCGCTGGGACACTTATACATACTTTCGGTACCCGGGCCACAACTGCCGTTACCCAAGCCGCACTGCATATAGTCGAAGGTTGCGTACACAACTTCGTCCTTCACGAGATCCCAAGGATGCAGCACCGGTACAAGGTACTGCGATTGATCGAAGTGAGATAGCGAGAAGGAGACTTCACCCTCGGTGGCGACATTTATGGTGTTGCCGTTTTCGGGATTCACCAGGGTGAGGTCACGCAAAGCCATGCGGTTACCCATCGATTGGGGGTGAGGGTACATCTCGAACATATCATCGACGGTTGTCGTGTAACGACCTATATATGAGCCACGCTGACGGTCAATGTAGTTCTCCCAGGGGCCTTTTGCATAGTATGCCACATTCTCGTAGCCCGCGGGAAATATCATATCAAGACCAATGCGGCGAAGTGAAGTGACAGGCTTGTAATCGACCTTCATATCCACCACTCCGCTTGCATATATAGTGTAGGTTATCTTATAGGGACACTTGTCGTGCGAAGCATCTACCACCACAACGCAACTCCTGCTGTCGGCTCCCATAGTGGCACTGACAGAGGCCGAATTTATATATGCTGTTGCATCGCCAAAATTATGCTCACCATAAGGGCTTTCGTTCTCAATCCAGCGTACATTGCTGTAAATGGGGTGGTTGCCTCCGTCGGCAAGCACCTGTACATCGTTGGCTACCCACTCGGTTACAAAGCCGTCGGCATTGACCTTGAAGCTGATGTTGTTGTTTGCAACAGAGTAACCGCCATCGGCTGTGAGGGTGAGAAGTTCTTCTTCATCTGCAATTTCGGGAGCAGTGAGCGAAGTACGCTCCTGCAACACGAACTGCTCGGTTGCAACAGCATAACCGCTGTCGCACCAGGAGGCATCCTCTTTTGTCACCAGTTCCACATTAAGAAGATATTCGGCAGAGGGGTCTGTTACAGCAGTCAAGGGCACTGCCATTGCAGCTGTTTCACCGGGTGCTGCCGATGGAACTGCGAGTGTGTTGCTCTCTATCACCTTGCCGTTGCACAACAGCGAATAGCGCAAGGAATAAGCATCGAGGTTGGTGAAGTGATACTTATTCTTCACGGTGAGGGTTGCCGAAGAG
The DNA here is from genome assembly GCA_015060885.1 of Bacteroidales bacterium. Classification (GTDB taxonomy): domain Bacteria; phylum Bacteroidota; class Bacteroidia; order Bacteroidales; family Bacteroidaceae; genus HGM04593. The sequence continues at coordinate 1,731 of SUXO01000036.1, forward strand.
GCATCGAATGAGAATGTGGCATACTGGTACACCTTCTTTACCTCGGTAAGTTTTGCTGTCCATGCACGGTCAGCTGTAATGAGACCGTTATTGACAAAGTTACCCTGGTGAGGACCTGGGAAGTCATAACCCGACATATATTTGGGGAAGCCGTTGACATTGAGTTCGCCACTCTTTATTGCCTGCGGGTCGTATATTGACTGGTCCACCCAATCCCATATACAACCGCCTATACCATATTTACTGCTCTCTATAACATCCCAGTACTCTTGCAGGTTACCCACAGCATTACCCATAGCGTGAGCATACTCGCACATAAAGAAGGGCTCGCCGCCTATACTGTTATTTGCATTTGTACGCACATAGGCGAGGTCGGGGTACATCTTCGAGTGCATATCGGTATTTGCAGCCGAGTTATCGGCCGAATATCCTTCGTAATGAATGGGGCGCGAGTCGAGCAGGCGTGCAGCTGCATAAGTAGAGTTAAAGTTGACACCTACACTTGATTCGTTACCCAATGACCAGAAGACAACCGATGGGTGGTTGCGGTCACGGTATACCATACGTACTGTCCTATCGACATACTGGGCACGCCAGGTGGGGTCGTTCGATATACCATTCTTCCTGAAATCCTCCCAGTTCTTGTGACACTCGATGTCGGCCTCATCCATACAGTAAAGACCATAGTAGTCGAACATTGCATACATCTTTGCCTGACGAGGATAGTGACTGGTGCGTATGATGTTCATATTACTCTGCTTCATCATCTGCACATCTTTGAGCATTGTTTCAACATCTATGCTACGGCCATACAACGGATGAGTATCCTGAGCATTGGCACCCTTGAAGAATACGCGCTTGCCGTTTACAAGCACCACGCCATTCTTTATCTCGACCTCGCGGAAACCATACTTTGTAGAGAAAACCATTTCGTCGGCTCCTGTTGCACCCTTCTGGCACACCACTACCGTGTAAAGGTTTGGTGTTTCGGCAGTCCAGGGAAGCAGGCCTGTAAGATTGTCGAATGTTATTGTTGCCTTTGAACTATCTCCTGCCGGCACGTTGAAAACGGTGCTGCCTGTGGCAACTACTGCTCCCGATGGTGAGAGCAGCTGCACCTCCACCGATTTTGTTTCGGCAACACTGTTGCGATTATCCACTTCCATAGCCACATTCATGGAACCGCTTGCATAGTCGTCACCAAGCTCGGCTGTTATGTAGTGGTCGCGCACAAAGGCTTTGGGTGTCGCATACATATATACATCGCGATGCAAACCACTCATATGGAACATATCCTGGCCTTCGAGGTAAGATGCATCGCTCCAACGCAATACCTGAACCGACACATTATTCTCACCCTCACGCACAAAAGCACTAACTTCAAATTCGTGGTCGTTGTTGCCGCCCTGGGTGTAACCGACATATTTGCCGTTTATCCACACATATGCCGCGCTGTAAAGACCATCGAAATGAAGGAATACATTCTTGTTCGCCCAACCGGCCGGCAGCGTGAAGGAACGGCGATATGAACCCACTGGGTTGCTTCCCACACCGTTCACCTTGTTCTTTATATAAGGAGGGTTATCGAGGAAAGCATATTCTACATTTACATACATAGGATGGTCGTAGCCTTTCATCTCCCAGCACGAGGGGACATCAATATTGTCCCAGCCCGACACGTCGGCATCATTGCCCCAAAAATCGCTCTCGCCCGGGCGTTGCGAAGGCTCATTCACAAAGTTGAATTTCCACACACCATTAAGACTCAAATAGTCGGCTTTCGAAGGCGTGAGCCACGGAGTGTTGTAGAAACTGTCGCTCTTCATCAACGCAGTTGATGTATAGGGAATGAAAGTTGCGTGAGCCGGCTCCTTGTTCTCCTCGAAGAACTCCTGGTTCTCCCAATTGTTACCGAGCGAACTCTCCAACATTGCTATTGCGAATTTTGTTCCCGAATCGGTAGCCACGGTTGTGGTTGCAAAAGCATCGTCAGCTATCGATTGCAGATAGTATTTTGCATTGTCTTTAAGCGCATACAGACGATATATGCCGACTTCACCATCAACCTCTTCGAAGTATATATTCTGGTTAGCATTATTGGTTTCGGTTGTATAAAGCAAAGGCACACAAGCACCGGTAAGGCCCATATCGAGCGAGATTCCATACGCCGTAGATGTGAGTACAAATGCATTTTTCCCTTTAATTATTTTCCACCCTTGCCCCTTATCCACGACATAATCTTTTGAGTACACATAGCTGTTAAGGGTGCTATGAGCTTCGGCACTTAACACCTGGTCGGTATCGATGCTCTTTATTACAAAACTCTTGTTGGCTACGGGAAAGTCTATCGCAAGTTTCTCGCCCGTTGCCACAAAGCGGAAGTGTGTATCGGCCGCAGCAGCACTGCTCGACATGGTGGGAGTGCCCGACGCCGTAATTGCAAGAGCCTCGGCGCTGTTGCTTGCATTCAGCAGCACATATACATCGGGCTCCACTTCGGAGAGGCGGAACACCTGGTTCACATTGTAAGGCTCCACATTCCACTGCACGGGACTACCTACACCGGGTGCCATATCCACAGCCTTTTTCGAAGTGGGGTTGACAAAGATATACTCATCACTTATACCTGTGGAAAAGAGAGCCCACTCCTGCCCTGCGCTGGTGGCATCGGCTGCTGCATATACGATGCGAGCATTGTTTTCGGTATTGTCGCCATTGGAGATGAATTTGCCAGTTGCAACGTGTTCTATGCGATATATGTCATATTGGGGAGCTACCACCTCGGTCACTTCGGGTTCGGGCAGAGGAGCTACATATTTCTTTACTATTTTCAACCGGTAGCTGGCGGAGTGGTCTATTGCCTGTTCCACAAGCTTATCACCGTCGCTGACAAGAAACTTTACCCCCTTATTTATTGCCGACTGTGTCCAGCGTAACGAGCAGAGCCCGTCTTGAATGGTGATTAGATAGGTATTCCAATCGCTGTAATACTGGTTTGTACCGAACACACCATACTCGTTTATATAGCGACCATCGGCATTGCTTGTAATTTTATAGTTCTGCTTACCGCTTGCGTCGGGAACGATGAGCCATTCCTGTGCAATACCGGGCGATGATACAGCCTGGAAGGTGGGTTGCCCGCCTGTACCCGAAACATTGGTATTGGTAAGGTATTTGTCACCGTCGAGAATGTAATAAATGCCGTCGGCATCTATTGCATTGAACTCCTCTTTGCCGCTAATGGGTACAATGTCGAACACGAAGTTCGAAGGCACAAACTCGCTTGATGAGCTCTTTTCTACGCGCGAACCATTAGATGACCAGAATTTATCACCGGCACTGCCCCCGTTCTGCACAGCATACTTGCCATTGGCGAGACGATAGATATTATATGTGTGCCATGCGGCCTCGTAGGGATTGGTCGAGTCACTCACAGTGAATACTCCATTCTCATTTATGTAGCGGTTGTCTTCGAGATTTATTATTTTGTAACGACCGGTAGATGGGTCGACGGTTATCTTCCACTCCTGCCTCTGCGGGCGCACATCGTCTTTTGCTGCAACGAACTGCGGCACGCTGCCGGCTGTGTTGGGCGTGCTGTTCGTGAGATATTTGCCGTTATACATTATATAATATGTACCATTCTCGACAACTTGCGCAGGAAAGACATCGGTGCGATAGTCATAATTCTCTTTATACTCGGCAACAAGCTCACCCAACGTATTCTTCACAAATGGTTCCACGTGCACGGTTGCCACCACAGGAGTGGCAAGTTTTATGGTACCCTCGAAATCGCGTGAGCGCAAAGCCGCCTGTGCTTCGTCATACTCATTGTAACGAAGATAGCTGTTAATAAAACTGTCGGGGTTTGCACAAAGAAGAGCGTTCTGCATCTCCACAAGCGAACGGCCTTTAAGGCCTGTATATTTCATACACTGCAACCAGGGCTCTATCTCCTCAATGAGTGCGGGTGCTTCGCTGCTCGAAAGTAGGTTTTCGGACGAGGAGATGAACTTCTCGAACTGCTCACTCACTGCGGCATAGGCAGCAGCCTTGTCGCCGGCCTGCATCTTGGTATCAAAGAGGTTCTTGGCGACAACGAATTCCGGCGACTCGTTGGTGCGGCGAAGGCCGTGTACGGTTACGCCGAGGTCGACATTGTTTTCACAGAAGAAACGGAAGTCAGCCGTATTTTCGGGCATAAGGTAGGCAATGGCGTTCTCCCAGGAAGCATCAGCATCATAGGCCGGCATATTCCAGTTATAATCGCCTATACTGAAAAGCGATAGCTTTGAAGCCTCGGCATACTCCATAGGGTTGGCTGTGAAACCCGAAAGCATATCGGCAATATTGAGGTCGTTGCCGTAAGTGGGGCCCATAAGCAGGTGGTTTATGCAGTAGTCGGTAACGGGATAGTTGAGCCAGATGAAGGCCTTGCGGCTTATCTGGGCATTTATCCATTGCATATCGCTTTTGTTTATCATATCGACCACAGAATTACCTGTCCACATTATGCGCACTTCGGGGTACATTGTGGAACCAAGTGTGGTAAGGTAGTCACCGTTTGTCCACCCCTTGTTGTATTGTGTGGGGCATATTATGCACGGGTTCACATCATCGTATGCCTTGTTTAGTTCGTCGGTGATGTAATTCATAAGTTGCGCCTGCTTGTCGCCACGTGTACCTTCACCTCCCCATACATCGTCGAAGAAAACGGCAAACGTGCGGACACCGAGGTCGTACATAAACTTCAACTTATTAACAATGTTCACGCTATCGGTCTTGTTCCATTGGATATTTTCTCCCGGATGGATAGCCCACACGAAATCGACCTTGTTAGCCTTGGCTGCATTAACATAAGAGCGTATCTTTTCGGCCTGGTCGGCGGGATAGTTCTCACGCCAGCGGGCACGGTGATAAACATCGTCTTTGGGACCATAGATGTAGATATTCATCTTCTGGCGACCAAACATTTCGAAAAGGCTCATACGGTTGGCCTCGCTGTAAGGGTTGCCATAGTAACCCTCGACAAGACCGCGATGCGACACACTTGGATAGTCGGTCACGGTTGCTGCCATAACCTGAGGTTGTGTGGCTAACTGTATGAATGTCTGCACGGCATAGAAAGTTCCTGCACCATCATTACCGGCAATGACCACTTTGTCGCTACTCACTGAAAGGTAGTAACCTTCGCTCTTTGAAGGGATGAGCGACTCGTAAGCGGCTATGGCAGCATCGCCACGCTCACCTATAAACACCGGAAGTGTACCGCCTGTAGCAAAATTCTCTTTAAAGAGAGCCACGGCATCGGTATCAGCAGTGATTTCGCCGTTGAGTGTAAAAGCGGTGCCGGCAGGAAAAGCAACATTTCCACTCCATACGATTTCCTGCGGAACAGGAGATATGTTCACCACTTGCGAACATATAGGCTGCACCACAAATGAGAGTATCAATACCCCCACAAAGCAACAAAAATTCTTAAATGTTTTCATATTTATAATAATTTAGAAGGATACAATGACAAGCCATTAAAATGTCAATTCACAAATATATATAAAATAGTTTATTTTTTCTTTTTTTTAGAAGATAAATAAAAAAATCGTTATTTACCAGCATTTTTTACCTCTTCATTTCATTTGTTCATCACAAAAACGTACATTTGCAAATATTGAATACTATTAACATTATTATAATTACTGTTATGAAAAAGAAATTACTATTTTTGCTATGTTGTATTGCGGGTTTATCGACGGCAACCGCTCAGGGATTTCCCACAATAAGCACCGACGATGTCACCAAGTGGTATCTCATTCAATTCATGAACGGTGGCAACGCCATTACTGCCGAAACTGCGAATGCCAATATCACCACGGCTGCCGCAACCGGCAGTGATGCACAATTATGGAAAATCACAGGAAACGCCTCTACCGGCTATACATTCACAAACAAAAAAGGATATACCCTTTATGCGAACTCGGCAGTGAAAGACCAAATGATTCGCGCTGCTGTAAGCGCAACAGGCGTGTATCGTTTCAAGATAAACAGCACAACAAACGGCAGTTACAGCGGCGGATATGAAATTCAGCCTGCAAGCAATACCGGAATTTCGATGAACTTATGGGGCGGCCCTGCCGAGAATCGCGGTGTAGGACTTTGGAACAGTGGCGACCAGAACAACCCGGTAACATTTGTCGATGCAACAACATTCGAAGAACTTGGCAAGATATCGATAATACCGCAACCTGCCGAACTCACAGTGAATGAAGGCAAACTTGCGGTTTCGTCACTCAACGCAATAACATTTCCAAGCGAAGAGATAGAAAAATATGTTTCAGATTTTGCGGCAATGCTTGCAAAGACATCGGGCACCACACTCACCGTGAAGGAGAGCGGCAGCGAGGCTGCAACCGGCGAAATATGGCTTGCCACAGATGCCACATTGCCTGCTGAGGGCTACACTCTGAATGTAAGCGAAAAGGGAATTGAGATAAAGGCTGCCACAAAGGCTGGTTTCTTCTATGCCATACAAACCTTGAAACAGTTGTTGCCACGCGGCCTTTTCGGCAGCACGCTTAACAGCGAAGCCCAATGGGAGTTCCCATATGTGAGCATCACCGACCAACCACAGTTCGGTCACCGTGGCTTTATGATGGACGTAGCACGCCACTTCTTTGACAAAGACGAGGTAAAGAAGGTGCTTGACATTATGGCAATATACAAGATGAACCGTTTCCACTGGCACCTCACCGACGACCAGGGATGGCGCATAGAGATTCCCGAATACCCGTTGCTTACAGAAGTAGGCTCCATACGTTCCGGCTCATTCACAAGCCCGGGCGACGGCAGCAAATTCTTCGACGACACAGAATATGGCCGTGGAATGTGGTTCTCACAAGACGACTTGCGCGAGATTGTTGCGTACGCGGCAGAGCGCAACATAGACATTCTGCCCGAAATTGACCTGCCCGGACATATGGTTGCAGCAGTCACCGCTTACCCGGAATTGAGTTGTGACCCGAACAAGGAATATTCGGTGCGCCTCGATGGAGGTATCTCACAAGATGTGCTCAACATCGGCAAGGATGAAACCATAGAGTTCCTCAAATGCGTACTCGATAACGTTGCAAATATTTTCCCATTCCCCTATATTCACATCGGCGGTGACGAGTGCCCCACCACACAATGGCAGACAAACGAAGATTGTTTGCGCCGAGTGCAAGAAGAGGGGCTTGCCGGTGTACACGAATTGCAATCGTGGTTGGTAGAAGAACTTGGTTTGTACCTAAAAGAAAAGCACGGCAAAGACATTGTAGTATGGGATGAGTTGCTCTCACACTGGACAAGCGAGAACAGCGTAAAACCTGTCATTATGGCGTGGAACAGTCTTGGTTTAACAGCTACCGCTGCCGATAAAGGTTTCAAGAGCATAGCAACACCTTATTCACACGTATACATCGACTTTATGCAAGTCGGCACCGACAAAACCACCATTGACGAGCCCTATTATGGTGGATGGGGCGACGCTCACACCAACACCCTGGAAGAAGCATACTCACTTAACCCTGCCGGTTCACTCAACGGACGCGAGGAGTACTGTTTGGGAGTTCAGTGTAACTTATGGGCCGAGACTCTCAACGACGACATCGAACTCGAATATCAGTTGCTGCCACGTATGATTGCAGTAGCCGAAACAGGCTGGCTCCCCAGCAGCAAGAAGAACTGGACAGGTTTCTACAAACGTTTGCAGAGCCACGACGAGATTCTCGACCTGCTTGGCTACACATACGCAAAGCACTACATAGAGCCCAAAGAGTATACTGCTGCCGAAACTGCCATTATGGAGGCCGAAAGCATTTTGGAGAACAGCATACGAGGAGGAGTCGGCTACCCCGCAGCAGACATCTATGATGCGCTTAAAGAGGCCTACACAAACGTACAAGGCGAAGATGTGACAGCACTTACCACCGCTATTGCAAACTACAAGAACGCGCCCATTACACAGCCACTGGAAGGAAAGACATACCAGATTGTTTCGGCATCGACATACTACAAAAGGCAGTATGAAGGCTCCACAATGTACCAGAATGGTGACGCCGTACGTTTCCACTACACACCTCAAACCGAACCCGAGGAACTGTGGAAGTTCGAGGCTGCTACCGACGGCGGTTACATTATGACCAACCTGTTCAGCGGCAAGCAGCTTATAATGGACAACTACAACACCGCTATTGGAATGGGCGACACCGGTACGGCGGTAAGAATTGACAAAGCGACCATAGCCACACGCGATGTAACATTTGTTCCCGGCGCAGTCACCATATCGGCTGTAAACGGTTACAATGCAGCAATGACCGGCAGTGTAAAGCGTTTGAGCGCAGAGCCTTCGGGCGATGTTTATGCCAAAGACGAGGCAGCTCTTTGCTATAATGGAACCTGGAAATTTATTGAAATCACCGACTTCACAACACAACTCGAAGGACTCGTCTACAAATGCGAAATAATTATGCTTACCGCCAAACCCGGTGAGATGAACGATTACACCCAAGAAGCTCTCGATTACTTGCAAAACAGCGTCATATCACCCGCAAAGGATGCACTAGCTGCCGGCAATGTAACCGAAGAGCAATATAACGCTTTTGTTGCCCTATACAACCAATTTCAAATGATGGAAAGAACCAGTATAGCACAAGGATTAAGTGAGGATTATTATTATTACATCTATAATGTATGGTTCGGCAAATATGCAGGATACAGCAACTCGAACGACCTTGTGTCACCGCAAAACAAAAGCTCCAACGATAATATGTTATGGAGTATTGTAAAAAAGCCCAACGGACAGATTTACATATACAACAAAGCAACTGGCACCGCTGCTTACCCCACATCGTACAATGGAGAGCAAGCCATTAAACTTGGACAAGAATATGCTTGGACACTTGACGAACGCACACTCGACGGTAAAACCGGTATATGTATAATAGATGCCGCCGGTAACAACAGTTGGTACACCAACCCGGCCTCTTGGGGATATATTTTAACAAAGCCTTTCTGGGGAGCGTGCACTTGGGAGTTCCAAAAAAGCCAGATAGAGGTTCCCACTTCCATTGTAGAAATAAAAGAGAGCACAACAAAAGAAAGCTCCATATACGATTTACAAGGTAACAAATTATCAAAGATTATCACACCGGGCATTTATATCATAGACAGAGAAAAGACTTTTGTGAAGTAAACAAACAAGAGATAAACGAGTTCAACCCGCCATTCGACCGAATGGCGGGTTGAACTCGTTTATATGGCCGAAGCAATAAGCCTTTCAAGACAAGGCCACCTTGCAACGATGGCAAAGCAAAGCATAAAAAAATACCTCCCCGGAATTCCGAAGAGGTATTCAACCTTTGCAAGGCGTAGATTATCTACGCAAGCCAAGCTTGGCTACAATTGCACGGTAGCGGTTGATGTCACGGTCCTTCAAATAGTTAAGGAGCGCACGACGCTTACCTACCAACATTGTCAAGGCTCTTTGTGTACTATAATCTTTACGGTTAGCCTTGAGGTGCTCCGTCAAATGGGCAATACGGTATGAGAACAATGCTATCTGGCTCTCTGCCGAACCGGTATCAGTGTTAGACGTTCCGTATGTACCAAAGATTTCTTGCTTTTTAGCTGCATCCAAATACATAGATTTCAGTTTTAAAAATGATTAAAAATTTTATTTAGCGGGTGCAAAGATAGGGCTATTTTTTGGATTGACAATAGTTTTGCTGATAAAAATTTAACAGCACCGACAATCATTGTCACTCTTTTATTCGTTTTTTACGCCGTTTTGTCGTACCTTTGTTGCAGATAACGAACAAAGTACACCGACGATGCAAAAAATTCGCAACATTGCCATCATAGCCCACGTCGACCACGGAAAGACCACGCTTGTGGACAAGATGATGTTGGCCGGCAACCTGCTTAAAGAACAGGACAATGACAACCTCACACTCGACAACAACGACCTGGAACGTGAAAGAGGCATAACAATTCTGTCAAAGAACGTATCAATTCAATATAAAGGAACAAAAATCAATATCATCGACACCCCGGGACACAGCGACTTCGGCGGCGAGGTGGAGCGCGTGCTCAACATGGCCGACGGCTGTATATTGTTGGTCGATGCATTCGAAGGCCCTATGCCCCAGACACGCTTCGTGCTGCAAAAGGCTTTGCAGATAGGGCTGAAACCAATTGTTGTGGTAAACAAGGTGGACAAGCCCAACTGTCGCCCCGACGAGGTACACGAAATGGTGTTCGACTTGATGTTCTCGCTCGACGCAACAGAGGAGCAGCTCGACTTCCCGGTAATCTTCGGTTCGGCCAAGAACAATTGGATGAGTACCGACTGGCGCAAACAGACAAACGACATCACCCCCCTGCTCGATGCCATTCTTGAACACATTCCCGCACCCGAGCACTTGGAAGGAACCCCGCAAATGCTTATCACATCGCTCGACTACTCGCCCTACACAGGCCGTATAGCAATAGGCCGCGTACACCGCGGAACACTCACCGAGGGTGCCAACATAACACTTGTGAACCGCAACGGCGAGCAAAGCAAGATGAAGATAAAGGAGCTGCACACATTCGAAGGACTCGGCCGCAAGAAGACCGATGCAGTGAGCTCGGGCGATATATGTGCAATAGTCGGCCTCGACAAGTTCGAGATTGGCGACACTGTGTGCGATTTTGAGAACCCCGAAGCCCTGCCGCCCATCGCCATCGACGAGCCCACAATGAGTATGCTGTTCACCATAAACGACTCGCCTTTCTTTGGAAAAGAGGGCAAGTTCGTTACTTCGCGCCACATTCAGGAACGCTTGGAGAAGGAACTCGACAAGAACCTTGCCCTGCGTGTAAAGAAGGACCCCGAAGAGGATGCCTGGACAGTGTTCGGCCGCGGCGTGCTGCACCTTTCGGTACTCATTGAGACAATGCGTCGCGAGGGTTACGAGTTGCAGGTGGGACAGCCACAGGTTATCTACAAGGAGATTGACGGCGTACGCTGCGAACCCATCGAGGAACTTACCATAAACGTGCCCACCGACTATTCGAGCAAGATGATTGATATGATTACACGCCGCAAGGGCGAAATGCTATCAATGGAGGCACAGGGCGAGCGTGTAAACATTGAATTCAACGTTCCTTCACGCGGTATCATCGGCCTGCGCACAAACGTACTGACAGCGTCGGCAGGAGAGGCCATTATGGCTCACCGTTTCAAAGAGTACCAGCCCTACAAAGGCGACATCGAACGCCGCACAAACGGCTCCATGGTGGCTATGGAAAGCGGTACTGCTTTTGCATACGCAATTGACAAGCTGCAAGACCGCGGCCGCTTCTTCATAAACCCCCAAGAGGAGGTTTACGCAGGGCAGGTAGTGGGCGAACATATACATGAGAACGACCTTGTAATAAACGTTACAAAGAGCAAAAAGCTCACCAATATGCGTGCAAGCGGCTCCGACGACAAGGCGCGTATTGTTCCTCCCATAATATTCTCGCTCGAAGAGGCCTTGGAGTATATAAAGGAGGATGAGTACCTCGAAGTAACCCCGAAATCGATGCGTATGCGCAAGATAATTCTTGACGAACTGGAACGCAAACGCGCCAACAAGCAATAAGAAGCGACCATGAAAAAAGCACTCCTCTTTATTCTGCCGTTGCTCCTTGCAACAGCCTGCAAGGAGGCACCGCAATATACCATAAGCGGCAATAGCGGCAACGCCAATGACACGCTATACCTGTTCGGGCTGGAAAAAGGGCATGACAAGGTTGAAAAAATCGTATGCGACGATGAGGGGTACTTTTCCCACTCGGTGGATGCCACAGAAGAGCTATCCTTGATGCTGACAATGCCCGACGGCGAGCTTATCCCGCTTTACGGTGAGCCGGGGATGCAGGCCGAACTCATTACCGACAAGAACGGCGAGAGGATTGTAAAGGGCGGCCGCGAGCAAGCCCTGTACGACAGCATCGCAAGAATTCTCGAAAACTTCGACAGCAATTCGGAGCGCGTGGTACACATTGACAATTTTATAAAAGCAAACCCGTTCAGCCGCACAAACATCGAGGTCATACGCCGCTTTATGGTGGAGGTACCAAACCCCAACAACAATTTCATAAAGAAACGCATAAACAGCCTGGGCGGAACATTGCAGGACCACGAATACTTTACCGAACTTAAAACCAAACTCGACGGGAAGAACAGCAATAACATACACAAGATGCTGCCTGCCTTTGAGTTTATCACAGCCGAAGGCAAAAAGGCAACATCAAGGAATTACAGGGACAAATTGCTTGTAATAAACTTCTGGGCTGCGTGGGATTCCGTCTCACGCAAGGTACTGAAAGAGCAAGGCCGGCTTTACGCACAATGCGACACAAGCAAAACAAGAATTCTGAACATATCGCTCGACTATGATACCGCCGCATGGCGCAAGAGCTTAACGACCGACAGCATCGTGGGCGACAACGTATGTGACCGCAAGGTGTGGAACAACGAACTTGCAAGCAAGTTCTCAATAACATCACTCCCCTACACCATCACAGTGAGCCCCTACCAAAGGATTGACCTGTTCGGCGTTGACAACGAACGTTTTGTGACCACCATAGACTCACTCACCAACAGATATTTCAACAAAAAGAAGAAGTAACTCCTCTCTCCTGATGTTAGTAAAAGTTTTTGCAGCAGCCCTTCAAGGGATAAACGCCATACTTGTCACCATAGAAGTAAATGCCCTGCGCGGAATAAAATTCTTCCTCGTAGGCCTGCCCGACAATGCAGTCAAGGAGAGCCACGAACGCATAAATTCGGCATTCCAGTACAACGGGCTGCGTTTCCCCAGCAAACAGATTATCGTAAATATGGCCCCGGCCGATATTCGCAAGGAGGGTTCGGCATACGACCTCCCCATAGCCATCGGCATACTTGCCGCCGACGGCAACGTGTCGACCGACAGGCTCGACAAATATCTTATTATGGGCGAGCTTGGACTCGACGGCAATCTTATGCCCATAAAAGGAGTCCTGCCCATTGCCATAAAGACAAAGGAACTCGGTTATGAGGGGCTTATAATTCCGCGAGAAAATGCAGCCGAAGCATCGGTTGTCGATGGCATAAGAGTGCTTGGTGCCGACAATATAATACAGGTGATACGGTTCCTGAACGGCGAAGAGGAGATTGCTCCCTACGAAATTGATTTTGAACGTGATTTTTATGCCAAACAGAGCACTTTCCCGTTCGATTTCAGCGAGGTGCGCGGGCAGGAGAGCGTGAAACGGGCATTTGAGGTTGCCGCAGCCGGCGGACATAACCTGCTTATGATTGGCCCTCCCGGCAGCGGCAAGTCGATGATGGCAAAGAGATTGCCGTCGATACTGCCACCAATGACCATAAACGAGAGCCTCGAAACCACAAAGATACACTCGGTGAGCGGACAACTTGCCGGCGGTGCCGCACTCATAACCCAACGCCCGTTCCGCAGCCCTCACCACACAATATCATCCGTCGCGCTTGTGGGCGGCGGCGGCAACCCGAAGCCGGGAGAGATTTCACTCGCCCACAACGGAGTGCTCTTCCTCGATGAATTGCCCGAATTCAACCGTACCGTGCTCGAAGTGATGCGCCAACCGCTTGAAGACCGCAAAATAAGCATCGCACGCGCCAACTACAAGGTTGAATACCCCGCAGGAGTTATGTTCGTAGCATCGATGAACCCTTGCCCGTGCGGGTACTACAACCACCCGACAAAGGCTTGCGTGTGCACCCCGGCACAGGTACAACGCTACCTCAACAAGATAAGCGGCCCATTGCTCGACCGCATTGACCTGCAAATTGAAATTGTACCCGTGCCGTTCGATAAGATTTCCGATGCACGCGAAGGAGAGCCCAGCGCAGCCATACGCGAGCGCGTAATTGCCGCCCGCAAAGTACAGGAGGAGCGTTTCAAGGAGGAAGAGGGAATTTATTGCAACGCACAGATGACACCGAAGATGATTGCAAGATATGCCATACTCGACGAACAGAGCCTTGCAATGCTAAAAACAGCAATGACAAAATTCAACCTATCGGCACGCGCCTACGACCGCATACTCAAAGTCGCACGCACCATTGCCGACCTCGATGCAAGCGAAAACATACAGAGCCACCACATTGCCGAAGCCATAGGTTACCGTAACCTCGACCGCGAGAATTGGGGGAATTAAGCCTCAGTTTATTTACATGACTGTCAAACACACACCACATGAGAAGAACCTTCACCTTATATTTACTCACGGTAATTGCGATATTGGGTTTACAAGCGCAAACCCAGCAGGGATACATAAGGACCATAGGCCGCCCCGACAAAAAAGGAGAGCCGTTGGCCAATGTATCGATACGCCTTAAAGGCGAGCATAATGCCGTATTAAGTAGCAACGACGGAAAATTCGCCCTTGTGATGCACGGGAAAAAGAACGGAGATTCTTACAGCCTGCAACAAGTGAGAAAAAAAGGATACCTGCTTAACGATGCAGGAGTGATAGGCCGCAGTTTTGCATTTTCGGACAGGATACCGCACACTATTCTGATGGTATCGGCCACCCAACTGCAAAAGGACAAACAGCGAATTGAAAACAATGCATACAGGGTTGCGGAGAAAAATTTTGAAGAGAAACTGACAAAGCTGGAACAAGAGGTAAACGACAGCATAATATCGGCAGAGAAATACCGCGAAGAGTTGTTGACACTGCAAAAGAGTTTCGAGAAATACCAGCTTCTTATCGAGGGACTTGCCAACCACTATGCCCACACCGACTATGACAATCTCAACGAAAGAGAGCGCGAAATAAACCTATGCATAGAGAACGGAGAACTTGACCGCGCCGATTCGCTCATACACACCCTCTTCAACCCCTTGGAGGTGCTGAAACGTAACAAAGAGGCTATGCTGCACATTGAGCAGCAGATATCCCAAGCCAACGCAATCATCGCTAATGCCGACATTGAAATGGCAAAGGTTATAAAACAACAGAACAAAGAGGCCGAATACCTCTATCACCTCTACACCATTGCACTTGCCAGGTTCGACAACAAGAATGCTGAATATTACATTGAAACCCGCGCAGAGCTCGACACCGCTAATGCCGGATGGCAATTCGATGCCGCATATTATGCCCACAAGCAAAACCGGCACAAGACTGCCGAATTATACTACACAAGAGCCCTTGCATCGAGCAAGGAACTGGCAAGTAAAGACCCGCAAGCCCACGAGCCGGAAGTTGCTTCCATTCTGAACAACCTGGCAAGCCTGTACATTGACATACAACGCCACACCGACAGCGAGAACACATATAAGGAGACACTCGAAATATATCGCAGACTGGCAAAGGAGAACCCTGAGGTTTATGAGCCCGACCTCTCGCTCATACAGAACAACCTTGCCTTGCTTTATATAAACACCCGTAGATACAATGAAGCCGAAACCTTGTGCAGCGAAGCCTTGCAGATAAGAAAAAGGCTGGCAGCCGAAGAGCCGTTGATTTACGAACCCTACCTGGCTACCACACTCAACAACCTGGCCCTGCTCTATTCGAACACCGAACGGTACATTGAGAGCGAGCAGACATATATGAATGCACTCGAAATATACCGCAGACTGGCCGAGGGGAACCCCGTAACATACGAGCCATATATTGCGACAACACTCAACAGCCTTGCCATACTCTATTACAACACACAACAGTATGAGAAGAGCGAACAGATGTGCAAGGAGACGCAGGATATACGCAACAAGTTCAACAACAACGCACATACATACGACCCCAATGTTGCCACCACACTCAACAATCTTGGAACATTCTACTATAACACACGCAGGTACGAAGAGAGCGAAGCAATGTACAAAGAGGCGCAAGAGATATACAAGCACCTCGCACAAGAGAACCCGCAAGCCTACGAGCCGTATGTAGCAATGACACTCAACAACCTGGCATCCATCTATTCCGACACAAAGAGATATGAAGAGGGCGAAAAGACCTATAAAGTGGTGTTGGAGATGCGCAGAAGATTTGCCCAAGAGGACCCGCACGTTTATGAGCCCGATGTAGCACGCACGCTCAACAACCTGGCATTGCTCTATTCCGATATGAAGCGATACGAGGAGAGCATTGAGATGTACAAAGAGGCATTGGCAATAAGGAGAGGACTTGCACAGGAGAATCCACAGGCATATAGTATGAGTGTCGCTATGACTCTCAACAACCTTGCATCGCTGTATTACAGCACCAAACAGATTCCGGAGAGTGAACCGCTATACAGGGAGGCCGTCGAGATATATCGCGAACTGGCAAAAGCCACACCACAGCAACACAAGCCCTATCTGGCACAGACACTCAACAACCTTGCATCGCTTTACCAAAGCACCAAGCGTGCTTCGGAAGCAGAAGAACTATACAAAGAGGCCATAGAAACATACAGGAGCCTTGCAACAGACAACCCGCAGACTTATGAGCCTGACGTTGCCAGAGCACTCAATAACCTTGCATCGTTATATTCGGACACAAAAAGGTACAAAGAGGGCGAAGCTTTATACAACGAAGCACTGGCCATACGCCGCAAACTTGCCGAAAAGTCACCCGAATATTTTGAACAGGCGGTAGCACTGACACAATACAACCTGGGCATGCTGTACTTGCGCGACAAGCAATACACGAAAGGCTTGGTTTCATTTGAAGAGGCATTAAGCATTTACCGCAGGCTGGCAATAGAGGAACCGATGATGCAGCTGCATTATACAAATTCCCTTAAATGGATTGTACAATTGTACAAGAATACAAAAGAGAAACATAAAAGCTATGATGTGTATGAAGAGTATATGCCAATTATTAAGTCGAACTATGAAAAACGCCCCGACATATACAGAACCGAATACTTGAAGGCTCTTGCATATCACGCTTCGCAATGTCTCGAAATGGATAAATACACAAAAGCCGAAGAGTATACACGTGAGGAACTGAACATTAATCCCATAAGTATGCAGGCATACAGAAACCTTGCCATATTACTTGTGCTGCAAGAGCGATATGCCGAGGCCGAAGAGATATATTTCAAGTACAAGCCCAAACTTAAAAACGAATTCAATGCCGACTTGAAGCTATACAAGAAAGCCAAAAAGATAACCAAGAAGCACAAAGCCGGATTGAGAAGAATTAACCTGATACTGTATGACCGATAATAAAAAAATACAAGAGAACTATTTTGCTTTCATTTCGTACAATAGATTAGACTCGAAATGGGGAAGAAGACTGGTGCACAAAATGGAAGGATTCCGCCTTTCAAAGAAACAGAGTGCAGAGTTCGGCCTGGAACGGGCACCTATCAAGAAAGTCTTCTTTGCGCCTAACGAAATTCAGCTTGGCGACCTCGACGAAGAATTGAAGGAACGCTTGCGTGCCTCGCAGAACCTGATTGTAGTAAGTTCCCCGAATTCGGCAAAATCGGTATGGGTGGGCAAGGAAATTGAGTATTTTCACAAGCTTGGCCGAACAAAGAACATTTTCTTCTTCATCGTCGATGGAGTTCCCCACAGCGGCAACCCCAAAACAGAATGTTACCACGAAAAGCTGAAAGAACTGAATATTAAAGAGATTCTTGGGGCCAACATCAACTACGACGAGGCCTCGCGTTGGCCGTGGATAAGAAAAGAGCACGCATACATACAGCTAATAACCACACTGCTCGGAATTCCGTTTGACAGAATATGGCAACGGCACAAAAGGCAACTTTATGAAAAGGTTGCAGCGTGGATTGCAGCAACATGCGCTGTTATTGCTACAATACTTGCAGTGTGGTATACTGGCCAGCCTGTGGATATTGGCTTTACTTTAAACGAGGCTTCGTATATCAATAAAGAATTGCCGGCAATGCGGAATGCAGTAGTATCAATCTCACTCGATAACGAAATAAAAACCGACACCATAAAAAACTGCGACGAAAAATGCATTTTCAAGAATATTCCGGCAAAGTTCATCGGCAAGGAGGTTGGAGTATCGATAAAATGTGAAGACTTCCATGATGTTGACACTGTCATCACATTGGCAACCGGCAACACATTGAACATATACCGCGATGAAAAAGTCTATGGAAATATAAATTTCCGATTGTGGGATGTCAACAGAGAACAGGCTTTAAGCAATACCGTAGTGATGGTCGACGGCGTGGAAACCACATCGGATGAAGAGGGGTTTGTTCACCTCTCAATGCCAATAGAGAAACAAAAGAGTTCCTACAAGGTAACCACCCCGGCAAGCAAGGAAGCCCACACAATTTACATGCCGAGCAGCGATTACAATGCCATTTTAATTGAATAAGAATCAATGATGAACAGGAAAGTTTTTCTCATATTGCCAATATTATTGATAGCAGTTCTGTTTTGTGCTGCGCAGAATGAACAGCGCGGATTAGTTCGCACCATAGGACGCCCCGGCAGCCCCGGCAAACCCATATCCAATGTGGTAATAAGGGTACAGGGAGTATTGAATGCGGTAATGACAGATGGCAATGGAGAGTTCTACATAAGAATTCCAGGAAAGAAGGATGGCGATGCCCTGGTGCTGCAAAGCATAAGAAAGAACGGGTATGAATTAAGGGACAAGAGCCTCACCGGGCGGGAACTTGTATTTTCGTCGCACATTCCCATTGAGATAACAATGGTGAACCTTGAACAATTGGAAGCCGACAAGCAACGTATCGAGGACAAGGCATACAGTGTTGCCGAGGAGAACTACCGCAAGAAACTTAAAGAGCTGGAAGAGCAGATGAAGGAGAACCGTGTTACTGCCGAGCAGTACAGAAAGGAGATATACCGTTTACAGAACAACTATGAAAAGTATCTTTCCCTGATTGGCGACATGGCCGAACGTTATGCACGTGCCGACTACAATGAGATGGACTCGACAGACCGCGAGATAAACATCTGCATTGAGAATGGCGACCTGGAACGTGCCGACTCGCTTATACACACGGTATTCGACCCCGCTACAGTTCTGGAACGCAACAGAGCTGCAAAAGAGGAGATTAGAAAAAGGATTGAATTCGCCCAGAAAGTAATAGACAAGGCCAATGAGGACAAAGAGGCCATACGCAAGGATATAGAGTATGCCAAGCGTGTTGCCACATTAAGCGAGAAGCTGGCCGAAGAGTATATTATGCAAGGCAACAAGCCCAAAGCCGCGGAATGTCTGAACACGGCACTTGAAATAAGAAAATTCCTGCACGGCGAGGAGGATGCAAGTGTAAAAGAGATAATACGCAAGTTATCGGAAATAGAGGAGTGAAATATGCAAACACCGGGAAGTATATGTGTATATTGCGCATCGAGCAGCAAGGCCGATGCCTGCTACTATGAAGCGGCCAACACTCTGGGCAATCTTATGGGCAGACGCGGGATAACCTTAATCACCGGAGGCGGCTGTCAAGGACTTATGCGCAGTGTAGAGGATGGCGCACTCGAATGTGGAGGTACCGCTGTGGGAGTAATCCCCCAATTTATGGTGGAACAGGGTTGGCACCATACGGGGCTCACCAGACTGCTCATAACAAAGGATATGCATGAGCGCAAACAGACTATGGCCCGAATGTCCGATGCAATAATTGCCCTCCCTGGCGGTTGCGGGACAATGGAGGAGTTGTGCGAGATTATCACCTGGAAACAGCTTGGTCTTTACCTTAAACCTATCGTAATCCTGAACATAAACGGATATTACGACCACCTTATAAAGCAACTCGAAGTTGCCATAGAGGAGCATTTTATGGGCAAGATACACGGCGATATATGGCGAGTGGCAACCACACCGCAAGAGGCTCTCGACATAATAGATGAAACACCCGTGTGGAGTAACGAAATACGCAAATACGCAGCACTATGACAGGAGAAAGCATACCATACAGCCTTATAGGGGACAACCTTGTGATGTCGCTATTCCTGCTCAACCTCCTTGCCATGGCATACGTATTCCTTATGAACGGCAGCAGCATCCTGGAACGCACGAAGAGCATGTTCTATTACGGCAAACAGTCGAACCCCTACAACGACCGCACCCACATTACAAGGATATGCAATTTCCTGCTCTACTGGCAAACTGTTTTTTATGGCAGCATAACCCTGTTCGGTTATATGCAATATGGCAGCCCTGCCGGAATGGACCAAACAGCGGCATACACCCACCTGCTGCAATATGCACTACTGCTTCTCATCGCACTAATCCTCAAAAGCAGTGTTACACACCTGTGCAACACCACGCTGTTCGGCGAAAAGGTTGCAAAGGAGTGGAACCAATCATATTTTTTTACAATAAAGTTGCTTGGCTTCATTCTTTTTCCCATAGTTGTATGCTGTATATTTGTGAAAGGTTTCCCAAAATCATATTACACAATATATATTATTTTTGTCACGCTATTATACCTTGCTGTAATCATTAGTCGCTCGATTAAAATCATTTTTGCGAAAAAGTGTAACTATTTGGATATTTTTTTGTATCTTTGCGCACTTGAATTATTGCCTATGGCATTTTTGTGGAAAACAATCCACATACCGAACGCATTTTTAATAATAAAATTTTAGGACATTGAAAGTTAGCAAGATTTTGGTTTCTCAACCTAAACCGGCGACAGAGAAATCTCCCTATTATGAAATAGAGAAGAAGCACAACGTAAAGATTGACTTCTGCTCTTTTATTAAAGTGGAAGGTGTGAGCGCAAAAGAGTTCAGACAGCAGAAGGTATCCATTCCGGGACACACTGCAATTGTATTCCTTTCGCGTCATGCGATAGACCATTTCTTTACCTTGTGTAAAGAGTTGCGTGTATCAATCCCCGACGATATGAAATATTTCTGTTTGTCGGAGACAATATCGCTCTACATTCAAAAATACGTTCAGTACCGCAAGCGCAAGGTATTCTTCGGCAATGGCCACATCAAGGACCTGGAACCCCTGTTTGTGAAACACAAGAGCGAAAAATATTTCGTTCCAATGTCCAACGTGCATAACGACGAGCTCAACAGCATATTCGACGCACACGGCATTTCGCACTCGCAAGCCGAAATGTACCGCACCGTAAGCACCGACATACCTGCCGACTACATAAAGTCCTATGATATGCTCATATTTTTCAGCCCCCACGGTTTGGAGTCGCTGAAAAAGAATGTACCCGACTATGTTCAGGGCGAGCAGCTCATTGCCTGCTTCGGCAACATCACAGCCAACTGCATACGTAACATAGGCCTGCGCCTCGACCTCGAAGCACCCACCGCCACAGTTACAAATATGCCTGCGGCACTCGACGAGTACCTGACCAAGAACAAAGCCTGACAAGAGGGCTTTTAATAAAAACAACGAAAAGCCTGTCACTAAAAGCAAGACAGGCTTTTCTTTTTAAAGAACCTCAACAGCAGAAGAAGATGCACAAGTACACCTTCCCGTTAAAAGAACACTTGAAAAGCAAGAGCACTATTGACAGGCTCTACTCAACCGGCGCATCGGTAACAGCCTACCCCCTGCGTGCCGTGTTTATTGAGGTTCCCGCCGACACACAGGAGGCTACCGCAACAATTCTCATAAGCGTAGCAAAGAAAAGGTTCCGCCACGCAGTGGACCGCAACCTTGTAAAACGCCGCATACGCGAAGCCTACCGCCTGAACAAGGAAATTCTGACAACGCACCTGAACAGTCAAGAGAAGAAGATGGCCGTGGCAATACTCTACATCGACACCAGACACAACAGCACAGAGTTCCTTAAAAAGAAGATGGTCAAAATGCTCAACGCCATCATTGAAAAGAACGACAAGCAATGCGCAGACTCTTTATAAACATACTTACCCTGCCAATACACTTCTACCGCAAGTGTATATCGCCATTGACACCACCTTCGTGCCGTTTCACCCCCACCTGTTCGCAATATGCGATAGAGGCCATCACCAAGCACGGCCCCATAAAAGGCCTATACCTCGCAATACGAAGAATTCTGCGTTGCCACCCCTGGGGAGGCAGCGGATATGACCCCGTACCTTAATATGTACATAGATATACACACCCACCACTCCACACACGACGATGCCGTAACAAGCATTGTAAACAGCGATGCATCAGCCATAGCCAGCTCGCCTGCTTCGGTGGGAATACACCCGTGGAAGATTACAGAACGGTGGAAAGAGGATTTCAATGAGATAAAATCGGCCGCAAGCAAAGCAGAGGTTGCAGCCATAGGCGAGTGCGGCATTGACAAGGTGAAAAGCCCCGCAAGCATAGAGGTGCAGAGGGAGGTTCTAAAAGCACATATCGACCTGGCCGAAGAGATTAAGAAACCGCTTATTCTGCATTGTGTACGTGGTGCAGAAGAGATTGTCTCCTTGCACAAGGAAACAGCGCCACAACAGGCGTGGATAATACACGGATTCCGAGGCAAGCCCCAACTTGCCGGGCAGTTGCTGCGCGAGGGGTTCTTCCTCTCCTACGGCGATAAATTCAACAGCGAAAGCCTGGCCGCAACGCCACTCGACAGGCTGTTTATAGAGAGCGACACCGGCGAGAAGGATATAAAAGAGATATATGCCACCATTGCGAGCGCAAAAGGAACAACCATTGAAAGGCTTGCCCGTGCAATAGAGGAGAATGCAAGGAGATGCAGAATCAACATCAACCGTCAATGAGTTTTGCACGGCATTGCAACAAAAAGTGGAACAAATATTTGTCTTTTTCGCAAAAGAGTTATACCTTTGCATCGCTTTTTAACAGAAAGCACAGAGGATTGTCCTATGGTGTAATGGTAGCACAACAGGTTTTGGTTCTGTTTGTCTTGGTTCGAATCCAGGTAGGACAACACAAAAACGAGGTTCTTTAAGAACCTCGTTTTTGTGTATCTATAATCGGTAGCCAAAGGGCACCCTATTCGGGCTCACCTGCAAATTCTAGGGGGCTTACTCAAAACTTTTCGGTGTTATTGTCGGCTATTCTCTCAATTAAGCGAAGATTTCTGCTGCACTTTTTGAAAAAAGTGCACAAAAACGTGGGCAGTCGTACTTGCCATTGATAAATCCAAGCTTGGCTGCACTCGCTTTGTGTGTAAGCAAGCTTTCACCCGCTCGTTTGTACAAACTTTCGGCACTTGCTTTGCTCACAAGTCGCTGCTATGC
>SUXO01000003.1 GCA_015060885.1 Bacteroidales bacterium
CCCAAAGTATGTGGTTTTAATCGCTTTTCCTTAGTTTTGTTACTGATTTGTTACCCATAAATAAAAACCTGTACTATATGGCATTATATATCAAACATTTACAAATATCACCACACATTTTGCATCGAAAAATAAACAGTCGAGAGTTAATCAGTTACATTCGTAGTGAGTGGTTTTAGTTGTGCAGACTATTCCAGGCGAGAAACAAATAAATAAACTCAAAAACATACTTATGCAACTGCCCGGTTCATAACTTTTTAGAAAAAATCTTAAATTTATAAAACAAAACCGGTTCAACGGGTGTTTATAAATGATGTAACATAAGCAACAACACACCCATGACCGATTTTGAAAAGGAGATCCTTGCCCACCACAAACAACTGCAATCATACGCCCGTCACCTCACCCGCGACAGCTACCTTGCCGAAGAACTGCTGCAAGACACCATTCTGCGTCTTCTCTCGAAGGCCGACAAGTACGAAGACCGGCAGAAGTTCGGCAAATGGGCAGGAGTAATAATGCGCAACAACTTTTACAACACTTGCCGCTAGAAGGATGAGGCCCACGCCCGCCACCTGTTTGCAAGCTACGATGAGGGAGTGGGGGAGCCCGCCCTCTCCGTAGCCGACACCTCAACCCTCTATGGCTACACCGATATTATGGCAGCCATTCATAGCCTCCCGCCCGATGTCGCCCGCCTTCTTTGCCTCCGTGCCGAAGGTTATAAATACGAAGAGATAGCCGCCGAGCTCGGCATACCGCTCGGTACTGTGAAGAGCCGCCTGCTCGCAGCAAAAGCAATGTTAAAGAAAGTGCTTGATATGTGAGTGTTTTTTTTACCATACACTTAACCTCCCCAGTATCAAACGAGGCTTTTCTTGAAATAGTAAATACAATTATGAGGGCGATTTAGTCGCGCTCTGAAATGAACATTCCAAACAGCTTCAATTCCAACTTTTTCCAGAGCTATTTTTGTATTTCTTTTCATCAGGATTTGATTTTTTTTAAAATTTTAGTGTTTTTTTGAACAAAATGTGTTTATTTGGTGTTTATAATTGATGTAACATAAGCAACAATGCACGATGACCGATTTTGAAAAGGAGATACTTGACCACCACAAACAACTGCAATCATATGCCCTCCATTTAACCCACGACAGCTATCTTGCCGAGGAACTGCTGCAAGACACCATTTTGCGCCTTCTCTCGAAGGTCGACAAGTACGAGGATCGGCAAAAATTCGGCAAATGGGCCGGTGTAATAATGCACCGCAGTTTCTGTAATTCTTTGCGTGAAAACAATGAGGCACGTACTCGCGCTTTCATTGTGGGTTACGACGAGGGAGTGGGAGAACCAGCCCTCTCCGTAGCCGACAACTCAACCCTCTATGGCTACACCGATATTATGGCTGCCATTCATAGCCTCCCGCCCGATGTCGCCCGCCTTCTTTGCCTCCGTGCCGAAGGGTATAAATACGAGGAGATAGCCGCCAAACTCGGCATCCCGCTTGGTACCGTGAAGAGCCGTCTGCTTGTGGCAAAAGCAATGTTGAAGAAGGTGCTTGATACGTGAGTGGAGCCGGGTGGTCTGTTTTCTCCAATTTTATTTCTCTTATTTAAATTATACAGGTACCTTTGCGATGGGAGGAACATAGTCCGGTACAAAATCCCTCCTCCCGGCTTCTGTTGGCAAAAGGGGGACACCTGGAACAATCCTGGCAAAATATAAGTTATAAAAGAGTGAATATACGAAACAATGAAAAAGATAGTAATCATAGATGGCGGTCCGCGTAAGAATATGAATACCGCACAGTTGTTGCAGCAGTTTGCCGACGGTGCGAAATCGGCAGATAGTGATATCGAGGTAAAGACCATTCGGCTCTACGACCTTGACTACAAGGGGTGTATGTCGTGTATGGCTTGCAAGCTCAAAGGCAAGGCATCGAATATTTGCCGTTTCAAGGATGCGCTGACTCCCGTTCTGGAAGATATTGCCGTGGCTGACGGCATTGTGCTCGGTTCGCCCATCTATTTCGGTGAGGTGACGGGGCAAATGCGTGCTTTCTTGGAGCGCCTGTCGTTCCCGTGGCTTTCGTACAACGATTATAGCCTGACCGCGCCAAAGCGTATGCCTGTGCTGCTTGTCGAGACAATGAACGGAACTCCCGACCGCAATAACAGCAATGGTTACGGTACAATGGAGTGGTGCATTGCCACAGCCCTTGGCGAGCCGCAGCGCATTGTGGCTTACAATACTTGTCAGGTGGCTAAATATGATCGTTACGAATTGGGCGGATTTTCGGAAGATGCCAAGCGTGCGTGGCGTGATGCCCACTGGGAGGAGGACTTGAAAAAGGCGTATGAGGCCGGCAGGCTGATGGCCGGGCAATAACCCTGGAATAGCTTCTTGCATGAGCAAGAAAATGGTATTGCTACCTCATTGAGTGGTTCCTTATCTCCATAGTAATATCCATATAGCTTCGTTTGCCTTCGATGTAGTCGGCATAGAGTGTTTCCGCATCCCGCCCTTTCAGGATGCGGCACTTGCCACAAGCATCGCAATCGTGCAGGCATTTCCAGGCTTCTTGTACATAGGCCAGCCTTTCTTCTTTGCTTGAACTGTCTATCTTGGGAGGTTGCATTGTTATTCAAAGATATATTTATATGACTATTCTGATTTGATGTTATCGTTTTGTCGCATAAATCATAAAGGTTACTGCTACAATGGCAATGCCGATGCCCGCGATAATGTTCGTAGTTAAAGGTTCGCCAAACATCAGCGTGCCGATAAGGATGGCTGTAATGGGCTCAAATACACCAAGCACCGAGGCTTTTGTAGCGCCGATGTTGCGGGTTGCAATGGCTAACGTTGCAGTTGAGACAATGGTTGGCAGCAGGGCCAAGCCTATCAGGTTAAGCCAATCGTTGCTTGTTGTAATTCCTGTGGTGATTGCTGTATCCGAAAAAGATATTTTGCCCCAAAATACGATTGCACCGACCGCGAGAGAATAGAATGTCAGCAGTGTGTTGGATACAGTGGCAATAGCATTGTTGCGGTTTATTATGACGATAAACATAGCATATACAAATGCTGACCCCAAGGATAGGGCAACACCGATAGGATTTATCGACTCGCCACCATTCCCTTGTGTCATAATTATCACGCCGCCAAATGTCGCGGCAATGGCAAACCACACGGGCCACGAAGGCACGACACGCAGAAAGACCATAATAATAGCCACCAGCACGGGATAAAGGAATATCAGCGTAGTCGCCAGGCCTGATGCGATGTAGTTGTATGCCTCAAAAAGAAGTATGCTGCTCGATGTATATAGCAGACCGAGTGCGAGCAACACACCTGCCTGTTTTGCCGTTATCTTGAAACTCTGTTTGGTGAGCATTAGGAATGCGCCAAGTAGAACAACGGCAAACGAGTATCGGAAGAACAGTATCGACTCAATGGCTGCACCGTTATTCATCAAAGGCACGGCAAACAAGGGATTGAGCCCGTATGTGATACCGGTAATAATACCGGCAGGATAGCCTATAATAGCGTTTTTACTCAATGTTTTCATAATCATTTGTTCATTATTGCCACTTTAATCACTCCGTCCAACTTGTTCTCAAAGATACGGTAGGCCTCTTCAATCTCACTCAACGGGAAGCGATGGGTTATGAGTGGGGTGGTGTCAATTCTTCCTTTCTCTATTAGGCGAAGCACCTCTTCGCAATCGCATCCATCCACACCACCGGTCTTGAAGGTGAGGTTCTTGCCGTACATTTGAGGAAGGGGAAGAGCCTGCGGCCGGTCGTAAAGGGCAACATAAAAGCATAGCGTGATGCATCGAGAGGTACAGTCTTTGCAGAATTATTTTCTGTATCACTTATTGATCTTATAATTTTATCCCAAAATGACATCCTTAAAAATTGAATGGGTGTTATCTTTAAAAATTAACTTAATTGTAATGCAAATATATCATAAGAGAATGAGAAATGTTAAGTTTGTTTCAATATTTTTCAAAAGTGACAGCGCGATAATGGTGTTGTACTGCTTTTAGCGAAGATAGGCTGTGCTCGCTGCAAAACTTGCTAATAAATTCGCGTTTCGCTCGCTTGCACTTTTTTTCGACGAGAGAATATTTATGTTCCCAACGTAGCGGATAAGCGCGCATAATGCAAGTTACTTGCAATTGCACAGCGAGTGAGAGCAATTTTGCCGACAAGCAAAGGAGTTAGGCTTTCCGCCACAATGTATATGTCCGGGTTTTTCCTTAAATATATAAATAATGATTAAACACGGAAAGAACAGTTGAAATTATTTATTTGGGCCTGTTTTTGCAGTCCGGTATAAATATGGTATTATTAAAAGAATAGAATCTTCCCGCATATGGATTACTGCAAAACAATGTTAAAGAAGGTGCCTAGTATGTAAAACATGTGCCGGCAACTATTGCAAAACCCGTTCGTAATCTCTATTTTTGTTTCTCCACACGTTTTATTGCAGTGGAACTTCAAAATAAAATAGAGAATAATATGACCAACCGGGAATATACCCCCTCGCCGCAGCGTTATGACAATGGAATGAAATACCGCCGTTGCGGTAAAAGCGGCATTCTGTTGCCCGAAATATCTCTTGGTTTCTGGCACAATTTCGGTGATGTCGATTCATTCGACAATGCCCGTGATATGGTGCATTATGCATTCGACCACGGAGTGTGTCACTTTGACCTTGCCAATAATTATGGTCCTTCGCCCGGTTCGGCCGAAAAGACCTTGGGCAGGATAATGAAGAGTTCCCTGCAACCTTATCGCGATGAGCTTTTCATTTCTACCAAGGCCGGATACGATATGTGGCCGGGGCCATACGGCAGTTGGGGTTCACGCAAGAATATGATGGCAAGCCTCGACCAGAGCCTGCAACGTATGAATCTGGAATATGTCGACCTCTTTTACAGTCATCGTTACGACCCCGCTACGCCGCTCGAAGAGACTTTGCAGGCATTGGTCGATATTGTGCGCAGGGGAAAGGCACTTTATGTGGGTATTTCGCGGTGGCCCAAAGAGGCTGCCGGTGTTGCTTACGATTATCTGGCTGCACACGATATTCCGTGTCTCATATATCAGGGGCGTTACAATCTTATAGACCGTGAGCCGCAAGCGATGGGTGTAATGGATCAGGCGGTGGAGAATGGTGCCGGCTTCATTGTCTTTTCTCCGTTGGCGCAAGGTTTGCTTGCCGGTCGCTACCTTGCCGGCATTCCCGCCGATTCGCGCATAGCCCACGGCGGCCATCTTAAAAAGGAGGCTCTTACCCAGGAACGCTTGCAGCAGATAAAGGCTCTCGGTGCCATTGCACTCCGTCGCGGGCAGACACTGGCCGAAATGTCACTTGCCTGGATTCTATGTGATGAAAGGATAACAAGTGTTATCGTTGGTGCCAGCTCGGTGGCGCAATTACAGAAGAATCTTATGGCATTGCAAAGCCCGCCTTTCACCGCCGAGGAGTTGGCGGATATTGAGGCTGTGTTTGCTGCCGGTGTATAGCTCCGCCGGCACGGCCTTTAAATGTGAGGCATTTACAACAAGCTTAACATTGCTCTTCTGTTGCAATTTGTGGTTATTCACTGCAAACCCGACTTCTCTTCTTGTTGCTTCTTGTCCTAATAGAGGGTTGTGGGGTGTGCTATCTATCGTCTGCAATACAAAAAACGGGAGCAACCGCGGTTGCTCCCGTTTTTTTGTTGTATGGTATGGGTTTCTTTATTCCTCAAAACCATTGGGGTTGTTCTTCTGCCAGTTCCAGCTGTCGCGGCACATCTCCTCGATACCGAATTCAGCCTTCCAGCCAAGCTCTGCCTCGGCTTTTGCGGGGTTGCAGTAGCAGGTTGCGATGTCACCCGGACGGCGGGGCTTGATAGCATAGGGAACGGGAACACCGTTGGCTTTCTCAAATGCCTTTACAACATCCAATACCGAATAGCCGTGGCCTGTACCGATGTTGTAGATTGCGATACCCTTGTTGGCAACAATAGCTTTCAATGCTGCAACGTGAGCGCGTGCGAGGTCGACAACGTGAATGTAGTCGCGTACACCTGTACCGTCGTGTGTGTCGTAATCGTCACCGAATACGCCAAGCTCGGCACGTTTGCCCACAGCTGTCTGTGTAATGTAAGGCATAAGGTTGTTGGGAATACCGTTGGGGTTCTCGCCTATGGTGCCGCTCTTGTGTGCGCCAATGGGGTTGAAGTAGCGAAGAAGAACGATGTTCCACTCGTTATCGGCCTTCTGTATATCCATAAGCACCTCTTCGAGCATCGATTTTGTCTGTCCATAGGGGTTTGTGCAGTGGCCTTTGGGGCACTCCTCGGTAATGGGGATTATTGCGGGGTCGCCATATACTGTGGCACTTGAAGAGAAAATCATATTCTTGCAACCGTTCTTGCGCATTACGTCAACAAGCACGAATGTGCCGTTCATATTGTTCTCGTAATATTCAAGAGGTTTTGCGCAGCTCTCGCCCACAGCCTTCAAGCCGGCAAAGTGGATACAAGCATCGAACTTGTGCTCGTCGAATACTTTCTGCAAGCCTTCGCGGTCGCGGATATCTACCTTGTAGAAGGGAACTTCCTTGCCAATGATTTTGGCAACACGTTTCAGTGAAATGGGAGAAGAGTTGTCAAGGTTGTCAACTACAACAGCCTCGTGACCGGCCTCGGTGAGCTCAATCAAGGTGTGGCTTCCAATGAAACCTGCACCGCCAGTTAATAGGATTTTCATTTTAGTTAAGTTTTTATTGGTTGTAAATAATATTCATAAAAATTCAAGCATCGCTCCTTTCACGGGTAAGGGAGGCTTTGCGTGGAAATATACAATTCCCAATGTCGCAAAGTTAAATATTCTTTATTAAAATACAAATTCTTTATTTGCTTTTTGTGCAGACATAGTTTTTTTCTTCGGGTATATTCTGTGCTGCACGCCTCTCTTGCGTAGTTTTTCGTGCGGCGATTGTGTCCGTTTGGGGTTTTATTGCTACTTTTGCGGAGTTACGGCACGTGATGCGCCTTTGAATGTTTTTATGGAAGAGATAACCGAAAAGAAGAGTATATTCGAACGCCCGCTGTGGGTTGCTTTCTTTGCTTTGCTGGCAGCGACAGCGTGGGGCTGGGCCTACCCGCTGATAAAGCTGGGGTTTGCCGAGTTCGATATTCAGCCGCAGATGACGGCCGAAAAGATGCTTTTTGCAGGCGTTAGGTTTATGCTTGCAGGGCTCATTGTGCTTGCCATTGCCCGTGCGACGCACCGCAATTTTGCAATGTTGCGCTCCGATGGCTGGCGGTATATCTCCTTTTATGCTTTCCTGAATACAGCCCTGCATTACGCTTTCTTTTACATAGGTCTGTCGCACAGCGCCGGAGCGCGTGCAGCCATCCTCAACTCGTTGGGCGTGTTCCTGCTGGTGCTGCTTGCCTGTCTCTTCTTCAAGAGCGACAAGCTCACGGTGCGCAAGATAATGGGTTGTCTTTTGGGCTTTGCCGGCGTGCTGGCACTTAATATGGGCGGTGGCGACAGTGGCTCATTCACCTTCCTAGGCGATGGTATGATTGTGCTCAATGCCTTGTGCTCGGCCTTTTCGGGTGTGCTCACCCGTGGGCTTGGCAAGCGTGCCGATGTCTTTGTGGCCACGGGTTACAGCCTTGCCATAGGTGGTGTGATGCTGGTTGTTCCGAGCCTTTTCGCGGGTGCCTCATTGCCTGTAATAACTCCTGCGGGTGTGGGTATTCTGGCTTTGCTGGTCGGTATATCGGCAATGGGATTTATGCTTTACAACAAACTCATAAGTTGCAACCCTGTGGGCAAGGTGGCTATTTTCAACTCCCTTATACCTGTTGTGGGGGCAGTGACATCGTGTCTTTGCCTTGCCGAACCTTTCTATTGGAAATATCTCTTTGCAGCCCTGCTTGCAATGACCGGCATATATGTGATTAACCGTGGTAAAAGATAGTGCGCTCACTTGCCGGTGCTGAAATCAATACCGGCAGCTGTGTTGTAACCCTCTTCGTAAAGAGCGAGCAGTTTGGCAGTGTCGCGTTCCATGCGGTCCACCGTTATGGGACTTTCGGGGCGCAATACGGTAAGTTCCCCTCTCTCTTCCAGTTCCTCCACAAGAGAAATCTGCTTGTTGTACATCTCGTTGCGGCTGCGTATGGCCTCGCGCAGTTCGGGGTACTTGCGGTAGCAGAAGAAGGGTACCCTGGTACGTTTGTCGGGCTTGCGGTAGCCTTTGTTGCGGGTGAGCACCACCACATTGTTGGTGTATCCCTGCGAACGGGCACGCAACAGAGGAATGGAGTCGGCGATGCCTCCGTCGAGCATTGGTTCGCCGTCGACATAGGCAATGGGGGTTACATACGGGAGGCTGCTCGATGCTTTCACGATGTCTATTATTCGTTCGGGATTCTCCTTTTCGTCATAGTAACAGGCCTTGCCGCTCTTGCAGCTTGTGGTAACCATCTCAAACAGTTCGCTGCACTCGGAATATGCCTTGTAGTCATACGGGATAATCTCCTGCGGGAAGGTGTAGAAGAGCAGCTTGAAGTCCATTATGCACCCTTTGAGCAACAGGTGCCTGAACCCAATGTAGTTGTACTTGGCAAGCAGGTCGATGTTGCTGTACTTGGCCCTGCCGCGTTGCCCCGACATATATGAAAGGCCGTTGCAGGCTCCTGCGCTCACGCCCACTGTGTAGGGGAAACGTATGCCGCGGTCCATAAGATTATCGAGCACGCCACTGGTGAATACACCGCGCATACCTCCGCCTTCGAGTATGAGCCCCGACTTTTCTGTTATGTTCACAACTTTTCCTTTCATATCGTTTCTTGCTTGTCCGTGTGCAAAAATACTCTTTTGCAATCAAAGCGGCAAATTTTCTTTTTCCACAGCCTGTGCGCGCTTTTTATTGTCGGGAGTGGATTTTTTTATAACTTCGCCGGCAGTTAAGAAAGATTGTTTGCCTGATGTGTGAAAAGGGAAAGAAGATTGTGCTTGCGTTCGACTCCTTCAAGGGGTCGCTTGCGTCGCGCGAGGTCGCTGAGGCCTTTGCTTCCGGGTTGCGTTCCGCGGTGCCCGGTGTGCAGGTTGTTGCGCTGCCCATTGCCGACGGTGGTGAAGGCACTCTCGAAACGCTTGTGGGAGCCCTTCGCGGCGAGTATATACAAAAGTGCGTGCAGGGCCCGTTGGGCACTTCTGTAAGTGCCCGTTACGGCGTTGTCGAGGGGGTGGGTGTGCCGTGGTGGAAATGGCCGCTGCAAGCGGGCTCACTCTGCTGGTACCGCATGAGCGCAACCCGTGGCTCGCTACAACATACGGTACAGGCGAGCTCATTGCCGATGCCTTGGAGCGCGGCTGCCGCAAATTTCTCGTGGGCATAGGCGGCAGTGCCACCAACGATGGCGGCGTGGGTATGTTGCGTGCTCTCGGTTACCGCTTTCTCGACAAGAATGGTGCTGAATTGCAGGGTGGTGGGAACATCCTGGGTTCTATTGCGCGGATAGATGCCGCAAAAGTCCACACAGCTCTGCGCGATAGCGAATTCATTGTTGCTTGCGATGTCGATAATCCGCTTTATGGCGAGAACGGTGCGGCCTTTGTGTATGCACCGCAGAAGGGAGCCGACGAGGCTATGGTGCAGAAACTCGACAGCGGTTTGCGCAACTATGCCGCGGCAGTCAGGGATTTTACAGGGCGCGATGTGGCACAGATACCCGGTGCCGGTGCCGCCGGTGGCCTGGGTGCCGCCTTTTTGGCTATGCTGGGCGCACGTCTTGTGCCGGGCGTGTCAATGGTGCTCGATGCTCTCTCTTTTACATCGGTTATAGCCGATGCCTCTCTCGTCGTAACGGGCGAGGGGCGCATAGACCGTCAGACAATGATGGGGAAGGCACCTTGCGGTGTGTTGCGTGCGGCCCGTGCCTGCGGTGTCCCCGTTGTTGCAGTGGGCGGCTCTGTCGTTGAGTGCGAAGAGTTGTGTTCGGCGGGCTTTGCCGGGGTGTATGCCGCTACTCCTTGCGGGCAGCCCATTGAAACGGCAATGCAGTCTGCGGTTGCAAAGGAGAACCTGCACCGTTGTGCAGTGGTTGTGGCTGCCGATTTTCTCTTATGACAGCGCGATTTGCACCGATGTGCATTTTTTTTGAAAGAAATTATAATCTCCTCTTTATATAACCGATAAAATTCTTATTTTTGCGCTCGTGGCCGGTGAAGCCACCTTGTAACCTTTTTTTGAAGATAGAAAGTAAAAGATATTATGAACAAAGAACTTGAAATGAACCCCAATAAGGTGGTTGCCTATCTTGGCAAGCCTTGCAGCCAGTTTACAAAAGCCGACATCGTGCGTTACATAAAGGAGAACGGAATAAGAATGGTGAACTTTATGTACCCCGCAGGCGACGGCAGGTTGAAGACTCTTAATTTTGTGATAAACAACGAGGCCTATCTCGACGCAATCCTCACCTGCGGCGAGCGTGTCGACGGTTCGAGCCTCTTCCCCTTCATCGAGGCCGGCAGCAGCGACCTTTATGTGCTGCCCCGTTTCAGCACCGCCTTCCTCGACCCCTTTGCCGAAATACCCACACTCTCGATGCTCTGCTCCTATTTCAACAAGGATGGCGAGCCTTTGGAGAGCTCGCCCGAAAACACCTTGCGCAAGGCCTGCAAGGCGTTCAACGATGTCACCGGTATGGAGTTTCAGGCGATGGGCGAACTTGAATACTATGTGATTGCCCCCGACGAAGGCGTGTTCCCCGCAACCGACCAGAAGGGTTACCACGAGTCGGCTCCCTATGCAAAATTCAACGAGTTCCGCACACAGTGTATGGCCTACATTGCACAGGCCGGCGGTCAGATAAAATATGGTCACTCCGAGGTGGGCAACTTCACCATCGACAACCTCATATATGAGCAGAACGAGATTGAGTTCCTTCCTGTGAATGCCTGCGATGCTGCCGACCAGCTTATGATTGCAAAATGGATTATACGCAACCTTGCCTATCGCCTGGGCTACGACATAACCTTCGCCCCCAAAATAACAGCCGGAAAGGCCGGTTCGGGCCTGCACGTGCATATGCGCATAGTGAAGGATGGTGCCAACCAGATGCTTGCCGACGGCGTTCTCTCGCCCACGGCACGCAAGGCCATTGCCGGAATGATGGAACTTGCTCCCTCTATTACCGCGTTCGGCAACACCAACCCCACATCGTACTTCCGTCTGGTACCTCATCAGGAGGCTCCCACAAACATCTGCTGGGGCGACCGTAACCGCTCGGTGCTTGTACGTGTACCCCTCGGCTGGGCCGCAAAGAGCGATATGTGCCGCATTGCCAACCCGTTGGAGGCCGACAGCAATTACGATACTACACAAAAGCAGACCGTGGAGATGCGTTCGCCCGATGGCTCGGCCGACATCTACCAGCTCATCGCCGGCCTTGCTGTGGCTTGCCGCTACGGTTTCGAACTCGACAATGCTATTGAAATTGCCGAAAAGACATACGTCAACGTGAATATCCACCAGAAGGAGAACGAGGAGAAGCTCAAAGGGCTTGCACAGCTGCCCGACAGCTGCGAGGTTTCGGCCGACTGCTTGCAAGCACAGCGCGCTGCCTTTGAGAAGTACAACGTGTTCAGCCCAGCAATGATTGACGGCATAATAAAACGCCTGCGCTCTTACGGCGACAAGACATTGCGCAGCGAGATTGAGAACAACCAGGAGGAGATGCTCAAACTGGTTAACCGCTATTTCCACTGCGGTTAAGGAACAGGGCCGCTTTTGTAGTTTCCAGGGGTGTCACCGGCGTGTGCGCCCCTGGGAATACGGTAATGCCATACAGGGTGGGGCATAGCTCTGCCCTGTGGCTTGTGCAATGGATACGGACATTTGCAAAGGGGAATATATTTATGGAGTACTGTATTATAGCAATAAATATTATTGCATTCATCCTCTATGGCATTGACAAACTCAATGCTATGCGCAATGCTATGCGAGTACCCGAAAAGACACTGCTTGCATTGGCTCTTGCAGGCGGCAGTGCCGGCGCGTTGGCAGCCGTGTATATATTCCGTCACAAAACAAAGAAGCGGCTATTTACCATTCTGTTGCCGCTCTTCCTCATTCTGCACCTCTCGCTTCTTGCTTATCTTGCCCTTTAAGCGTTATGATGGCAATGTCGCCCTTTGTGCCCAGGCGCACGGGCGGCCCCCACAGCGATACTCCGCTCGATACCCATATGTGCGAGTGGCTCCATTTGCGGTATCCGTGGCTCTGCTCATAGAGATAATCGGTTATGTAGTTGCCAGGCCACACCTGTCCGTGATGGGTGTGCCCGCTCAATTGCAAGTCAATGCCTAAACTGTTCTTCCCGGCAAGGTCGTAGGGAATGTGGTCAACGAGTATGGTGGGACGGGTACTGTCGGCTTTTGAGTAGAATTCTTCAATACTCATTCTCCCGCGGTTGGCGGCATCGTCGCGCAGCAACAGCTGAACACCGTTGGGGAGGGCAACAATGGTGTCGCGCAACATCTTAATAGGAGTCTTCCCGATAAATTTCAGGCACTCCTCGTAACCGCTTATGTATTCGTGGTTTCCCGGTGTCATGTATATTCCCATTGGGGCGTGCAGTTGCTGTAACTCTTCGTGCAACTCTGCGGCAATAACGGGCTTTACGCTATTGTCTATGAGGTCGCCCGCTATGAGAATTAAATCGGGCTTCTGTTTGTTTATCAACTCCACAATGCGTTGCAGCATCCCTTTCCCGGTGCCGTGTCCCAGGTGCAGGTCGCTCACCACAGCAATTTTCATATTCCCCTCCATCGGCTTGTCAATCTCAATTCCAAGCGGTACAATCTGCGGGTTGCGGTAGTTGTAGTGCCCGTAACAGAGCAGGGCTACGGATATTGCCGTTGCGTGTGCAAGGTTGCACCTGAATGTGGGGAACAGGCGGCGGGCAGTGTCAAGTACCAACGAGATGAGTGCCGTGAATATTATGAATACAATCCACAGCGAACCGCCACGGAACATTATGCGCGATAACGCTTGCGGCAGCTCCTCATTGTCGCGCAGGCCAATGGATAGAAACAGCGATGCTGCGGTTGCCCAAAAGAGCAGTGTGAGTATTGTTCTTGTTATTGTGTTCAGCCTTTTGGTTGCTCTCCATAGTTTGCAGTATATGTAGATGTTGCCGGCAAGGTAGAGCAACGGCAGAAGAAGAAAGAATATTATCATAGTAAATGGCAAGGTGTTTCGGGGTGCAAAATTACCCATTTCCCCGTTATATGAGAGCGGTTTTTAGTTAATTTATCTAATAAATCCTCGCACTATGCAACAGAACCGGTGCAGTCGAAAGCATTTTTTCAACCGTTTCAAAAATGAAGAGCACCCCGTTTTTGCAAACGGGGCACCCTTGTGACAAATTTGTCAGCAGAAAACCAAAGTCTTGTCGCTTATGCTGCACGACGAGGTGTCGTTTATGGTCAATATATTCTTGTCATAGACACCACGGTCTATGTGCAAAGTCTTCTCCTTTACATAGGCAACAGTTCCCGATGTGCCGAATGTAAAACCTTTTAACCGCGCGTTGCGGTGGAGAACCTGCCACTCCTCACTTGTGCCGCCAATGGAACTGCCGGGTACTTCCAACCCTGTAAGGTACTTGTATGTGGCGGGGTTCAAGGTGATGTTTATGCCGGTTGTGTCGCCCGCATTGCTCACAATGTAGAGCAAGGAGGCGTAAGTCAACAACGGCACCATCGACAGGTTGAGCGAACTCCTCAACCCGTACAGGCGCAACTCTTTCAAAGCGGTGCATCCCTTGAACGTTACGTAACTGATGCTATCTACCGCCGAGAGATCCATAGGGTAAACGGTGTGTAGGCACCTGCATTGGCAGAACGTGCCGTTGAGGCTTTCTACCGGCAGAAGCTCTTTCACATCGGTGGTGTCGAGTGTCTGCCTGTGACTGAATTTAAGCACCTCCAACAGGCTGTCGGCAAAACTGTAATACCCTTTCAACGGGCGGTTTTTAAGACGCAGCCCCACCTCCTTCTCGCAAGGAACAATGGTCCTTATGGAACTATTGCGCAGCACCTGCCACAGGTCGAGCCCGTCAATCGCCTCTTTACGGCTGTATATCTCAATCATCTCCTCCTCGCTGATATCACTTAACCCATTGAGCGAGTAGCGGTTGCTCCCGCTGTCGTAAACTGCTTGCGTTGTGGCGAACAGCATTCGCAGTGCCTGTGAAATACACCTCGCTTCGGCTCTCTTTGCACTCCTTGCCCCCGATTTGCTGAATGTAATCTTCTTTTTCATTTTTTTTGCTGCAAATGTAGTGCACGCTTGCACCGGGTAGGTTGCGTAATTGACAAAAAAGAGAAATACTTTAATGGGGTGGCAATTAACAATTGAAGTTCCAAGACGGTTTTGTTGATAAGTGAAACGGTAAATCCGGCCTATGAACAGGCACTGTTTTAGGAGCATTTGCGGAGGGGAGGAGAATAGGTGGAATATATGGGTAGTTTTTAATAAATATCTGGCTCTTAAAATGGAAATAAAATAAATTTTATTTATTTTTGTAGGATGAGCGTACTCCCGAAGACTTGCTATTCCAAGTTTTACCCGAATGTAACTTGCCTCTTTCGAACAAGATAGAGGAGCGAGAGATACAGGGAAAGAAGGTGTTTGTTGTTGAAGACGGTTATTTGATTGCTTGTTTCGACAAGGATATAAACGAGTCTGTAATCACTGCTATAGCAAAAGAGAAACCATACTGCTTTGTAATGTGTGATCGCTCGATAGCAACAGACAATGTAGCAGACAACTTCGACCAAATATTCAATGCACATAGTAAAGAGACCGTAAGAAGAATATTATAATTCAGTAAACTATGAAAACTGCACGCATACATATAGCGACAATAATGCTTATCTTTTGTGTAAGTACTTTTGCACAAACAGTAAAGAAACCATCTGCGAGTAGTGTAGAGACTATAGCTGAAAAGGTGCAAGCATTAGAAACAAATACAGAAAAACAGTTTTTACTGTTGCAGGAGGAAAATAAAGTTCTCAAAGACCAACTCCAAAAAATGGAGAGTGAAATTGCGTTATATCGTGATGATGTAAGGGATAAAGTTGCAGAAATGAATTCCAATATGTCTAATTGGATGACAATATTAAGCATTATAATTGGTGCACTCACAGCTATACTTGGTATTGCTGCCCCATTATTGCTTAATTGGACACAAAATAAAGCTTATAAAAAGAAATTATTAGTACTTGAAGGTAAAGTTAGTGCAGTAAGGAAAGATGCAGAATCTGCAAATGTTGATTCAAATTCTGCTAAGGAGTCATTAGAAGAGGTTAGAGATCTTAAAGAAACAGTTACCGTATTAAAGCAGAAAATAGAGAAGAGTGAGGAGAATGCTAAACGAGCTGCCAGAAAGGCACATATAAGTAAACTATTTGCTGAGGCTATCATAGAGCATGAAAAAGACCCTAATAAAGCCATTGAATTATATACCAAAATAATAGCTATTGCCAAATTACCAGAAGTTTATAATAATCGTGCTCTTATAAAACAAAATATTGGTGATGTAAATGGCGCTTTAGAAGATTTTAATGAAGCATTAGTACTGAATCCAAAAGATATTACCGTATATAATAATAGAGGCGTCCTTAAAAAAGAACAGAAAGATTATATTGGTTCAATGTCTGATTATAATAGAGCGCAAGAAATAGACCCTAATAAAGCGACTACATATAATAATAGAGCTGATTTGTATATAACTTTAGGAAAACTCAATGAAGCATTAGATGATATTAATAGATGTATTACTTTGGATGCATCAAATCCTGTGTTTTTTATAACAAAAGGTGAAATATATAAAGCAATGGGAAAATATTCAGAGGCTATTTCTGAATTTTCTAATGCTTTATCTATAAAAAGTGATATTAAGGAAGCGTACAAATATCGTGCAGAATGTTATAGGGAATTGGCAAAAAATACAGAAGACGAGGAAAAAGAAAAAGAGTATCATACTCTTGCTGAAGCTGATAAAAAGAGATTTGAAGATTTATAGAAGTAGTTTAGCCTCATACAAAAGGGTTTCTATAAAATAAGTTTTATGAATAATCCCACTAATAATATAGTAATCTATCAAAGCGAGGATGGCAAAGTACACCTCGATGTGGTGTATAACGAGGAGACAATGTGGTTGTCACAGCAGCAACTTTGTGAACTATACAAAACGAGCAAATCAAATGTAAGTGAGCATATTAAGCATATATACGAGGATAATGAACTTTCTCGCGAAGCAACTGTTCGGAAATTCCGAACAGTTCAAATTGAGGGTACTCGTAAAGTGGAGCGTGAAGTGGATCACTATAACCTCGATA
Source organism: Bacteroidales bacterium (assembly GCA_015060885.1). GTDB lineage: Bacteria > Bacteroidota > Bacteroidia > Bacteroidales > Bacteroidaceae > HGM04593. The sequence goes on from SUXO01000003.1 coordinate 16,439, forward strand.
TGATTCTTTCGCTTGGTTATCGTGTGCGTTCAGTTACTGCAACCCGTTTCCGCCAATGGGCCACAGAGCGATTGAAGGAGTATATTATAAAGGGCTTTACAATGGACGATGAACGCCTGAAACAGTTGGGCGGTGGTAACTATTGGAAAGAGTTGCTCGACCGTATAAGGGATATCCGTTCATCGGAAAAGGTTATGTATCGCCAGGTGCTTGACCTTTATGCTACGGCTGTCGATTACGACCCGCGATGCGACCTTTCAATAGAGTTCTTCAAAATTGTGCAGAATAAGTTACACTTTGCAGCTCACGGCCATACCGCAGCCGAGGTTATTTATGAACGTGCTGATGCAGAGCAGCCTTTTATGGGATTGACAACTTTCAAGGGGGAGCACCCCACGCTTGCCGATGCTAAGATTGCAAAGAATTATTTGAAAGAAGATGAACTGAAAATTCTTAATAATCTTGTTTCGGGATATTTCGACTTTGCCGAAATTCAGGCAATGAAGCATCGCCCAATGTATATGAGCGATTATATACAGCAGCTCGACAATATTCTTTCTTCAACAGGTGAGCAGTTGTTGTCGGGTGCAGGCAAGGTAAGTCATTCGAGAGCTATGTCAAAGGCAGAGAGCGAATATCGCAAATATGAGTTACGCACTCTCTCGCCTGTGGAACAGGCATACTTGGATACCATTAAGCAATTAAACCAAGAGGCGAAAAAAAATAGTAAATAAGAATATCTCTTTTATGTAATACTCCGGCTATAATGTCGGAGTATTTATTGTTAATTTGTCACGCACTCTGCCAAATAATCATATAAAACTAATGTCAATAGCAAACTGCCTGTAAATCTTTATTTTGGCAAAGATTTTGTGTGTAATCAGGTAAATATAGTTGAGCCATTTTTTTGCCCAAAAGTAGAGCAAAAGAAAAGGTCACTCTTTTGGAGTGACCTTTGTACGCCGTCAGGGACTCGAACCCTGGACCCATTGATTAAGAGTCAATTGCTCTACCAACTGAGCTAACAGCGCAACTCTTGTGCCTTAAAGCGTTGCAAAGGTACGATTTTATTTTTACTTCGCAAATCTTTTTGGCGAAAATTTTATATCATTTTTTGCATTTTGGGGCATCCTTTTGATTATTAGAGCAAAAGGATGCTCCCCTGTTTGTCAATAGAATGTTTCTCGCGTGTAGAGCATCTCTTTTGTGAGGAAATTTTTGAGGTCGTCGAACTCTTTGCTCATGGGCACGGTCTTTTTTGTTCCCTTCATAAATTCCTGCAAGGGGAGGGGGATCTCAATGTCGGCACCCAGTATGTTGTCGATTGTATCCTTGAACTTGGCGGGGTGTGCTGTTTCCAAGAATACTCCGGTTTCGTCGGCTTGCAGCTGGTCCTTCAATGCGAGGTAGCCGCAGGCTCCGTGGGGGTCGAGCAGGTATTGGTGTTTCTCCCAGGTTTCCTTCACGCCATTGGCAATCTGTCGGTCGTTGTATGTCTCGCCCGATATGTGGTTGCATATATTGGCGTGGTTGTAGCCGTAGAGGTCGAGTATGCGGGCGAAGTTGCTGGGGTTACCCACGTCCATTGCGTTGGCAATGGTGCATACCGATGCTTTGGGTTCGAAGTTGCCGGTGCGCAGGTAGTGGTAGAAGATGTCGTTGCTGTTGTTGGCTGCTATGAAGCGTTTGATGGGGAGCCCCATCTCCTGTGCGAAAAGGCCGGCTGTGATGTTGCCGAAGTTTCCGCTGGGAACCGAAATGACCACATTGTCGGCTTTGCCCATCTTCTTCAACTGTGCATAGGCGTGGAAATAGTAGAACGACTGCGGGAGGAAGCGTGCAAGGTTTATGGAGTTTGCGCTTGTGAGGAACATTGTGTTGTTTAGCTCTTCGTCGAGGAAGGCGCGTTTCACAAGTGCCTGGCAGTCATCGAAACAGCCTTCTATTTCGAGCGCGGTGATGTTGCGCCCCAGTGTGGTGAACTGTTTCTCTTGTATCTCGCTCACTTTGCCTTTGGGGTAGAGTACGTATACGTGTACGCCATCGACACCCAGGAAACCGTTGGCCACTGCGCTGCCGGTGTCGCCCGATGTTGCTACAAGCACGTTTACACGCTTGTCGTTGCTGTTCTTTACAAAGTAGCCCAGGAGGCGTGCCATAAAGCGGCCGCCAACATCCTTGAATGCGAGGGTGGGGCCGTGGAAGAGTTCGAGTGAGTATATGTTGTCGTTGACGTGTACCACGGGCGTGTCGAACGAGAGTGTGTCATATACGATGGCTTTGAGGTCGTCGGCGGGTATGTCCTCGCCGAAGAAGGCTTCGGCTACACGGAAGGACATCTCCTGGAAACTCATCTTGTCGATGTTCTCGAAGAACTCGGCGGGCAGTTTCTTTATCTTGTTGGGCATATAAAGGCCCTTGTCGGCGGCGAGTCCTTTTATCACTGCCTCTTCGAGGCTCACTTCGCTCACTATCTTGTTTGTGCTATAATATTTCATGGTATATTGTCTTCTTGTGGGTTGTTTATTGTTGGTTTATTCCTGCATGAATGCCTTTATGAACTCGTCTTCTTTCATAAGGCCGTAGCTGCCTTGTTCGGCTGCAATCTCGTCGAATGTCTCCACGCTGTCGGGGGTTATGCCGGGGTACCATATAAGGAACGGCACGGGCTCGGCGGTGTGGGTGCGGTATTTGCAGGGGGTGGGGTGGTCGGGGAGCACAGCTATGGCTACCGGTTCGTTCCACTCCTTCACCGCTTCGTAGATGGGGCCCACGGCACGGCTGTCGAGGTTTTCTATTGTCTTTATTTTAAGTGCTATGTCGCCTTCGTGTCCGGCTTCGTCGCTTGCCTCGATGTGCAGATATACAAAGTCGTCGTTCTTCAATGCTTGGAGCAGGGCGTTTGCCTTGTTTTCATAATTGGTGTTGTAGAGTCCGGTGGCACCTTCGACCTCCAATACTTTGAGGCCTGCATAGTGCCCGATACCGCGTATGAGGTCGACGGCCGATATTACCGAACCGCTTTTCACTTGCGGGAACTTTTCGCTCAGGGGCTCCATTTTTGGGCGATAACCGCCTCCCCAGGGCCATATGCTGTTGGCCGGGTCCTTTCCCTCGCTTGCGCGTTGTTTGTTCAAGGGGTGCTCTTTTAGCAGTTCCTGCGACTTGAATATTAGTTCGTTTATGAGGGCAGCTGTCTCCTCGGCTTCGGGTACGTCGGCTTTCACAAGATAGGGGCGGAACTCCTTGCCGGGGATGTCGTGGGGCGGTGTGCAGCTTATGCGTTTGTCGCCGCCTTTAATGACAAGCAGGTGGCGGTATTGCACGCCGGTGTGGAAGTGTATGCGCTCGTTGCCGAGTTTCTCTTGCAGGTATTTTACAAGAATGTCGGCTTCTTCGGTCGTTATGTGGCCCGACGAGTGGTTTTTGAGTGTGTCGCCCTCGATGCACACAATGTTGCAGCGCAGTGCAAATTCTCCGTTGGCAAGCTCAATGCCTATGCTGGCTGCTTCCAGGGGACCGCGTCCTTCGTACACTTTGGGGAGGTTGTAGCCGAGTACCGACATATTGGCAACCTCACTGCCGGGGTGGAACCCGGGGGCTACGGTGATGAGTTTTCCGTTGCGGCCCATCTTGGCCAGTTTGTCCATATATGGTGTGTTGGCTGCTTGCAGCAGTGTCTTCCCACCTAACTCTTCAACAGGCCAGTCGGCCATTCCGTCGCCTAATATTATTATATGTTTCATATAGTCCTTCTCTTGTTGTGCGTATAGCTCTTAATTGTTTTCTATGTTGGAAATGCTCCGGCTTGGAAACTTTCCTTATTCGATGTATTTAAACATCGCTGAATTCATCTTCGGTCGATGAACTCTTTTTTAGTGTGGCAAAGCCTTTAAGGTTGTTTGCCGTTGTTGTAAAAAATGTTGCTGAAAAATATGTTTCACGCAGAAACAAAAATACTATCCCTACCCCTAACGGGTAGTACCGGTAGATGTACAACAACAAGTGCCACCGATAGTGATGCCTATGGTGGTACCTCGGGAGGCTGTTGTGTATAGATAGTATTTCTTCATTTGGTTGTACAGCGTATTGCCGTTTGCGCAAATATAGATATAAAAAATATAAAACAATAGCGATGCAGATATTTTTTTCAAAAAAAAGAGCGATTTTTCTTCTTTTGTGCTCTTTTATCGGTGTTTGAGCGACAAAAAAGAGCAGTTCCTGCGCCAGAAACCGCTCATTTTTATTGTTTTACCACCCGAACCAGCTTTTCTTTTTCTTGGGCAGGCTCTTTTCGGCCGAGGAGCCGTTGTATATCTCGTCCCAGCTCTTGTTTTCCTTTATAATCTGGTATATCTTGCCCCAATCGGGCAGGCCGCCCAGGTTACGGTCGTCGATAAATAGTTCGGCATTTACCTTGTTGTAGCAGCCATCGTTCTCCACGACCTCTTCGGGGAAGTTTTTGTTTACGGCATAAAACTCCACGCCTCGCTCTTTGCACCAGTCGACAGCGGCCTGCAACAGCTCGCCGCGGCGCACTGTCCACAGAATGAGTTGGTGGCGATCCGCAATGAGCATTTTAAGCGTTGTGGTGGCAAAGGGTATCTCCTTGCCTATTTCGGGGTAACAATGTTCCACAATGGTTCCGTCGAAGTCTACTGCAATAATCATAATGATTGGCTGTTTTTGTTTCGGCTAAAATATGAATAATCTTTCACTTATGCAACTTTTTTATATGAGGTGCTCGAAAAAGATGGCTGCGCCCACAGTCATAAACCCGGCAACGGCAACCGAAAGACTGCTCATAGCTCCCTCAATCTCGCCCATCTCCATAGCCTTTGCCGTGCCCATAACGTGCGTGGCGGTGCCTATCGAAATACCCTTTGCCACAGGGTGCTTGATGCCGAAGAGGCGGCAAAGGAGATCGGCTGCAATGTTGCCGAAGAGCCCCGTGATGATGATTGCCGACACGGTGATTGCCACATAGCCGTTGAGTTCCTGCGACAGCCCAATCCCAATGGCAGTGGTAATGGATTTGGGCAATAGCGTAACATATTGTGTGTGGTTAAGTGCGAAAAGCAGTGCAAGTGCAAAGATTGAGCAGAAACTAGCCAACACACCCGACGCTATGCCCACCATAATGGCGGTGAAGTTCTTGCGCAGCAGGCTCACCTGTTCGTAAAGCGGGATGGCAAGGGCCACCGTTGCCGGTGTAAGCAGGTAGGTGATGTACTTGGCACCGCTGTTGTATGTGGCATAATCGATATCCAGAATGAGCAGTGTGGCTATTGTGCCCGTGATGGCAATGAGCACGGGGTTGAAGAGGAAAAATGAACATTTCTTCTTTATGAACAACCCAATGGCGTACATCCCTATGCTTAATGCGCCCCCAAAGAAAAGTGAGCCGGTGAACAACTCTTTCATTCCTTTCCCTCCTTTCCTTTTCTGCTAATGATGAATTGTGTAATGTGCCCCGTTACAGCCATTACTGCCAGTGTGCTCACAAGCGATATTACTATTATTGCAACAAGAAACTCCTTCATTACCGGCCAGTTTTCCAGCAACCCCACCGCGGGCGATACAAACATAAGCGGCATAAGGTATATGAGGCTCTTGCCGGCCTCTCTCACCATTGAGAGCTTTATGACTCCCGTGCACAGGGCTGTGAAGAGCATTATCATACCGTATATGCTGGCAGGGATGGGCAGTGGGATGAGCCTGTTGAGCAGTTCGCCCACGAGCGATATTGCCAGGATTATTTCAAATTGTATAATGTATTTCATTGGTGCGGAACGTTTCTTTCGCTTGCAAAATTACTTAAAATTGGGAAACGAAACAAGGGGTAAGGTTCGGCTGTGAGTTGCAACTATAAGGCAAGACGTGGTTAATACAGTATTAGATTTGGCATTTGTAACCTGCGTGATAAATTAAGCAATATGACAACCTTATAACTTGTATTAAGGATTATTTTTGCTTTAAAAAAAGTATGTTTTCTCAAAATGTAAATTTTAATAGTGGTAAGATTAGTGGCAATCTTATTCAATCAAAAGTTAATAATGTCCAAAACAATAATGACTATTCCGGGATAATATTATATTTGCATTATCCAAATTACATAAATCATAGTAAAAATACTTTCAGTGGAATAGTTGGTAATTTATGGGATAAAAGTTCGCTCTCAGAAAAGAAAATTCCTGTTGGGCATAGTGCCATTATATTGATTGATAAATTTGGTAATACAAAGTACTATGAATATGGAAGATATAATTATCAAGTGGAAAAAAATACTTATTTGGTAGGTGCATATATCGAAAATTATGGTAATTTTAGGCGAACAATTATTCCTAATAAAATAATGGGTGAGAGTCTTAAAGAGTATATTAAACGAATAAAAAATAAATTGCCATCTGCAAATGCGGGTGATTTAGAAGTTACAGTATTATCGCATATTGATACAAAAGCCGCTGAAAAATATATATTGAAATTAGCGAATGATAGAACTCGTAAAAAATATAGTGAAACAAATACATGTGCAACTTTGGCAAGTGATGTTGCTATAAAATTTCAAGCACCAAATTATAAACAAGGTAATTTTATAAATGGTATATATGAAATATTTAATAATAATGATGCGTATAATATAATAAGTGATGTAATGACACTAATTCCATACACAAGCCATAATTATAATGCTGAAATTAGGAATAGAGGTGATGAAACTTTTTATTTTGATGAATAATGAAAATATTTAAAATATTCTGCATAGCTGTTCTTGTGTTGGCAATCTCAATCCCATTGCTTGCTCCACTGGTTATGCCATATTGCCATTACAACACAGGTATTGCGGTAAAATACATAACACAAAATGCGGAGCCAAAATCGAAGAATTGTTGCGCCTGGTACGTGATGCGTGCAATGCAGGTTGCCGGTTGTCCCATATATATATTGCCTGCATATGCCTATTCCTGGCTGTTGCCACAATATGGTTTCATTGAGGTAGACAGTACACGTTATACTCCACAGGCAGGGGATATCGCAGTATTTCCTGCTGTCGATGGGCACATATGGGGGCATATACAGATGTGGAATGGTAGCCGATGGATTTCCGATTTTAAACAAAAAGGGTTTTATGCGGCACGTGGGTATATGAATTGCGGTTATAAGATATTCAGATATGCCGCCCCTGCTTCATCTTGTGAACAATAGTAGGGTGCCCCACTTATCATCCACTGTAAGCGGTTCCCCAAGCAAGGCAAACATTCGGGCAGACACATCGGTCTGCCCCTACGGCAAGGGCAATAAGACACAAAAAAAAACGAAATGTAGAAACGCACCGGCGTGTGCGCCCAAAATACGCAAGCAAGGCAAACATTCGGGCAGACACATCGGTACTTTAAGCAAGGCAATGCGAAAAAGAGGATGGCACAAGCGCCATCCTCTTTCTTGGATAATGTACGGTTATTGATTAAAAAAGATTTATTCCCCTTTTTGGTAGAACTGCATTTCGCCAATAGGCTCAAATTCGTATGGGATGTACTTGTAAATCCTGTACATTGCCACACTGCCACTTTTGGTAGTGTAGAGCTCCACCATCAACGAAAGGTTGAAGTTGTTGATTGCCGAGTTGCGCAAATGGGCGAACTCGCCGTTCTGCAATCTGTTCTCTACAACATCTTTCTGCGTTTGTTCAAAGTAGAGAACTTCCTCGTTCATTATTTCGTTGCTCTTGTTGTAGACATATCGTCGGCCACCGAGAAATATTTTCACCACGCCTATTACTACAAGCAGAAAGGCAATGAGCAGGAGGGGCATCCTTTTATCATCGTTGCCCGACAGCATTATCTGTGTGGCGAAGAGAATTGCACCTGCTGCTATGCACACAAGCGATGAGTATGGGAAAATTCTACGGGTTGAAATATTATGCTCTTTTAAAAAACTTTTATCGGGTTCTGTATTCATTTTGTTGGAATTTATATATAACTGTTTGTCGGTGGGTGTCGCTTGGCGCAACACCACCTTTTTCATACACGGTGTTATGGCACAAAGGGCAGGGTGGTACCGGCCGCTCGTGCTGTAAATGTTCTTTGTGTGATATATATGAGTTCCGCTAAATAAGAATTTGCCGCAGGGCGTATATGTAATACTCCTTACCTCTCTTTACGCCTGTGGCGACGATGCCTCTGTTATGGCCGATACGTTGTTGTTGAACAGTGTTGCATTCGGCACTTGCGGTGTATCGCCCGTTGCCGTTTCCTGTTTTTCCGTAGTTGTGGCTGTTATGCTTGTTGCCCGTTACTGCAATGTTTTGGGGCAGGGCGAGGCTGCTCGCATCGAGTATGGTGGCAAGCCTCTCTATCGCATCTTCGTTGTAGCATTCGCGGTATACATTCTGCTGCGTTGCCTCCTGGGTGCAACAGTTTGCTCCCTGTACCCGGTCGGCACCAAGCAGGGTTACAAGTATAATGAATATGTATATCGCGTATTTCTTCATTCTGTGCAAATATAGCATCAAACGAGCAAGAAATATGAAGTTTACTTCAATATTTTTTACAGCGAGTGCAGACTATATTCGCGGTTTATCGCAAATAGCACCAAACGAGCGAGAAATATGAAGTTTACTTCAATATTTTTTACAGTGGCAGAGAATAACCTTTACTTTGTTTTTTTCACTGCAATGAGAATCTGGGCAGACACATCGGTCTGCCCCTACGGCAATGTCAAAACAAACCGTAATGAATTGTAGGGGCGCACCGGTGTGTGCGCCCGAAAACATTGACAGAGCAAAAAAACGATCTCCTCACCCCTGCGGGGAGCTCCTCTTGTCAAGATGAGCGCTAAATACTTTTTATTTACCTGTTTCTTGTTAATATGAACATAGTGCCCCTCTTGTTTGAAATCAAGAGGGGCTGTCCGAAGGACAGAGGAGATGAAAACAGACTGGCATTGAAAAACCGGGCAGACACATCGGTCTGCCCCTACGGCAATGGCAAAACAAACCGCAATGAATTGTAGGGGCGCACCGGTGTGCGCCACCAAAAAAATAACGCAGCACCGTGAAAAGGTGCTGCGTTATTGTCAGGTTGTTGGCCGAGTTACTTTGAAACTCTTTTCACACCGTTCTGGATGTATATTTGTCCGGGAGCGGGGTTGTAGATGCGACGACCATAAATGTCGTATATGGTTGCATCGCTTTCAAGGTCTTTATTGCTTTCGCCCATTATAGGTGCGATGCCGGTCTCTTTTGTAAAGTCAATCTCAACAATGTCGTCTTTTACGCAGGGGATTGTGGCTGTTCCGCTCTCGTCGATGGTTGCCGAAATTTCGACACCATTAACGGTGATGGTTGCTTTTTCAATCTCCATTGCTCCGAGTGCGCAACGTACACGAAGCTCTGCACCGGCGTTGCTCACGATTGATATTTTCTGGCATTTGCCGGCCTGCCAGTTGAAGTCAACAGTGAAGTTACCAATGGCTTTCATACCTGTGACCTTACCTGTCTGGCTCCATACAGAGGGAAGGGCGGGGAGTACGTTTATGTAACCGTGTGCGCTTTGCATAAGCATTTCGGCAATACCGGAGCATACGCCGAAGTTACCGTCAATCTGGAACGGAGCGTGGCTGTCGAACAGGTTGTAGTATATACCTCCTGCACCGGCGTTAGTACCGTAAGAAGTTGAGTGTTTGAGCGCGTTCTTTATGATGATGTGTGCGTGGTCACCATCCTGTGCGCGTGCCCAGAGGTTGACTTTCCAGCCCATTGACCAACCGGTAGCAGCATCGCCGCGCAGTTTGAGTGAGTTTACTGCGGGTGTGAAGTATTCGCTTTCGGGAGTAATCTGGTCCAAGGGGAAGAGTGCCATCATGTGCGACATGTGGCGGTGTCCTCTGTCGTTCGAAATGTCGAAGGGTGAGTATTTCCACTCGCGAAGCAGTTTGTCACCGGTTTTCACGCCATTGTATGTGCTGCCCCAGCTGCCTGTATATGTTTCGGTGTGGAGGCCGCTGTCGGTCTTTTCGAGATAGTGGTTGAGCTTGTCGATATCCTCTTGTGTGAGTCCGGTGTTCTCTACTCCAAGAATTTCAATTGCATCGGCAATGTTCTGGAAGAGGTATGTAATCATCTGCTGTGCGTGTGCTGTACCATCCTCCTTTTCGTTGTCGTGCTGCTCGGCACTAAACTCGTCGGGTGCAACATATGTGCCGTCGGGTGCAAAGCTATATGCGGGGGTATAATTCCTTACGCGCTCTTGCTCGTCGGTTGTGCTGTCGAAACCACGGTCCTCAATGAGGCGGTGGAACCAGAATTTCGCTGCGTCCCACATTACGGGGAATGCCTGTGCAAGGAACTCCTTATCCTGTGTGTAACGGTAGTGTGTCCACAAGTGGCTGGTGTACCACACGTTGGCAACAAGGTAGTTGGCGCCCCAGGTACTCATACTGTTGTAGAGTGAAGTCTCGGTGAGCACGCTCCAGCCGTAACCATCGTTGTATTGTGTACCCACATTTTTCCAACCGGCACTCTTTGCACCACGGATGATGAAGTTCACGAAAGGCTTGTGGAGGTCGGAAAGGTTGGTAATCTCTGTGGGCCAGTAGTTCATCTGTATATTAATGTTGGTGTGTATGTCGGAGTTCCAGGGCGAGTCGGTGCCACGGTCGTTCCATATACCTTGCAGGTTGTTGGGGGCTGCAATGGGCTTACGGTTCGAGCTTATAGCGAGGTAACGGCCATAGTGGAAGTAGAGTTGCTCCAAGAAGAGGTGGTCATTGGCTGTGCTGCTTGCATTGGGGTTGTTGGGGTAGTAGTTGTCGATGAGTGTTTTTGTATCGACTGTGGGGGTCTGCAAGCCGAGGTCGAATGTCATTCTCTTTGTAATGTTGGTGAAGTCATCGATGTGTGCTGTCTCAATAGCGTCAAAACCTTTGGCAACAGCTGCATCCACAACCGATTTTGTGCGGTCGTTTACTTCGGCAGGAGTCTCGCTTGTGAAGTAGTTATCCACAACATTCATATCGCCGTTGAAGTTTGTTGCGCCTTTCAGGTAGAATGTAACCTCTGTGGCATTCTCAACGGTGATGCCTTTCTTTGTCGATGTTATGGTGGCACCCTCGTCGGCAACAACGTGCAGGCGTGCGGCGTAGTTTACCGATGTCATTGCACCGGTGAATACTGCCATACCGTTTTCATATGTGACATCGCTTGCTCCGATACCGGTACCGGGTTCTACCTTAAAGCCGAGGTTCAGCTTGTCGGCACCTTCTGCTGTAATCTTACCGGCAATCACCTGGTCGGGTGCCGATGCAAAGTATTTGCGTGTCTGTTTTGTACCGTTGCCATTCTTGAACTCAACTCCTGCAATACCCTCCTCAATGTCGAGGTAACGTACATAGTCGGTTACTCCGTTTTGAATGGCTTCGTCTTTGTTGGTGATGATAACTGAACCGAAGTTCATGAATGTGCGGTTACCGCCACCTGCGCCCACAACGTTTGAGGGGCCGCTCCACAAAGTCTTTTCGTTAAATTGGAGTTCTTCGTGGAATACACCGCCGAATACCATACAGCCAAGCTCGCCGTTACCCAGGGGGAGTGCATATTCCATCCAGGGATAGTCAACGCCGGTAGCCTCGGCCGATGTGGTGTACCACAATGTGTTGGGGTTCTGTGGGGTGAACGAGCTCACACCGGTGATGTTTGAAATTTCGTGTATGTATTCATCGGGGTAGTCGGCATAGTCGGCTTCAACGAGGAAGAACTTGCTTCCTGTGTCGCCAATGGCACCCGTACTGTTCCACAATGCAAGATAGCCGTTGCGGTGGTTCCAGTATTGGCTGTTGGTGCCGTTCTGTTTAATGTACGAAGGCTCGCCTGTACCGAATTCGAGTTGCCCGGTGAATGTTATTGTATATGCTGTTGTGTTGGGGTCAACCATTGTGGTACGTGCGTCGGCCTCGCTGCCGGTCATACCTACCACCTTTGAAAGGCCGGTGGAGTAGTTGTAGACCTTATATACATTGCTGCTTTGCTCCACAAAAGCCCACAATCCCTTGTTGCTGTTGGGTGCGTCGCTGTTGTTCAGGTTCATTGCTGTTCCGCTCATATATGCGGGGTCCAAACTTACGTATCCGCCTTTACCGTTCTGTATTGTGTAGAACTTTGTATCGTCGGCAAAGTAACTTACATAGATGTTTGTGCCATCGATGCTCACAACAGGGATTGTGCCATCTACTTCCTTTGCCTTAACATCGGCAGTGCTGATGACATCTTTTGTTGCGATTGTGCCACCATCGGTGTATTCATTGTCGGCGTATGTGATTCCGGCTGTTGCATCGCTTGTTCCCAAAACCTTAATGGAGTAGGTCTTGTCCTCGGGGATGGCGAGCTCAATGTAGTATCTGTTGCCGGCATCGGTTGTCGACCAACCATTTACCATAATACCTTCTGCTGTCTGGTTGGGAATTTGTGAGTTAAGGTAATTGCTGCCAAGACCGAGCTTTCAGGGGTAATCGGAATTGCCACTATTTGTAATTGTAAACACTGTCGAGGGGGTTGTTTCGTATGTTCCCCCATTGCCTACATACTTGTTTGCACCTACGCTGAACAGATAATAGTTGCTGCCGTTCTTTACAATTTTGAACTGCAATTTAGGGTCGGTTAGGCTGTATGTCACACTGCCCACGCTGCTACCTGTGCTGGTTGCTAATTTCTCGGTGAGGTTGTCGCTGTAAAGAAGAAACGCTCTCTCACTCCTGATGGTATAGACCTCGTCGTCGTTCAACTGCGACAAGTCTGTTACCTTGTCTGCACTCCATCCTTGCACAACTGTGCACAAGAGGGCAAACATTAAAAATAACGTTTTTTTCATTGTGTAAATTATTAAAGGTTAATAGTTATAATTTAGGCATATTACATAATATATGGCAAAATTAATACATCTTTTTATTTTTTCAATATTTTTGCCAAAAAATAACAGGGTGGTTAGCGTGCTGACGTTGCCTTTGGTTGTTGAATGGCGAGTTTGGTGGCGCAAAATAAATTTCCCCGCAAGAGGAATGCTCTTCTTGCGGGGAAATTATTGGTTTTTTGATTGGGATTTTGTGTTTTGAAGGGGGGTAATTGTGTCAAGAACTGGTGTCGAAGTGATTATTTGATAGGTTCTACTGTATATCCTTGTGAAGTGGCAAAATCTATAATTGCTCCAATATTATGACGACCAATTTGTGTTGTAAAAGCAAAACTTATGCCGTCTGCACTTGTCATTAAATCATTTTCAAACCAACGAGTGTCTTTGGATAAGTCATTTGAGTTTTCTTTTCGTTTTTGTATTTCCGAATACTTTTCTATACCAAATGGAATTGCATTTACAATTTCATAATAAGTAAGTTGAGGGTTATTTCTTAAAAACAACTGTACTATGGATAATGCTAAACGACCTTTACCATAGTTGCCATATCCATTAAGTCTGTAGTGAGTATGGTCTAAATGTTTATTCTTTGTTATAGTATGTTGTTTTGTCAATGGAGTATCTTGTATCTGTTGTTGTATTCGTAATTGTTTTTTACGAATAATATTGATTTCTATTTCATTTGTGATTTTTTCAATATCCTCTGTACTATACCCCTCGCTTATCAATTTTGTGTTTAACAATTCAATAAATAATTGCTTGCCTTTTTCTGTTGTAAGTTCGTTGATAAACTCGTTTATCTCATTTTGCTTTTCTTGTTTTGCTATTTGTGCAATGCAAAAATTAGTAAGTTGTTCGGCATTGAAATTTTCTTGTTTGAAAAGTTCAATAAAGTTTTTACCATTTTTAGAGTTTTCTACGAAGTCAATTTCCAATACGCTTATAGGTTCTTTGCCAAACTCATAATAAAACAATTCTATATGTTCTCCTATATATATACCAAACTGGACTGGTAGTAATTTCATATATGAGAAAAGTTGTACTATTTCTTCTTTGTTTTGAATGTGGTTGGGCTTTTTCATTTCAATAACGAATAAAGGACAGTCGTTCTTGAAAAATACAATGTCAGGATATACATAGTTTACTGTACTGCCAACTCTTAATTGATATTGGTTTTCCACACGCTCGCAGTGCCAACCTAATAAATAACGAAAGTGTGTATAGACAAGTTCTTGATATTCCTTTTCAGTTGCTTGCTTTGTCTTCTTATCTAATATGTCTTTGCATATTGTGTTCCAAATATTCATCGTGCTATGTTTTAATGCACAAAGTTACTTATTTATATTCATTTAATCAAGTGATATTCATAAATACAGTTATTGCTACCGGCTTCGCCAGGAGCAATAACAAATAAACAAAAATCAAATTAAATACAGAACTCTCTTTTACTCTTTTAATAGTGATAATCTTGCTATTTTGCTCTATGAGATTATTAGTTATTATTTTGACAGGAATAACTATCAAGGCCAGATTTTAACAATAAGAACTTTTATTGTTTACTGTTTTAATATTTAATATTGAATAAATTTAACTCTAATGTTAATGCTTGTAAAGTGTTTGTGGAGCAAATTTAAATTCCTTATATTTGCAATATGTTTAATCTTATGGAATTCCTACTATCAATAATAGCTTCTGTAATAGGAGGTTTGATAGTGGATAAAATTAAACGCTGATTTTTGGCTTGCCATAAATCGAGGAGTTTTGCGAACTCCAAGCCATAGATTAACGGCATTAGGGGGCACAATGATGCTCCCTTTTTTATAATGAAAACTCTCTCTTTACTCTTTGCACTGTGCTAACACTAACATTGGAAAACCACGATTAAGCGAGTGTAAAGGAAATGTATTTACTTTGCCGAGCGGTAGTGGGTTCATGAAAACAAAGCTTCGCTTCGATAATGCCAACAGCAGTTAGTCGCGCGTAGTATCGCAGAATTTGATACTGCGCGGGATGCAATAAGTTGGCATTGTCAAAACTTTGCTGTGTTTCGTACAGAGTAACCACGCTTTAAGAGTGATATAACCTCTTTGTATTCCTCTTTCTTCTGTTCTGTGGACTTTACAGAACCTTTCTTGCGACCTAACTTGCCACCACTTGCAATATAACTTTCTCTGCCACTATTAAGGCGATAAACTATGTTGGAACGCTCTATGTTCGCCATTTCTGCAAGAACAGTTACCATTATGCTTGCAACGGGGTTCGCCTCTCCTGTGGAAAATATATGTAAAGAGCAACCGCCTCAACATAATGAAATGTTGAAGTGGTTGTAAGTTGTTTATTGTATGGTTTTTATCATTGACAAGGCTCGTTATTCGCACCCCGCGTGGCACTATAACTGCTCCTCTGCCCGAGGGGGCAGTGCGAAGCCACAGCACTGCTTGCGACGACGGAACATTCATGTTCCCAAAGGAGTCCCGAAGGGCTCTGTCACGTAGTGACTGAGGGGTGGGAGGTTGCTGCACGCGACTAACTGCTCAAAAGGTTGCTCTGTAGTCGTAAAAAACGCAGTTTTTTACGACTTTAGATATTTTTCTGCCGCACCAACCACTTTTGCAAAACCAAGGATTAGTGGGAGATACAAACATTGTACAGAACGCACTCCTATGTTTGCTGTTAGTTGCTGATAAGCGATTGAATCAGATGAACAGTTGCTTAAATCTCCAATCATCATAAAGATTTCGATAACACTAATGATTACCAATATTATACCAATTATCTCTATTGTCTTTTCCAATGAACTTTTAGTCGCTTCAGCTTTTTGCTCTTTTTCTCTTGTGATAAGTGGAGCATATTTCAATATTTCTTGATATTCTTCATCTGTTACTTCTATTGCTGCTGGTACAAAACTCTCTTTGTAGTATTTGTTTTTCTCATTATCAAATTTACAATCTTTTGTACCGTCCCAAATATCTAGATATACTATTCCACGTTTGGTCTTTTCTTCATCTATTAGCCCAAGTGAAATAAGGAACTCTTCTCTTTGTTTAAGTTCTTCTTCTTTTTGTTTTTCCATCATCTTGTCGATGAACTCTTGTACTTTTGCATTCATAGTCTTTTATTATTATAGTTAAACATTAAGTTGCTTGTATATTTTACGCTTAACTATAAAAAAGAAAAGCGCAGACCCTCGTCATACGCCTCTTGGTTCACCACAAACCATTACAAACTATGAGAGTAGCCTACGCCTATTGCGTAAACTCTCAACGTTTGTAATCTGTTGCTCGTTCATTTTCCGAGGTGGTGATTCAGAGGCGATTGAGCAAATTTTCAAATGTCTTGTACTCGGTTGCCCGAACACAATGCGAAGATAGGTAAATTTTTAATAGTTTCTAAAAATATGAGATAAATTTATCGTAAACAATCAAAATACTATGTAGGTTGTCTTTATAGTAAAGTGTTGTCCCCTTTGGGGCCATCCCATTGAGTCCATTGTTTTTGTCTTAGACAAACGCAACCCACGCGGCATAACCTTTGGCTATGCTGCGCGTGACCATTGCTAAACAATGGCCTCTATCATCGCTTTGCGATAATTGAACCAATCGTTGTTGCCTGTGGCAAGCGCACCCCGCGTGGCACTATCTTCGTCAGTGCTACACGCGACTAACTGCTACAATTTCTATATAGGCCATTTTTGTATTAAAATGTTTGTCCCCTTTGGGGCCATCCCATTGAGTCCATTGTTTTTGTCTTTGACAATCGCAACCCACGCGGCATAACCTTTGGCTATGCCGCGCGTGACCATTGCTAAACAATGGCCTCTATCATCGCTTTGCGATAATTGAACCAATCGTTGTTGCTTCGCAAACGCCACCCACGCGGTGCCACCTTACGGCACTTCGCGTGACCTATGGCTCTGCGATTAGCTCGGTAGTCGTAATAAAAAAATAAGTTCGGAAAATTTTCCGAACTTATTTTTCTTTTTATCATTGACAAGGCTCGTTATTCGCAATCCGCACGGCACCAATTACATCGGTGCAACGTGCGACCTTTTGCTACTCGCCTTGTCGATAATTTTTGCCTTTTTTGAGGCAAAAATTATTCCCACTCAATAGTGGCGTTGGGTTTGGGTGACATATCGTAGCAGACGCGGTTCACTGTGGGCACTTCGGCCAGGATGCGGTCTGTTATCTTCATAAGGATGGGCCAGTCTATTTGCTCAATGGTGGCGGTCATTGCATCCACTGTGTTCACGGCGCGTATTATCACGGGCCAGTCGTAGGAGCGGGCGTTGTTGCGCACACCCACCGACTTGAAGTCGGGTACCACGGTGAAGTATTGCCATACTTTCTTGTCGAGGCCGGCAATCTTGAACTCCTCACGCAGAATAGCGTCGGACTCGCGAAGTGCTTCCAAGCGGTCGCGTGTTATGGCTCCCAGGCAGCGAACACCCAAGCCGGGGCCGGGGAAGGGCTGGCGGTATACCATATCGTAGGGGAGGCCGAGTTCCAAACCGCAGGCGCGTACTTCGTCTTTGAAGAGCTGGCGTATGGGCTCAACGAGTTCGAATTTGAGGTCGTCGGGGAGACCGCCAACGTTGTGGTGCGATTTCACCATCTTGGCTGTCTTGGTACCGCTCTCCACAATGTCGGGGTAGATGGTGCCTTGTCCCAGGAAGTCGATGCCATCGAGCTTGCGTGCCTCTTCCTCGAATACGCGTATGAACTCGCCGCCGATGATTTTACGTTTCTCTTCGGGGTCGGCAACGCCTTCGAGCTTGCCGAGGAAACGGTCGGTTGCGTCGACATATACAAGGTTGGCGCGGAGCTGCTTTCTGAACACGTCGATAACTGCTTCCGACTCGCCTTTACGCATAAGGCCGTGGTTTACGTGAACGCATACGAGGTTGTTGCCGATGGCTTTGAGAAGGAGTGCTGCCACTACTGAGCTGTCGACGCCTCCCGACAGGGCGAGGAGTACCTTCTTGTCGCCCACCTGGCGGCGTATGAGCTCCACCTGGTCGTTTACGAAGTTTGTCATATTCCAGTTTGTCTCGGCCTTGCAGGTGTCGAAAACAAATGATTTGACAGCCTCTTTTGTGGCTTCCACGTCGTTGGTTATTTGGGGAAGTTTAATGTCGCAGAGGGCTTTGTCGTGGCCGGCTGCCATTACGGGGAAACCGGCGTTGTATATTTCGGGGTTAACGTCGATGGCTGTTCCGTCAATTACGTTGTTGGGGCCACCGTTTATTATTACGCCCTTAACATTGGGGAGTGCTTTAAGCTCCTGGGCGGTAATGTCGTGGGGGTATATCTCGCTGTAAACTCCCAGTGCGCGGATAGCTCGTGCAAGTACGGTGTTTTCGTGGCTGCCGAGGTCCAGAATGACAATCATATCCTGTTTCATATTCTTTTTTTGTTTTGTATTGTTTGTTCCTTAAATTTTATGTTGCGAAGATAGTGTATTTTGCTTTACTTACGTGCCTGTTCTTCGTTAATTTGTCAATAATTTTATAGAAACTGTTTGGAATCCCCATAAATGTCGCTTGTGGTTGAAGGCGCAATCGGGTTGTCGCCTTGCGGTACGGATAGGGCGGGGCTTGCGCGAACAAAAAAACGAGCGAAGTGCGTTCGCTCGTTTTTTATGTACGTGTGTTATTTTTTCTCTTTCAAGAGGTCGCGTATTTCGGTAAGCAGTTTCTCTTCGGCACTGGGCTCGGGTGCGGGAGCGGGTGCAGGCTCGGGAGCGGGCTCCTCGGTTTTTTTCTTTGTTGTGAGCTTGGTGATAACGCGTATAACAACAAAGATTGAGATTGCAATGATGAGGAAGTCAACTACATTCTGTATGAAGTTGCCATAGTTGATAGCCGAAATTATTTTCTCCTCGCCCTCAACAATCTCCGATTCGAGTACATATTTCAAATCCTTGAAATCCATACCGCCGATGGCGTAACCAATGGGAGGCATAATTATGTCGTTAACCAACGATGTTACGATTTTACCGAATGCACTACCGATGATAACACCGACAGCCATATCGATTACATTACCTTTCATCGCAAATGCTTTGAAATCTTGCAGGAAAGAACTCTTTGCCATAATTGTGTGTTTCTATTTTAAGTTAATAATTTACGGTTTGTTTGCTTGTCGCGGGGCTTGCCCTCGCGATGAGCGTTGCAAAGATAGATATTTTTTAAAAAAAATAACATATTTTACGGCAATATTTTTTGTAACAAAACACTTTTAATCCCTGCCGTATCTTGCCGTTTTGCACCGTTTGTGGGTTTTTTGCGTTGAATTCTCCTTGTGAGGGCAAAAAGTTGCAGAAATATTTAAAAAATTATTTAAATAATGAAGATTTGTTGTTTCGAATATAAAAACATTTTCTTAAATTTGCATCGCAGTTTAAAAGGGCGTATTATGAAATGTGTAAAAATTATATGTTTTTTAGCATTGGCAATGTTGCTTATGGCAGCTTGCAGTACGGCCGAATATTGTAACTGCGGTTAAATGACTTTATTTTTTCACCTTTTAATAAATAAAAGTAATTATGACAAAAGTAGGTATTAACGGTTTTGGCCGTATCGGCCGTTTCGTTTTCCGTGCCGCTATGAAAAGAAGCGACATCGAGATTGTAGGTATTAACGACCTCTGCCCCGTAGATTATTTGGCTTATATGCTCAAATATGACACAATGCACGGTATCTTTGATGGTACTATCGAGGCTGACATCGAGAACAGCAAACTTATCGTTAACGGTAAGGCTATCCGCGTAACAGCTTGCAAGGATCCTAACGAACTCGCTTGGGATGCAGTAGGTGCTGAGTACGTTGTTGAGTCTACCGGTCTTTTCTTGTCAAAAGACAAAGCTCAGGCTCACATCAACGCCGGTGCTAAATACGTAGTTATGTCGGCTCCTTCAAAGGACGATACTCCTATGTTCGTTTGCGGTGTTAACGAGAAGACTTATGTTCCCGGTACACAGTTCGTTTCTAACGCTTCTTGTACAACTAACTGTCTTGCTCCCATCGCTAAGGTTTTGAACGACAAGTTCGGTATCACCGATGGTTTGATGACAACTGTTCACTCTACAACTGCTACTCAGAAGACAGTTGACGGTCCTTCTTTGAAGGATTGGAGAGGTGGTCGTGCTGCTGCCGGCAACATCATTCCTTCTTCAACAGGTGCTGCAAAGGCTGTGGGTAAGGTTATCCCCGCTTTGAACGGCAAGTTGACAGGTATGGCTATGCGCGTTCCCACATTGGACGTTTCTGTTGTTGACCTCACAGTTAACTTGGCTAAACCCGCTACATATGCAGAGATTTGCGCTGCTATGAAAGAGGCTTCAGAGGGCGAGTTGAAGGGTATCCTCGGTTACACAGAGGACGCTGTTGTTTCTTCTGACTTCTTGGGCGACACACGTACTTCAATCTTCGACGCAAAAGCAGGTATCGCTTTGACAGATACTTTCGTTAAGGTTGTTTCTTGGTACGACAATGAGATTGGTTACTCTAACAAGGTTCTCGATCTTATCGCTCACATGGCATCGGTTAACGCTTAATGAATTATTGACGTTACAGATGAACGGCTCCCGCAAGGGAGCCGTTTTTTTGTTTTCTTTTGGGTGCAGTTCTGGTTCGGTCGGTGGGGTAAAACGGTTCAGTAGAAATTTAGTGTGGACAAATTGATTCTTTAATAAGTTGTGCTCCCTCACGCTGCCCTTTGTATAACGAATTATCTCCTGCAATGGTAATTCTAAAAAGAAACCGGCACCGTTAAAATCACAGTGTTTATCCGAGCATTTGCAGGAGATAGTGCGAAAGCTCGTGCAAATGAGCGAGTGAAAGTTTACTTGCACGCAAAGCGAATGCAGCCGAGGTTGCGCGAAGCGAGAATGTTTGACATAAGTTGACAATGCTTGCTGTTCGCATCCCGCACTACGTGCGACTAATTGCTGCAAGCATTGTCTATTAAATTACATTTAGTCCCACAGCACCCTGCAAATGTGAGAAAGATAAACACGGCAAGGGAGGTTCGACAGAGGGTTCGCCTTTGGGCGACGTGAACAAAGAACCGAGCGACTGATTTTTCTCGCGTGCCGGGCGTTTGGTTCTTTGCGCGACAAAGAACGTCAAAGATATATTTCCAATGAGAGAATAACCGACAAATAACACCGAGAAGTCAAAAGCAAGAATGTTTAGTATCGTATATAGTGAGTGCCCACACCTTTTTGCTACTGAGCTTATCTTCTTTTGTCTTTCAAACACACTATTCTGTTCTTCTGTCCTCAAATTCTCGCAATAAATGAACATCCCCCGGCCGAAGGGCTCGGTCGGGGGGGTAAAACGTATGTGAAACCTTATATTATTTATACAAAGAATTTGAGTATGAACAGAACTGCAAGAATGATGCTTCCAATGCTCACTCTCTGCCATTTGCAATTGGCAAGGTTTATTATAACGTAGCTTATTATGCCAAGCATAATACCGTTGGAGATGGAGTAGGAGAGAGGCATAAATATCACGCAAATGAATGCCGGTATCGATTCGCTGTAATCGAAAATCTCAATCTTCTTGAACGAGGCCATCATCATAACACCCACGATAATCATAACCGGTGCTGTTGCAGCCGCCGGCACCGACATAAAGAACGGGGCGAAGAACACTGCCAGAAGGAAACATACTGCGGTTGTGAATGCGGTGACACCTGTGCGGCCGCCCTGTTGCACGCCCGATGCGCTCTCAACATAAGTGGTTACGGTGCTGCAACCCATCATAGCACCCGCAGTTGTGCCTATCGCATCCACGGCAAAGGCCTTTTTTATCCAGGGCAGCTTGCCGTTCTTGTCGAACATATTTGCGTGGGTGGCTATACCAATGAGGGTACCTATGGTGTCGAACATATCCACAAAGAGCAGTATGAATACAGTGATGACCATGTCCTTTGTGAGCACTTGTGCAAAGTCGAACTTGAAGAGTATGGGAGTTATCGAGGGCGGGGTGTCGAACACTCCGTTGAACTGCGTTATACCCAATGGGATGCCTATGAGTGTGGTGGCGATTATGCCAATGAGCAGCGAACCCGAAACCTTGCGCACTATAAGAATAGATGTTATAAGCAGGCCTATAATGCATAGTAATGCCGGGCCGCTTGTGATGTCACCGAGTTCCACAAGGGTGGCATCGCTGTTTACCACAACACCTGCGCTTTGCAGACCGATAAACGCTATAAAAAGTCCTATACCGGCTCCAATGGCATTCTTTATACATTCGGGAATGGCGTTCAGTATCTTTTCACGCAAGTTTGTTATTGTGAGTAATATGAAAATGAGTCCCTCCAAAAGCACCGCGGTGAGCGCAAATTGCCAGGAGTATCCCATTACTATGCAAATGGTGAAGGCAAAAAAGGCGTTGGGTCCCATAGCTGGAGCAAGCGCAAAGGGCAACTTGGCATACAGTGCCATAAGCAGCGTGGCAAATGCGCTTATGAGCGCTGTTGCGGTGAACACTGCGCCTTTATCCATACCGGCATTCTCCATAATGCTTGGTTGTACAGCCAGAATGTAGGCCATTGTGAGAAAAGTTGTTGCACCTGCCATTATTTCGGTGCGCAGGTTATGGGTTCCCTTTTCGAACCCGAATAGTTTTTTGAGCATCTGTTTTTCGGTTTTGTTCTTTATGAACAAATGTAATAATTTTATTCTTAATGGCGGTTAATTGTCTATTTTTTGTTATTGTATCCCGATTATTCCTATCTTCGCTTTACTAAAACTGTTTGAATATGGTTGTTTCCTGTTTGAAAGATATGAGCGATGCCGCATTTGCCATTTTCACGGCAAAACTGCTGCCCACCGTGGAGCGTAGCCGCATAATAGGCGTGCGCACTCCGCAACTGCGTTCTCTAGCTCGTGAGATGTTGCGCAATGGTTCGGCGCAAGCCTTTATGGCACAACTGCCTCACCGCTATTTCGAGGAGAATCTCCTGCATAGTTTGCTGCTGTCGCTGCTGAAACAGCCTGTGGGCGAAGTGCTTGCCCTTGTCGACAGCTTCTTGCCTTTCGTAGATAATTGGGCGGTGTGCGACCAACTGCGTCCGCGTGCCTTTGCCGGCAATGCGGCCTTTGTGTATCCTTATGTGCGCAAATGGCTTGGCAGCGAGCAGGAGTATGTGCGCCGTTATGGTATTGTAGCATCGATGACATACTTCCTTGATGCCGATTTCGACAAGACTATGCTGAACGATGTTGCCCGTGTGCCTGCAACCGAGTATTATGTGAAGATGGCTGTTGCGTGGTATTTCAGTTTCGCGTTGGTGAAGCAATGGGAGAGTGCCTTGCCTTACATAGAGCAGAGGCTGCTGCCGCGCGAGGTGCATAACAAGGCTATACAGAAGAGTGTGGAAAGCCTTCGCATAACCCCTGAACGCAAGGAGTATCTGCGCTCGTTGCGGTGGCCCAACAGAAAAGCGTGAAACAAGAGTTCCACGCTTTTCTGTTCGTTTTTTTACTCAATTGTAATCTCCTTGCTCACCTCCGGGGTGTGGCTCGCTGCCTTCTTGGGAATGTTTATATGCAACACTCCGTGATGAACCTTTGCTTTAATGTTGGCAGTGTCGGCATCGTCGGGCAGTATTAGTGTCTGGCGGAACTTGGTGTACGAGAACTCGCGGCGCAGGAAACGGCCTTTGCTCTCGTTGTGTTCGCAACACTTGTCGTCCTTGCACTTGTCGCCATCCTTCTTTTCGTCGCACTTGCATTCCTCGCCATCTTTCTTGCAGTTGCAACCCTTCTCCATTGTTATGCAGAGGTCGTTGTCGGGGTTGAGGTTGATGCAGAAATCCTCTTTCTTCATACCGGGTGCTGCAACATCGACCATATACTCTTTCTCGGTCTCGAACACGTTGATTGCGGGGGCGGTACTGCCGGCACGGCTCATAAAGTCGCTGCCGAAGAAATCGTTGAAAATGCTGGGGAGCCACTGCTGGGCTCCGCGTTTCATTGGCATACTCATTGTAATTGGTTTTTAATTGTTATACATAAAGCTCGGCCGTCGCTATGGCCGTTGTTTATGTGTATAATGAGTATGAGCAGGCGGTTGTTCGCCCTGCGGTCTTTTTTAACTAAACTTTCGATTGTGGCGTGAGGGGTGTTAGAGAGTGTGGGCAATGCCCTCTATCTCAATAAGCAGTTCGGGGCGGCAGATGTCGCTCACAAGGTAGTGTTTGGGGGTGGCGGGGTAGTGCGCGTTCATATACTCCTTTACGGCTGGGATGGCATCCTCGTGCTTGACATATATGCGTAGCAGGTCATATTTCGCACCGTTGCAGGGATTGGGTATGTTCTCCTTTGATATGAGGTTGTTCATTATCTGCATTGTGGTGTCGGCCTGGCTCACGGTGTCATCGCTGTCGGTGCTGCGCTCTCCCTTTATGGCTGCCGTGCCCGATATGTAGATTGTGTTGCCCAGTATGCGTGCGCGCTCGAACTTCGGGGTGGTGCGCTCGGCGAGTTCTTTCATAACCTTGCCTTCGAGAACCTCTTGCGAGTAGTTGTGCGCAGCCACTTGCAGGGGGTTGTCTATGGGCTTGTTGGCCGCTGTTGAGCCTTTTATTGCATACAGTTCAATCATTATTCCGCCACGGCTGGTGCCTATCCCTGTTGCGGCAGGGTAGCCGTTGCTCCATTTTGTTTTGGAATAGAAGAGGCTGCGGGCATCGTTGAACTCCTGGTAGTTCTGGCTGCCCTCGGTGGTGATGGTTATATCCTCAATGTAGTTCCACTGGCGGTAGATGTCGCTAATGCGGAACCCCTCGCTTGTGAGGATGTCCTCGATGGCAATAAATATCTCCCTAGCCTGCTCGAATGTGCTTGCTGTGATGTCAGCCGGTATTATGCCTTCGGTCATTAGCTCTTTTGTGGCACCGCGTTCGAGCACCTTGTAACGGCTGTGGTGGGTTATGCGGGCATCGGTATCGACAAGGTAGGTCACTTCGGCAATGAGTGTGTCGGAACTGCTCTTCTGCGCAATGAAACTTACCAGCGGCGATTGTGCACCGAAGTAATCCTTTACAATGTTGTGCAGCTCGCGGTTTATGAGCAGGTACTCGCGGTTGCTTTCGGGCAGGCCGAAGAATGTTATTTTAAGAGCGTTGAGTTCCTTTATGGATGCAAAAATATCGTGGCACATTGTTTTCAATGTGCCCTTTGTCCTTGCCTTTACAACTATTTGCTCTTTGTTGAACATTTATGCCTTCCTCTTTTTACGGTCGCGAAGTTATGAAATTTTGCTCAAAATAAGAAGTTGTTTAAAGGTTTATTTTGCAGCGGGCTGTTGCAACAGCTTGAAACGCAGGCGTAGAACACCGTTCTCCCAAGTGTGGCTTATTATCTTGAATTGCCCAATCTCGGCAGTGTTCTCCACGTGTGTGCCAATGCAGGCGCAAACATCGTAGTCGCCCACACGCACAAGACGTAGCGTGTCGCTTGCATCGGCCGGCAATTTCCCCAGGTCAACTCCTGCCGGCACGTTGTCGCGTGTGCAGAACTCTATACTCACGGCGAGGTTCTGCGAAATAACATCGTTCACGCGGTTCTCTATCTCGGCTATCTGCCCGGCTGTGGGCTCGCTTGTGAGCGTGTAATCGCATTTGCTTTTCTTGCGTTCAATGTGTGCGTTACGGCTTCTCTCGCACCCGAACATCCTCACCATTGTCTGGTTGAGAATGTGCTCGCAGGTGTGCATAGGCGGGTACTCCGCCTTATTGTGGTCGTTGAGTATCGGTGTTTCGGTGGTCATTGGTTTTGTTGGTTAATGAGGTTTACAACTACTTTTACCATTATATCTTTCTCTTCGGTGCGGCTCTCGGCAATCATAAGTGTTAAGGCAACAAGGGTGTTGTCGGCTATTCGTTTACTGCCATCGGTGCGGTACAGTATGCCGTTACGCTCCATAAACCAAAGGAACAGCATTGCGGCTATGCGTTTGTTTCCGTCGCTGAATGAGTGGTTCTTTGTTACAAGGTATAGCAGCATAGCAGCCTTCTCCTCAATGCTGGGGTAGAGTTCTGCTCCGCCAAAGGTCTGGTATATCTGCCCGATAGAACTTTTGAAAGAGTTGTCTTTTTCGTTTGCAAACAGTTTGCTTTCTCCGAATTTTTCTTTGAGGCTCAGGATGGCTTCCATTGCATTCTCGTATGTTGCGTGGAAACGTTCCTCTTTTGTGGTGTTTTCTATCGTAAGCTGCTGATAATCGTAACGGTCGAGTGTGTCGAGGGCATATACATAGTCGCTTACAACCGAGAAAAGTCCTTTCGATTGTTCATCGGTCAGTTTTTCCTGTGAATGTACAGTGTGTGCAAGCAGGCGGACAACATCTTTGAGTTCGTTATAGTGCTCTATTCTTATCTTGTCGTTTATGGCATATCCTTTCACAATATAGTCTTTAAGCACTCTGTTTGCCCAAATGCGAAACTGTGTACCGCGTTTGCTTTTTACACGATAACCGACGGAGGTTATCATTTCAATGTTATAGTGTTCTACTTGGTATATTTTGCCATCAGAGGCAGTTGTCGCAAATTTTGCGACAACTGGTAAGCCTTCTAATTCTTCTTTTAGAGCATTGTTTATGTGCTTGCCAATAGTTTTTATATCCCTATCAAATAATATGGACAATTGTGAACGGCTAAGCCACACGGTTTCGTTCTCCAATTTTACATCAAGCGACACGATATTATCCTCGCTTGTGTAAATTACTATTGGTGATGCGTCGAAATCGCGGGTGTGCATAGGTGGGTACTCCGCCTTGCCTTTGGCAAACTTGCTCGCGCTCGGATAACACAAGCACACTTGTCTTCTGTACTCGCTGAATCGCAACTTTGTTTATGGTCGTTGAGTTGTGGTGCTTCCATTTGTTATTGGTTGTGTTGGTTTTGTTACTTGTATCAATCTTTCATTCATCGAACCTCACGCGGCCAATGTTCTTCATATTCTTTAATATCGCTTTCTGCCGGCGGAGCATATATTTCGATGGGCGTTTGGAACTGTATTTGCGAGGGTTGGGCAGGGTGGCGGCGATGAGTGCGCATTGCGCGCGTGTGAGTTTGGCGGGTGTTGTGCCGAAGTGTTTGTCGGCAACCGCTGCCGCGCCATATATGCCGTTGCCCATCTCAATGCAGTTGAGGTATACTTCCATTATGCGCTCTTTGCCCCAAATGGCCTCTATGAGCAGGGTGAAGTAGGCTTCGAGTCCCTTTCGTACCCAGGAACGCCCGTTCCACAGGAATACATTCTTTGCTGTCTGCTGGCTTATGGTGCTTGCTCCGCGCAGGCGTTTTCCTTTGCGTGCCTCTTCCTGTGCTATTCGTATCTGTTCAAAGTCGAAACCGTTGTGGGTGGTGAAGAGGTTGTCTTCCGATGCCACCACTGCAAGGGGCAGGTCAGTGGTGATTTTATCGATGGGTGTCCAGCGGTAGTTTATCGGGCTGCCTTCGCTTATGCGGCGTTCCAGCATAAGCGGTGTTACGGGTATGGGGATATACTTATATAATATAACAATTGCTATGCTCGACACAAAAATGAGGAGCATAGCAATGGATATTATTTTCAGCAGCAGTTTCAACTTATTTATTCTCTTTTGCTGTGTGCGACAGGTAGCGGCTTACGTCGAAGAATACCTTGCGCGACTGGAACTTTTCTGTCGGTTCAATGGTTACAATGTTGCATAGCGATTCTGTTTCGAGGTTGCGCGAAACTATGTTGTTTACGTTGAGCACGCCATAGAGAATGTGGTCCTGGTCGTCGGGAGTGATAACGCGATAGGGGGTGGTGCTGTTCTTGCCGTCGCCCATTGTGGTTATCATATTGAGCAGACCAAGATATTTCTTTACATAGGACTGTGTCTCCTCTTCGGGCTTTATGAGCTCGTCGGCTGCGCGCCAGGCATAGAAGAGGGCGTTAAGGCTCACAGGGTTGTATTCGAGAATTTTTTTCGCGGTTTCGTACTGTTTGAGCATATCGCCCGCAGCGGCGTGGTTTTTGAGTGCTTCCTCGTTCTCGTCGTTGGCTCCCTTGTAGTCGGGTGTGAACGAGTGACCGTAATACACAAGAGCGTAGTCATCGACACGAATCATGGGGTCGTCGTTCAAATATACGCGGAGAATATCGTTGTAGTACTCTTTTTCGTTGTCGACTATATCTTTTATTGTCTTGTAGTCGAGCTGCGTCTGTGCGCTTGCTGTCATTATTGCGGCGAAGATTGCCACAAGCATTATGAACTTTCTCATTATTGTTATACTAATTTTATTATTACTCCATTGTTGGCCTCTATCTTAACGGAAATCTTCTCGGCAGAGTTCAACATAATCTCCATTTTCTCGCCGCCAAGCAGTTCTGTGGCTGTTGTCTTTTTGTCGCTGCTTGCCAGGCCGAAGTATGCGTATGCCTCTTCGGGTATGGTTACCTCGCATTCGCGTGCGGTGTTGCTGAAATTGGTTACCACGAGCAACAACTCATTCTTGCTTCCGCGCAGGAACGAATATGTGTGGTTGCTGCCGTAGGCTTCGCACCCGCGGTTGGCATATTGCAGGTCGTAGAAGTCGCCCTCACGCAATGCTTCGCTGCTGTTGGCAAGGGTTAGCAGCTTGGCATAGAAGGCTTGCAAGGCCTGTTCTTCGGCTGTGAGGTTGGCGGTGGTGTAGCTGCCGTCGCCTTTCCAGCGGCGCAGTGTGTCCACGCTCCAATAGTCGAATATGGTGGTGCGGCCGTCGACACCGCTGTAACCCTCTTTGTCCATACCGCGCTCGCCAAGTTCCTGGCCTGCATAGAGCATAAAGGGTTGCTTGCCGATGGCTACCGATACGATGGCGGCTGCAAGGGCTCTTTCGGCCTTTGCGGCGAAGAAGTCCGACGCTATGCGCTGCTCGTCGTGGTTTTCGAGGAAGGTGAGCATATTCTCGCGTATATCGGCTGTCTGTTGCAGGGTGTATGTGATGTTGTCTGCTGCCGTCTGGCCGCTCATAACACCTTTGAGTGTGTCGTAAAGTCCCACTTTGTCATAAAGATAGTCGAAACAGCCATTCTTTATGAACGTGCGGTATATGTGCGGCTGGTAAATCTCGCCAATGAATATTATCCCTTTGTATTGCTCCTTTATTTTGGGTACTGCCCATTGCCAGAACTCCACCGGTGTCATCTCAATCATGTCGCAGCGGAAACCGTCGACACCTTGCGCTGCCCAATATTGCAGAATTTTGAGCATCTTCACCCAGGTATTTGGCACGGGGCTGAACTGGCGGTTGCCCGAACGGTAGTCGATGCCGTAGTTCAGTTTCACAGTGTCGTACCAGTCGTTGCGCGAGGGGCTTCCGAAACAATCGTTGCCGGTTGCACGCAAAGGGTTTTCGTTGTAGGGCTCGGCGGCACAGTCGGTGGCATCGATGTTGCAGCCGTATGATTGTTCGCCCAGATAGTAGAAATTGTTGTGCCCCACAAAGAATGCGTTCTTGTCGTCGAACTCTCCGAAATCGTATGTGCCCGCAGGGCGGTTGTCACTCTTGTAGTGGCGTGCCACGTGGTTGGGAATGAAGTCCATAATTACCTTCATCCCTGCCTTGTGGGTGCGCTCAATGAGTGCGCGGAACTCTTCGCGGCGTTTGTCGACATTTACTGCGAGGTCGGGGTCGTTGTCGTAATAGTCCTTGATGGCGTAGGGTGAGCCGGCCTCGCCTTTTACGGTGGCAGGGTGTGTGCTCTCTATGCCGTATTTGCTGTAATCGGTGCGGGTGGTGTGTTCAATGACTCCTGTGTACCACACGTGGGTGATGCCCAGGTTGCGTATTGCGCGAAGGGCTTTGGGGGTTATGTCGTTGAATTTCCCACATCCGTTCTGTTCAATGGTTCCGCCTGCTATGCAGCCGGTGTTGCTGTTGCCGAATAGGCGGGGTAGTAGCTGGTATACAATTATGCGTGACATAGTTCTATGTTTTCGGCACCTGTCGAGGGTGCAATTTTCTTAATCATTCCTTGAAGTACTGCGCCGGGGCCACACTCGGTGAACGAGGTCGCGCCGTCGGCTATCATCTGCTGTACACTTGCTGTCCAGCGCACGGGTGAGGTGAGCTGGGCTATGAGGTTGGCTTTGATTTCTTGGGGCGATGTGTGGGGCTTGCCGTCGACATTCTGGTAGACGGGGCAGCAGGGGGTGTTTATCGTGGTAGCAGCAATGGCCGCTTCGAGCTCCTCTTTTGCGGGTTGCATAAGAGGGGAGTGGAAGGCTCCGCTAACTGCAAGCGGCAAAGCGCGTTTCGCGCCGGCAGCCTTCATTGCCTCACAGGCTTTTTCTATACCCTCCTTGTCGCCCGAAATCACAAGCTGTCCGGGGCAGTTATAGTTCGCTGCCACCACAGTGCAGCCGCTTGCACTCACTTCGGCACATATGCGCTCAACCTCCTCGTCGCTCAATGCGAGAATGGCTGCCATTGTCGATTGCTGTGCCTCGCACGCCTTCTGCATTGCCAATGCGCGTTGGTATACAAGTTTCAGGCCATCCTCGAACGAGAGTGCTCCGGCTGCCGTGAGTGCCGAAAACTCTCCAAGCGAGTGGCCTGCCACCATTTCGGGGGCAAAATCCTTGCCCATGGCAAGTGCCGATATAACGGAGTGCAGAAACACTGCGGGTTGTGTTACCTTTGTCTGTTTGAGTTCTTCGTCGCTTCCCTCGAACATAATGTCGGTGATGCGGAACCCTAATATTTCGTTTGCTTTTTCAAAGTATTCCTTGGCAATGGGATTGTTGTCGTACAAATCCTTGCCCATTCCTTTGAATTGTGCTCCTTGTCCTGGAAATACAAAAGCTTTCATCTGTTCTTTTTTTTTGGTTTGTAAAAAATATTGGCATTGGTATTGCTGTCTGCAATGCCTTAATTCCTTGTTTAAATTCTTTAAATAGCAAAGATACTCTTTTCTGTGCAATAATCTATAATGTGCAGTGTTGTTTTTTGGATTTTTAATAAAAAACCTTACAATTGTGCGCTTATAGGTTTTTTCGATAGGTGCAATAGATAAAATTGATAGATATAAATTAGGTAAGGTTTAAAAAGTATGCTATTTTTGCAAAGTTTAGGAATTTTGCATGCAAAAACAAATTTTTGCACTCTGTTGAACGGACACACAAGGAAAAATTTAATAATAACCTTATAAATCTAATTCTATGTTTAAAAGTTTTCAGGGATTTAACGTGTTGGAGAAAATCCAGAAAGACAAATCCCACAAAAGAGAGAGAAAATTGCCCATAACCGCGCTTAAACTCATTCTCATTATCGCGGTTACACTCGTTGTGGCGTTGATACCTACAACTACATTCCAGGAGATGGGCTTGACCAACCTCACTGTCGTTCAGCACCGTGTTATCGCATTGTTTGTGTTTGCCGCTCTTATGTGGCTTACCGAGGCTCTGCCCTCGTGGGTAACATCTATGATTGTGGTGGTTGTGATGCTGCTCACAGTATCGAACAGTGCGTTCAACTTCCTTATAAAGGAGGATTATGGTACATTCGTAAAGTATGCCGACATTATGCACTGTTTCGCCAACCCCACCATTATGCTCTTCATCGGCGGTTTCGTGCTTGCTATCGGTATGACAAAGACAAAGCTCGATGTGGCTTTGGCCCGCGTACTCTTGAAGCCTTTCGGTACAAAATCGGAAATAGTGCTTTTGGGCTTCCTGCTTGTTACAGCAATCTTCTCGGCATTCGTGAGCAACACAGCTACTGCTGCCATGATGCTTGCATTCCTATCGCCTGTGTTGCGCTCTCTCCCTGCCGACGGTAAGGGCCGCATTGCGCTTGCAATGGCAATTCCCGTAGGTGCCAACCTCGGTGGTATTATGACTCCCATAGGTACGCCTCCCAACCTCATTGTACTCGACAACCTTAATAAGTTCAACGGAATAGATATTACCTTTACAGAGTGGATGATGCGTATGATGCCTTTCGTGGTTGTGCTGCTCTTCCTCGCTTGGTTGCTGCTCCGTTTTCTCTTCCCCTTCAAGCAGAAGACAATCAATCTTGTTATCGAGGGTGAAATGAAGATGAATTTCCACACAAAGGTTGTTATCGGCACATTTATCGTAACCATCTTCCTGTGGATGTTCGGTAAAGAGCTTTGGGGCCTTAACACCAATGTTGTTGCCATGATACCCATTGCTGCATTCTGTGCAACAGGTATCTTGCAGCGTCGCGACCTCGAAGAGATCAACTGGAGTGTGCTGTGGATGGTTGCCGGCGGTTTCGCTCTTGGCGTTGCGCTCGACAAGACAGGCTTGGGCAACGTTCTCGTTGAGTCCATTCCCTTTGCAACCTGGTCACCTATGGTTGTTATGATAATTTCGGGCCTTGTATGTTTCCTCTTCTCGAACTTTATCTCACACTCGGCTGCTGCTTCGTTGCTCGCTCCCATCCTGGGCCTTGTTGCAAGCGGTATTTCGGCCGACCCGACAGCAGGTGCAGCCTTTGCCGAAATGGGTGGTCCCGCTGCCCTTATGGTAGGTGTTGCAATATCGTCTTCGGTATCAATGATACTCCCCATCAGTACACCTCCCAATGCCATCGCTCACTCTACCGGTTTCATTACACAAGCCGATATGATGAAGGTGGGTATCATACTTGGTGTGCTTGGTGTGATACTCGGTTATGCAATGCTCATATTCTTCAAGTTTTAAAAATTTTTAAAACTGAATAATTCTCCGGCTCACTGGCAGTCAATTTTAATTAAAAAAAGACAGTTTTATGAGCCGGTTTTTTTATCTTCGCCACGTAAATCCCAAATGTAATGGAGTTAAGACAGCTGAAATATTTTGTAAAGAGTGCCGAGTATCTCAACTTTTCGGAGGCAGCAAAGCATCTCTACATAACACAGAGCACATTATCGCAACAGATAAAGCAGTTGGAGTTTGAACTCGGTTTCACTCTCTTTCTGCGCAACAGCCGTCACATCTCGCTCACCGAGGCCGGCGAGGAGTTCCTCCCGTTTGCCAAACGCACGATTCAGGATGCCGAGGATAGCGTGCAACGTCTTAACGACTTGCAGAACGTGAAGACCGGAACACTGCGTGTGGGTGTGACATATAGTTTGAGTACGGTACTCACCGAGGGGCTTATGGAGTTTATGCGCTCGTTCCCCGGCATAAGGCTCGAAGTCTGTTACAAGACAGTGCAGGAGCTTCTCTCCTTGCTCAAAGAACGGAAACTCGATTTCATCCTTTCCTATAAACCACTGATGGATGCACCCGACATTGAGGCTATGCCGCTTTTCGAGAACTCCCTGGCGGTGGTGGTCGACAAAGGACACCCGCTTGCACAACGCCGCAAGGTGAGTCTTGCCGAGTTGCAATCTTGTCAGCTCGTATTGCCTTCACCGGGCTTGCAGGCACGCAGTATGCTCGACAGGCTTATGGAAGGAAAGGATTTTCAACTGTCGTCGAGGCTCGAACTGAACGAAACAAACATTCTGTTGCAGATGGTATCCACCGGAACCTATGCCACAATACTTTCGACATCGGCAGTGTTCGGGAATACCCGTTTCAAGGCTGTGCCCATAGACGAGCCGGACAACACAATGCAGGCATCGTTGCTCACGCTTAAAGGTGCATACCAGAAGGCTTCGGCAAAGGAGTTCATAAATATCCTCTTCGATACCGAGGCAGTAAAGCGCCGTCTGATGAACTTGTTCGATTAAACCTTTAATATAATAATATGGTAGAAAAGTACAGCGCAATAAAGCGCATTCCCAGTTTCGATGTCGATATGTCATCGACATTAAAACCGGCCTCTTTCCTGAACTATGCCCAGGAGGGTGCCAATATCCACGCCGACACAATAGGCGTAGGTTACGACTCTATGCACATTACACGCAAGGCTTGGGTGCTTGCGCGTATGCACGTGATATTCCACAAACTCCCCAAATGGAAGGATAATATAAATATCCAGTCGTGGCACAAAGGAGCCAGCGGGTTCCAGTTCTTCCGTGATTTCGTGGTGTTCGACAAAGAGGGTAGTGAGAAACTCATTTCGGCCACAACATCGTGGTTGGTAATCGACATTGACACACGTCGCCTGTCGAAATATCCCGAACTAGCCGACAATGATGAAAAGTGCATAAAGGAGGATGTGATTGCCGAGCAGCCTGCAAAGATTACTATGCCCAAAGGGGTGGAGCCTGTGCACGCTATGACACACGCTGTGAATTACAGCGACCTCGATATGATAGGCCACGTGAACAACGTTAAATATACCGAGTGGGCAATGAATTCCATTGAACTCGATGTGGTGAACAACAAGCATTTGAAGGAACTTGTCATTAACTTCAACAACGAGGTGAAGGCGGGCGATGTGGTGGAGATTTACCGCCATAGCGAGGTTGCCGAGGATGGCTCTCTTGTCTATTATGTAGAGGGCAAGGTGGGCGAAAAGTCTTCGTTCGTTGAGAAACTTGTGTTTTAGACGTTTTTTAAACTCCGCCGGTATGAGTGCCGGCATAAATGTATAATCCTTCCCCTGCAATACAGGGGAAGGTATAATGTTTTTTATTATGGTATTGTCAATATTATGTTTTATTGCGGGGCTGGTGCTGGTAATATTCGGTGCCGACTGGCTCACAAAAGGAGCGTCGGGGCTTGCACGACGTTTTAATATAAGCGAGCTTGTTATAGGCCTCACAATTGTTGCTCTCGGTACCTCATTGCCCGAACTTGTTATCAGTGTCAGTTCGGCCGTAGAGGGGAATTCGGGTATTGCACTTGGAAATATCCTGGGCAGCAACATCTTCAATAGCCTTCTGATTCTTGGTGTGGCTGCACTTATAACTCCCATAAAGTTCAACGCAAGAATGCAGTCGCGCGAAATACCTTTCAACCTGCTTGCATCGGTGGTGCTGTTGCTTGTGTCGGGAAGTATGCTGGTGGGCGGCGCGCCCGGTGAGCAGATTACACGTTATGGCGGTCTCATCCTGCTATGTTTCCTTGCCGTGTTTATGCGCTACACCTTTACTATTGAGAGTGAGGGAGGCGACGAGGAGCAGGTGGAACAGCTTTCAACCGGCAAGATTATGCTTTTTATCGCCGGCGGTTTATGTGCACTCATCTTTGGTGGAAAGATATTCGTTGCAGGCGCAACCGATATTGCCCTTATGCTTGGTATGTCAGAGGCAGTCATAGGTATAACAATAGTTTCGGCAGGCAGCTCTTTGCCCGAACTCGCAGTGTCGGTCAATGCTGCACGCAAGGGTAATGCAGGCATTGCACTTGGCAATGTAATAGGCAGCAACATTCTCAACGTGTTCTTTATTCTTGGTTGCAGTGCCACAATCACTCCAATACTGCTCGATGGTTTCAGTTTCATCGATTATTATGTATTGCTGGCATCGTCGCTGCTCATATATATAGTGACACGTTTCGGCGGCAAGAGTGTGATTACCCGTTTCGAGGGTGGTGTACTTGTGCTTGCATATATCGCATACACAACCTATCTGCTTGTTAACGCCTGATAATGAGGTAAGGAGGAATTGATGAAAAAGATATATTTGATTTTTGCGGCAGTTGTCGTTGCTTTGTGTGTAGCGGCCTTGTTGTTGATGCCGCTTTCGGGCCCTGCAAGCGAAGGGAACGAATTGCAGGCCGTGGAGCCTGCGGTAGCGGTAGAGGATACGGTGATGAAGTATGGTCTGCCCATCGATTTTTTCGATGTGCAGTACGACACCTTGCGCCCGCGACAGACGCTTGCCGAGCTGTTGCACGGCTTCGGCTTTACCGCGCGTCAGGTGTACGAACTCACACAGTGCCCCGACTCTGTTTTCGATGCGCGCCGCTTGCGCCCGGGGCAGGTGTGTGCCCTTTTTTCCGAAAGGGACAGCACCGCGCAGCCCCGTTATCTTGTTTACGAGGAGAGCGCGAAGGAGTATGTTGTATTTGACCTTGCCGACAATTACCGTGCGACACGTGGGGAGAACCCTGCCGAGTGGCGCGAAGGTGAGGTGGCCGGCGAAGTGGAATCCTCTTTGTGGGTGGCTATGCAGGAGCGTGGCGCCTCGCCGTTGCTGGCAGTGCAGCTGTCGCATATATTCGGTTGGTCGGTCGATTTCTTCGGCATCCGGAAGGGCGACGAGTTCCGCGTTGTCTATTCACAGGAGTATGTGAATGGGGCACCAATGAACAACTATCGCATATTGGCAGCCTCGTTCTGTGCATCGGACAGCCTTGTTTATGCCATCCCCTATGTACAGGATGGCGAGGAGCTCTTCTACAACATCGACGGTAACAGCCTCGAAGGTGCATTCCTAAAAGCACCGCTCGATTATTACCGCATATCGTCGCGTTTTTCGAACAGCCGTTTCCACCCCGTGCTCAAAAGGTATCGTGCGCACCACGGAGTCGATTATGCCGCTCCTGCGGGAACTCCCGTTTATGCGATAGGCAGCGGCAAGGTTATTGCAAAGGCCTATCAGGCCGGTGGCGGCGGCAACTACGTGAAGATACGTCACAACAGTGTATATGTAACAACCTATATGCACTTGTCGCGCTTTGCCAAAGGGTTGAAGGTGGGCGATGCCGTGAAACAGAAACAGGTTATCGGTTATGTGGGTTCCACCGGAATCTCCACAGGACCGCACCTCGATTTCCGTGTTCACGAGAATGGAAAGCCCATTAACCCGCTTACCATAAAGTCACAGCCAAAAAAGCCTGTGTCGCAGGACAATATGGCGGCTTTCTCGCTGTTGCGCGATTCTTTGGTTACCCGCCTTAAAGGCATCTCAACGTGCGATTCTGTTGCTGCCGATACCATTAAACTCCAATAACAGGAATAAACAAACGTGTGGCGTGCAATGCACGCCACACGTTTGTTTATTATTTGATTACCTGATTGTATTTGTTACTCCTCAATCTCCACCTGTTCCACAGGAGTCACCTTTGCCGGCAACATATTCCCCTTGATGTAGAGCTTTACCATCTCTTTTTTTGTGTTGCAGTGTACTGTAATGCTCTTGCGCACATAACCGGGCGATTTGTTTGTGCCGTTGTATGTTACAAATATGGTATCGCTCTTGCCGGGCATCGTGGGAGCGGTGCTGAAACTGCGTTCGGTGCAACCGCACGATGTGAACACCTGGTGTATGTACAGGGGAGCCTCACCGGTGTTTGTGTAGACGAACCTGCACTTTACAATGGCCGAATCGGCAGGGAATGTGCCCATATCGTATGTTGTGGCATCGAACTCAATGTCGGCGAGCTTGCCGTCTTTCTGTGCAAAGCAGTTTGCGCAGAAGAGTGCAAGAAGCATTATAGATATTGTCTGTTTCATTTTTATTGTCCGTTATGGTTTTATGCCGCGAAGATAGTGAATATTTCTCTACAATCCCGCAATATACGTTTTTTAACCTCTTTTTACCTGTTTTACACCCTTTACGCCTTCAATCTTGTCGATGAGCTTGCGCAGCTTGGCATTGTCGTCGATGAGCAGCGAGAGGGTACCCGAAAATAGCGTGTCGTGCGATTCGATGTTTATTCCGCGCATAATAACTCCCTTCTCCTGTGAAATTATAGAGGTTATGTTGTTTACAATACCTATGTCATCGTGTCCCACAACGCGCAGCATTACTGGGAAGAGGCTGCCGTTCTTGTCGATGTCGCTCCAACGTGCCTCAATTATACGATAGGGGTAACGCTCGCGCAACTGCGGGGCGTTGCTGCAATCCTTGCGGTGAATGGATATTCCGCCACTGATGGTTACGAAACCGAATATCTCGTCGCCAAAGACAGGGTTGCAGCATTTCGACAGCTTGTAGTCGACACCTTTGAGGTTGCGCTCAATGACAAGCACATCGCTCGAACGCCCTGCTTCAATGTCGTTGCTGTATGTGTAGCCGCCTGCGCTGTGTGTAACCTCGTTGCCTTCGTTCTGGGGTGTTGTGAGCTCCTGGTATCTTTTGATTACCTCGCCAATGTCAATGCCCCCTTCGGCCATACACTGGTAGAAGTCGGTGAGGCGTTTGAACCCCATTTTGCGTATGAGATGGTCCATCATACCCTCGTCATACTCAATCTTGTGGTTCTTGAACTTGCGTACAAGCATCTCGCGGGCAATGTCGGCCTGGCGGGCGGTAATTTCCTTCAATGCCTGGCGTATCTTTGACCGTGCGCGGCCTGTCTGGGCAATGGTGAGCCACGCCTGCTTGGGTGTCTGGCTGTTGCTTGTTATTATTTCAACCTGGTCGCCATTGTTGAGAACGTGGCGAATGGGCACGTTGCGCCCGTTGACAAGTGCGCCTGTGCATTTGCAGCCAAGCCCTGTGTGTATGCTGAATGCAAAGTCGAGTATGGTGGCCCCTTTGGGCAGACGGAAGAGGTCGCCACGCGGGGTGAAGATGAAAATCTCGTCTTTGTAGAGTTCCATCTTGAACTTGTTCTCGTTCACATCCTCCTCGCTCAGGTTCTGCAAGGTGTCGCGTATTGATGCGAGCAGGTTGTCGAGCCCCTTCTCGCTCTTTATGCCTTTGTATCGCCAGTGGGCGGCAAGTCCGTGTTCGGCAATGGTGTCCATTCTCTCGGTACGTATCTGCACCTCCACCCAGCGGCCTTCGGGGCCCATTACCGTGGTGTGCAGCGACTCGTATCCATTGCTCTTGGGTACCGACAGCCAGTCGCGCAGACGGTGCGGGTTGGGGGTATACAGGTCGGCCACAATGGAATATACCTGCCAACATTCTCCTTTTTCGTTCTGCGGTTCGCTGTCAATTATTATGCGTATCGCAAAAAGGTCATATATCTGCTCAAAGGGGCGTTGCTGGCGTTTCATCTTCTGCCATATTGAGTTTATGGATTTTGTGCGCCCTTTAATGCGGTATTTGAGGTGGGGCAGTGCTTTGAGCCTTGTTTCTATGGGCTTTATGAACGAAGCAATGTAGTCCTCGCGCGATGCAGCAGTTTCTTCCACCTTGCGGCTCAGCTCGGCATATATGTCGCTCTCGGTGTATCGCATCGCAAGGTCCTCCATCTCCGATTTCAGCTTGTAGAAACCGAGCTTGTGGGCTAGCGGAATGTATAGTTTCGATGCTTCGGCAGCCACCTGTATACGTGCCTCTTTGTTGTCGTAATTGAAAAGACGGCGCAACAATACCAAACGTGCTGCAATCATAATGAGTATTATGCGCATATCGTTGGTGAACGAGAGCAGCAGGTTGCGGAAATTCTCGCTCTCTATCGTTGGGCTCTTGGCATACAGGGAATTTATCTGCGTGAGGTTCGTGAGAATGTTGGTTACGCTCACACCGAATTTTGCCTTTATATCTTCAATGGCAGTGACTCCCTGCTGCACGCAACGGTTGAGCAGGATGCTTATTATTATTTCGCGGTGGTGCCCTATTTCCTGCCCCACGAGCGCTGCGGTCTGCAAATCTATTATGACGGGGTGGAAACCGAAACTGTCGCGTGCAATTTTGCCCTGTTCAAGCGCACGGCCTATTTCGGTTTTTATGAACCTGTAATCGGTGGGGAGCAACCCGCCTTCGATGTTCTTCCTTAACACGGCGTTCAGCTCAAAAATCTCTCTCTTTTCCTCCTGTGTAAAAATTTCGGTTCTCTCCATAATAATTCTAGCCGTTTCTTATGCAATAAAAAGCCTTTACGATGCTTTTCTATTGCGAAGATAATTTTTCATTTTCAAAAAAACGCATTTTCCTGATAAATATAGGAAATTATTTATATTTTTGCAATAATCGGTGAAGAATGAGTGCGCTTGCGGTGAAAATTGTGGTTGAACCCCGTCGCTTTGCCGCCTTGTGTTTACTGCACAATAATGATTGAGATTGTAACTCTTTAAACTTTATAGCTATGATAAGTAAAGCAGACCAAGCATTTTTGGCGAAAAAAGGTATTTCGGCACAGCAGGTGGCCGAGCAGTTACAAACCTTCAAGACCGGCTTCCCCTTCTTGCCCATCGAGGCTGCGGCCACAATAGAGAAAGGTGTGATGGCACCCTCGCCGGCCGAGGTCGAGAGCTATCTTGCAGCGTGGGATGCCTATTGCGCCGCAGGGAACAATATATTGAAGTTTGTTCCGGCATCGGGCGCGGCAAGCCGTATGTTCAAGGACCTATTCGCATTTTTGAGCGCATCGTACGATGTCCCCACTACCGATTTTGAAAAGAACTTCTTTGCAAACATAGAAAAGTTTGCATTCTTTGCCGACCTCGACGCTACTTGTATGAAGAACAAGGGCACAGGCATAAAGGAACTCATTGCTGCCGGCAATTATAAGGAGGTGGTGTTCAACCTTCTCGATTTTACCGGTATGAACTATGGCTCACTGCCCAAAGGCTTGCTCAAATTCCACAATTACGACAATGCTGCCCGCACTGCCGCCGAGGAACATTTCGTGGAGGGTGCGCTCTATGCTGCTACCGACGGCAAGGTGCAGTTGCACTTCACCGTGTCGCCCAACCACAAGGCACTATTCCAGGAACTTGTTGCCGAGCGTAAGGCTTATTACGAAGAACTCTTCGGTGTAAAGTACGACATCAACTTCTCGGAGCAGAAACAGAGTACCGATACCATAGCCGTCGATGCCGACAACCAACCCTTCCGCGAGAACGGTGCCCTGGTGTTCCGTCCCGGTGGTCACGGCGCGCTCATAGAGAACCTCAACGACATTGATGCCGATATCATATTCATAAAGAACATCGACAACGTGGTTCCCGACCGTTTGAAACCCGACACCGTTACATACAAGAAACTGCTTGCCGGTATTCTCGTCGAGAAACAGAAACAGGCATTCGAATATCTGCGCATTATTGATAGCGGCAGCTACACACACGAGCAGGTTATGGAGATGGTGCGCTTTGTGCAGCAGGATCTTATGTGCCGCAATATGGAGATAAAGGACCTAGAAGATTGCGAACTTGTTCTCTACTTGCGCAAGAAACTCAATCGTCCTATGCGCGTGTGCGGTATGGTTAAGAACGTGGGTGAGCCCGGCGGTGGCCCGTTCCTTGCATACAACCAGGATGGAACCGTGTCGTTGCAGATATTGGAGAGCTCGCAGATTGATATGAACAATGCCGAATCGAAAGCAATGTTCGAGAACGGCACACACTTCAACCCTGTTGACCTCGTTTGCGCAGTCAAGGGCTACAAGGGCGATAAATTCAACCTTCCCGACTATGTGGACAAGAACACCGGTTTCATTTCTCACAAGTCGAAGAACGGCCGTGAGTTGAAGGCTATGGAGTTGCCC
Source organism: Bacteroidales bacterium (assembly GCA_015060885.1). GTDB lineage: Bacteria > Bacteroidota > Bacteroidia > Bacteroidales > Bacteroidaceae > HGM04593. Next base: position 57,611 of record SUXO01000003.1, read on the forward strand.
GGTTTGTGGAACGGTGCAATGAGTGACTGGAACACAATTTTTGTGGAGGTTCCTCTCGTTACCTTCAATCCTGTGAAGACTGTGAACGACCTCTTGCGCGACGTGCACCAGTAATGCTCTTGGTGCCGTTGCTTTGAAAAAGGAACGTTATAGATGTAAATAAGAAACTGAATTCCGGGGAATGTTTTTTACCTTTGTCCCCAAAAAACCTGATGGTTTTATTAAGGTTTTTCATATTCTTATGTGGTTGGGGCTACACCGGGTGGGTGTAGCCCTTTTTTATATTGGTCTGCAAAATAGGGGAGGGATATGGGCTCTGTCGCAAAAAGGTGTGGGCACTCACCATATACGATACTAGACATTCTTGCTTTTGACTTCTCGGTGTTATTTGTCGGTTATTCTCTCATTGGAAATATATCTTTGATGTTCTTTGTCGCGCAAAGAACCAAACGCTCGGCACGCGAGTAAAATCAGTCGCTCACGCCTCGGCTCGTGAATTGTTGCACAATATAGCTCGTTCGTTCCTCGCTTGCCGCTGCAAGCCTATCTGTTGCCGACAGGGTGCTGCGCAACTCACTCCGTGCGGCTATACAGGATAATTTATACCCGCACTACGCTCACACAGTCTCGCACAATGGCCTGTCGTCAACAGGCCTTTCCGCTGTGATTTTAACGGTGCCGGTTCCTTTTTTGAGAATTACCATTGTAGGAGATAATTCGTTACACAAAGGGCTGAGTGAGGTGACACTACTTATTAAAAAATCAACTTGTCCACACTAAATTTCTACTGAACCGGGATATGCCGTAGGGGCAGACCGGTGTGTCTGCCCGAAGAAATCACCACGCAATAGTTGGGCGCACACACCGGTGCGCCCCTACAATTGGTTGCCGTTTTAAACTCTCCCTCTTTTTTGTAATAAAGAGGGAGTACCCGCAGGGGGTAGGCGATAAAACAAATTGTTCCGTTGCATTCAATCGCTTTTTTATACTCCCTCCGAAATTTACTTGTAAATTTCTCGTCCCTCTATCAGAGTGACAGTTGTTCTTGTTGTTTTTGCGTTGCTTGGTGTTTCTGGGCGCACACATCGGTGCGCCCCTACAATTTCATTGCTCTTTGTTTTGCTATTGCCGTAGGGGCAGACCGGTGTGTCTGCCCGAATAAAACACCACGCAATGGTTGGGCGCAGTAGCAAGAATGTGTAGTATCGTATATAGTGGGTCCCCACAGCTTTATGCTACTGCACCTCCAAAATTACATATACAATTCTGTGTTGTCCTTTTTTACGGCAAAATTAGCGTAATGGGATAATTTGTCGCTATATTTGTTCCAAAAACAAGCAGTTTATGATAGCTACAACCGATTACGACGATAAACACGTATTTATAAAAAACGAGTTCGGCAATCTGTGGAAAGTACCTGTGCGTTGCAACCACCTTGTAATACTTTATCTCATTGAAGGAGAGATAAAATTTGAACTCAATTACTCCAATTACAGTGCAAAGGGCTGCTCATTCGTTCTCTTTTCACCCCTCGACATTGTGGTTATGAAGGAGTATAGCCGCGATGCCAAAACACAGTTGCTGGTGTTGCCAATGTCCTTGATATCATCGACCAACAAACTGTTTAACTTCGATTTCGATTTTTACGACAAACTAAAATCACACCCCGTAACGCAGCTTTTCGGCAATGAACAGGATGTCGCCGGCAAGCTTTTTGAAACACTCACGATGATTAACGGGGCATTTGAGTACAAGGAGTTCGAGGAGTCGGCACTGTCGGTAGCCAATATAGTGTTCCAGTTATATATAAGCCACTTCAAGAAGTATGGCACTTATTATGGAACAAAGGCATACGAGTCGAGAAAGATGTCGTTGTTCAAGAAGTTCGTGCGTGGGCTGGTGGCTGCAAGCAACAAGTCGCGCGAGGTGCTCTTTTATGCCAACGAGCTTGGTGTTAGCAGCGGCTATCTCAATGAGGTGTGCAACGAGGTTTCAAACTATTCGGCCAAGGAGATTATTGACACGGCTGTGGTGTCGCGCCTTAAATATGAGCTCTCCTATACCGACAAATCCATTCAGGAACTTGCCGATGAATACAATTTCCCCAGCCAGAGTTATTTGAGCCGTTACTACAAAAGAATGACCGGTATGTCGCCAAGCGAGTTCCGCCGCAACAGAGATAAAGAGGTGTTGTGAATTAGGGTGGGGTGATACAATAAACCTGTTTCCTTTCGAAAGGAAACAGGTTTATTGTATCTGGTATTTTGTTTATTCGCCTCGCAGAATTATATCCACAAGTGCTGTTATGTAATTACCCCCCCGTTTTGTTAAACAATGTTAAATCACTTTTTATACCACGAGGCGTACATAATGTAGTCGTTGGCTATGCGCTCCACAATATCCTTCTGTTGTTCTCGGCTCACCTCCTTTATCTTTTTTGCAGGCACGCCGGCATATATCCAGCCGCCTTCGACACGCATACCCGATGTTACAAGGGCATTGGCCGCTACAATGGCTCCGCTTTCGACCACAGCATTGTCGAGCACCGTCGCTCCCATACCAATAAGGCAGTTGTCCTCAATGGTCGCGCCGTGTATTGTGGCGTTGTGTCCTATGGATACGTTGTTGCCAATGGTGCTTTTTGAACGCTGGTAGAGGGTGTGTACCACGGCTCCGTCCTGTATGTTCACGTTGTTGCCAATGGTTATGGTGTTGACATCGCCACGCAGCACGGTCCCATACCAAATGGAGCAGTTGTCGCCCATTGTTACGTCACCTATGATTGCAGCCGTTTCGGCAAGAAAACAGTTCTTGCCCATCTTGGGAGTTGTTCCGTTTAGTGTTTTTATTATTGCCATATTTCTTGTTCTTTATAATTGTAGATGTTGCTGTATATCGCTTTTTTTGCTTTTTCGTAGTTCTCCCTGCTGCACTCCTGGCCGCTGAACATAAGGAGCATTGGCAGAGTGTTGCCTCCCTTGCGGTAGGGCGGTTGGGTGTATGGTATTGCGCACAGGCTGAACCCTGCCCGGCGGTAGAAACCTATGCGGCGTGTGGTTGTTTCGTCTGTGGGTTCCTCCACCTCCAATACAATGTTTTCCGCAACCTTCTGTATCTCCTCGATTATTGCTTTGCCGTGTCCTTTGCCGCGAACGGAGGGGAGGGTGGCAAGGTGTTCAATGTAACACATTTCGCCCAGTTCCCAATAGCTAACAAAGCCTACGGGTGCGTTATTGTGACAGGCGAGCATAAGGTGAAAGTTCTCCTTTAAGGCAACGTTGGCACGTTGCTCGTCCAGGTCGCGGTATTCGTCACGGGGGAATGTGGCAGTGAGCAGCTCCTCGGTGAAACGGTAGGCTTCGCTGTCGGGGGCGGTTATGCGTGTGAGGGTTATCATCGGTTGCTTGTTGTTTTTTTGCGAAGATAGTAAAAAAAGACCGACGGATGGATACTCGCCGGTCTTTTTCGTGTGTATGCTCTGTTTTTTATTTCATCATTTCGATGCTGCGCTTAACGAACTTGTCGAGTGCCTCACCTGTGAGCATATTGTTCTGCAACAGGGTTATGTCGATAAGCTGGCACACTGTGCTGTTGCCTGCTGCATATTTGGCTAGGATTGCCTCTTTGTCGCTCTTGGCTGCGGTAATCTCTTTCTCCACCTGTGCGAGTTCGTCTTTCTCGCTCTGGGGAACTTCGTCATCCTTTTTGTCTTTACGTGCGTCGTAAAGGGCCTTGCGTCGGCTTTCGAGTCCGGCGGCCTTTTCGTCAATGGGGCGCAACTCGTCGGCGCAGCTTGCTTCGGCTTCGCCAAGCACACGTTTTATGATGGGGTGTTCCTCGTTAATGAGAATGTTGTACATATCGGGCATATCGCCATAGAACGACATTCCGGCCTGTATGGCTGCTATCTCTTTCATACGGCGCATATATTCGGCCTGGGTTATCATTACTGGTGCTCCGTTCTCGCCCATTGCCTGTGCCTGTACATAGAACTCTTTTTTCTCCATTGTGGGTATCTGGCTCTGGAAAATGCCGGTAAGCACCTCGCGCTCGTTCTCGCTCAAAGTGGATGCCTTGTGCTCCTCTTTGGCAATGAGGTTGTCAATGGTGTCGCTGTCGACGCGTGTGAAGCGGCATTTCTCAAACTTGCGTTCGAGCAGGCTTATGAGGGCAATGTCAAGCTGTCCGTCCATCGAGAGCACGTTGTAGCCTCTGTTCTTTGCATTCTCAATGAAGCTGTACTCTTTGTTCTTGTCGTTTGAGTAGAGGTATATGATGTTGCCATCCTTGTCGGTCTGCTCACCTTCGATGAGGCTCTTGTACTCCTCGTAGGTGTACTTTTTGCCGTCGGTGTCCTGCAAGAGTGCAAATTTGCTTGCCTTGTCATAGAAGTCCTCCTCGGTGAGCATACCGTAGTGGATGAATATTTTAAGGTCGTTCCACTTCTCTTCGAATTGCGGGCGGTCGCTCTTGAAGATGGATTGCAGGCGGTCCGATACCTTCTTCGATATATAAGAGGATATCTTCTTCACGTTTGAATCGCTTTGGAGATACGAACGTGATACGTTCAGCGGGATGTCGGGCGAGTCAATGACTCCGTGCATAAGTGTGAGGAAGTCGGGTACAATGCCTTCGACCTCGTCGGTGACATACACCTGGTTGCAGAAGAGCTGTATCTTGTTTTTTTGCAGTTCGAGGTTGCTCTTTATCTTGGGGAAGTAGAGCACGCCTGTGAGGTGGAAGGGGAAGTCGACGTTGAGGTGTATCCAGAAGAGGGGCTCGTCGCTCATGGGGTAGAGCTTGCGGTAGAACTCTTTGTAGTCCTCGTCTTTCAGTTCGGCGGGCTTGCGGGTCCACAACGGGGTGGTATCGTTTATCACGTTGTCCTCGTCGGTTTCAACCTGCTTGCCGTCCTTCCACTCCTTTTTCTTGCCGAATGCTATCTCAACAGGGAGGAAACGGCAATACTTGTTGAGTATGCCTGCTATGCGGCTCTCTTCGAGGAACTCCTTGCTCTCCTCGTCGATGTGCATAATGATGTCGGTTCCACGGCTCTCCTTGTCGTACTCTTCGAGTGTGTATTCGGGGCTGCCGTCGCAGCTCCATTTAACGGCCTGTGCGCCCTCTTTGTATGACTTTGTTATGATTTCGACCTTCTTCGATACCATAAATGCCGAATAGAAGCCAAGACCGAAGTGTCCTATTATGGAATTTGCGCTGTCCTTGTATTTTTCAAGGAAGTCGGTTGCGCCCGAGAGTGCTATCTGGTTGATGTATTTTTCAATCTCCTCGGCGGTGAGTCCTATACCGTTGTCGCTCACCGTGATGGTGTCTTTGCCCAGTGTTACTCTCACACGAAGGGTGCCGAGCTCGCCTTTGTACTCTCCCTTTTCGTAAAGGGTTTTAAGTTTCTGTGATGCATCTATCGCGTTTGAAACTATTTCGCGCAGAAATATTTCGTGGTCGCTGTATAGAAATTTCTTGATTACGGGGAAAATGTTTTCGGTTGTTACCCCAATGTTTCCTTTTTGCATATTGTTGTATTTTTTAGTTAATCAAATTTTTCTCTCTGTACGCGGGCTGTGCGTGTACATTACATAATGAACAAATAGAGTGCCACGTTTGTTGTTACTGCCAAAATGACAGACAACGCCCTGCTGCTTTGGCAGTGGGCGTTGTCATTTATCTGTCGTAACGGCAATTTACTCGTTTATGACGGTAAATTTGAGCTTGTCGTTATCGCCATCCTTGTCGACAAGAATTCTGTCATTCGGCTTCAAGGAGTTGCACAGCAACAGTTCCGATATTTCGTCCTCCACGTATGTTTGCAGGGCACGTTTCAAGGGGCGTGCTCCGAACTGTATGTCGTATCCCTTCTCGGCAAGGTGTTTTTTTGCATCGGCAGTGAGCTCTATGGTGTATCCCAGCTCGTTTACGCGTTTTACAATCTGTTCGAGTTCCAGGTCCACAATGTTCACAATGGCATCGAGCCCAAGCTGGTCGAAGTTTATTATTTCGTCGATGCGGTTTATGAATTCGGGCGCGAAACGCTTGTTCAGGGCCTTCTGTATCACGCTGCGTGAGTACTCCTTGTTGCCCTCGCGTTCACTCTTTGTAAATCCCACACCTGCACCAAAGTCTTTCAGTTCGCGTGTTCCCACGTTCGATGTCATAATGAGCACGGTGTTACGGAAATCGACTGTGCGGCCGTAGCTGTCGGTGAGACGGCCTTCGTCCATTACCTGCAAGAGGAGGTTGAATACATCGGTATGTGCCTTCTCAATCTCGTCGAGGAGTACAATGGAGTAGGGGCGGCGGCGCACCCGTTCGGTGAGCTGTCCTCCCTCTTCGTATCCTACATATCCCGGAGGTGCTCCCACAAGGCGCGAAACTGTGAATTTCTCCATGTACTCGCTCATATCGACGCGTATGAGTGCGTCGGCCGAGCCGAACATAAACTTTGCGAGTTCCTTTGCAAGCAGTGTCTTGCCCACTCCCGTGGGGCCCAGGAACATAAATGTGCCTATTGGCTTGTTGGGGTTCTGCAAGCCCACACGGCTGCGCTGTATCGCTTTGGTGAGCTTTTCTATTGCGTTGTCCTGTGCCACAACCTTTGATTGCAGCTCCTCTTTCATCCCGCGCAGGCGTTCCCACTCGTTCTGCTGCATACGTTGGACCGGTATGCCCGATATCATCGATACCACTCTTGCAACATCCTCCTCGTTCACCGTCTGGCGGTTTTCCGAAAGGGTTTTTTCCCACTCGGCTTTCATTCTGGCAAGCTCTTCTTGCAGTCTTTTTTCTGTGTCGCGGAAACCGGCTGCACTCTCAAAGTCCTGACGCTTGACAGCGTCGTTCTTGTTGTTTGTGGTTATCTTTATTACAACCTCTTGGTCCTCAATTTCTTTGGGAACTTTTATGTTGCTTATGTGTGTGCGTGCTCCCACTTCGTCCATAGCGTCTATGGCCTTGTCGGGGAAACAGCGGTCGGTTATGTAACGGTCTGTCAATTTGACACAGGCGAGCAGGGCATCGTCGGTGTATGTCACGTTGTGGTGGCTCTCGTAACGCTCCTTTATGTTTTGGAGAATGGTAAGGGTGTCTTCGGCCGATGTGGGCTCTACAAGCACCTTCTGGAAACGGCGTTCCAACGCGCCGTCCTTTTCAATGCTCTTGCGGTACTCGTCAATGGTGGTGGCACCCACACACTGTATTTCGCCACGTGCAAGTGCGGGTTTCAGTATGTTGGCTGCGTCCATTGAGCCTGGTGAAGAGCCGGCACCCACAATGGTGTGTATCTCGTCGATAAAGAGTATTATATTGGGGTTCTTTTCGAGCTCGTCCATAATGGAGCGCAGACGTTCTTCGAACTGACCACGATATTTTGTGCCGGCCACAACGGCTGTCATATCGAGTGCCACAATGCGCTTGTCGAACAGTATGCGCGAGGTCTTGCGCTCTACAATACGTTGTGCAAGCCCCTCGACAATGGCCGACTTTCCAACTCCGGGCTCTCCAATGAGTATTGGGTTGTTTTTCTTGCGGCGGCTCAATATCTGTGAAATGCGCTCAATCTCCTTCTCGCGCCCTACAACGGGGTCGAGCCGTCCCTCGGCTGCTGCTTTTGTCATATCCATACCGAAGTTGTCGAGCACGGGGGTGTCGTTCGACGACTTCGCCTGCCGGGTGCCGGTGGCGGTTCTCTCGTTGCCCGAACTATATCTATTTGGAGCTTCGTCCTCTTCGTTCTCATCGTCCTCTTCGGTAAAACCGAACCCGTCCTGCACTCCCGGCTTTACACTCTTTATTGTTTCAAGCACGCGCGAGTATGTGACATCGTTTGCCTCCAATATGTCGGCGGCAAGGTTGTTGCCCTCTTTCAGTATGCCCAGCAATATATGTTCGGCATCGGGGTTAGTCTTCAAAGCACGTGCCTCCAAAGTTCCGAAACGCAGAATCCGTGCAGTGTTCAAGCTCAGTTCCACGTTGTCTTCATAAGGCTGTTCGGTATAGTTGTATGCAGCAGTGCGACGCTCGATGCACTCTTTAATGTACTTTACATCGACATCCAGCCTGCCAAGTATCTCCATCGCTGTGCTCTCTTCTGCACGTATGATTCCAAGCAGAAGGTGTTCGGGGTTTATGCTCTTGCATCGCAGACGGCAAGCCTCTTCCTTGCTCAACGATATTATTTCAGACATTCTTTGCGAAAATTCATTATTCATACTTCTTTCTCCTCATCAATTCTGGTGAATATTCGTTTCCATTCTTCTCAATGTACAACATCTTGTGTTCCGTTTGCGAAGATACAACCCGAATCCATTTCACCAATAAAATTTTTACATAAGAAATCTTACAAAAAGTGTGCCAAAGTATTAAAAATCTATAATTGTCTTGTGTTTCATTGAATTGTTTTTCAAATCAAGAGAAGCCGGAAAACTCGGTTTTTGATTATAAAAAACAGAAATTTAGTGATAATGTTAATTTTTGTATATATCTTCGCAATGCCATCTTTATAAATCAACAACAGAATATTATGAGAAAACTTCTACTTTTATTGTCACTCTTTATAGTAGCCGATGTTATGGCCGGTCCGGTCGGTTACGAGGCAGCAAAGAAAATTGCCGAAGAGTTTGCAATCAAAAAGAATGGTGCGAAGAAAAGTCTGAAATACAAGACTTCGTTGCCCAAGCGAGCCAATGGTACAGCCGCTGATGCAACTCCACCCGCATACTATATATTCGATGTCGAGGATAACGGCGGCTTTGTTGTCGTGTCGGGTGATGATTTGTTGAAACCTCTCCTTGCCTACACCGAAAGCGGCTCATTCAGCCCCGACAGTGTGAACCCTGCCGTGCAATGGTGGTTGGGTGTAGTGGAAGAGAATGTTGCGGCGGTGCGTGCTTCGCAGCAATCTCCTGCCCCAACAAGAGCAGCCGGCAATGCAGGTGCGGTAGGGCCGCTCCTTACTACAAAATGGAATCAGCGTTATCCCTATAATCTCTTGTGCCCTGTCGATAAAGCACATTCCGGCGAAACTTCTCTAACAGGCTGCGTGGCTACTGCAATGGCTCAAATCCTGAATTATTACAAATATCCTGAAAAGGCAACAGGTTCAGTCTCTTACGGGACCGGTTACCATAGAATAGCTATCAGCGAAAACCTGGAAAACTATGTTTTTGACTGGGAAAAGATGTTCGATAGTTATTCCGATTCGACAACCGATGAGGAGATGAATGCGGTGGCCGAGCTTATGTATGTATGCGGTGTGGCAGTGAATGCCGACTATTGTTACTATGCGACATCGGCATATTCATCGGATTGTGTGAATGCATTGTTAAACAATTTCGGTTATAAGGGAGTGCGCCAGTTGAGCAGAAGTTCTTTCTCCAATGAGGAGTGGGAGCGTATGGTAATTGATGAATTGAATAATGGCAGGCCGGTCTATTATAGTGGTACAAGTGCGAGTGGGGGGCACGCATTTGTGTGCGACGGATATAATGCCGAAGGGCTTTTCCATATAAATTGGGGTTGGGGAGGAAGCAATGACGGTTATTTTGAACTGGCATCTATGGAATATAGCCGCGGGCAAAGCATTATTTGCGGCATAGACCCTGAAATAAATGAAACCGCCGGATTTATCATCTCCGTTTCTGATTTTGCAGTTCCCACCGTATCGGAATTCAAACGTACAAGCATAAATGCTACAATGCGTCATGTAGCCAACAGCTCGGCTGTTAACTTCAAAGGCTATTTCGGAGTGGCTCTTGTAAAGGATGATGATATTAAAGCGCAGAGTTTCTTGGGTTGGAGTGCAGACTTGCGGCCGAACTACCATTATAGCAGCTTGTCATTCACACTTGGAGTCCCCGCCGATGTACCCGATGGCGAATATAAACTTGTGGGTGTGTATAAAGAGATGGGCAGCGACGAGGTGAAGATAATGCAATCTTCTACCGATAATGGAAATGTGGCCCATCTTCTTGTCACGCTTGCCGGCGACAAGGCGACAATCTCCATTCCCGCCGGTTCGGAAAACGCAGCGTTGGAAGTTACGGCCATTGAATGTCCCGATGCCATAAATGCTTCGGGAGATAACGCTGTAACTCTTACGCTCCGAAACAATACATCTGCAAATTTCTTCGGCGAGGTTTACATCAACAGCGCAGATAATTTTACAGGCGTGTATGTGCCGGCGAATAGCGAAAAGGTATATACCATAAATGTTACCGCATCTGCCGATACATCTCCGTACACCCTCGAAATATACAGTTACAATACCGTTGCCGGTGATGTACATATATATACCCACGAAGTGGAGGTGTATGACAATAAACCCGACTTTGAGGCCGACGGCATATATTATACCATTGTAAGCAGTAAAAGACGTACGGTCGCAGTCACGCATAAAGGCAATTCCTATGATGAATATGCCGATGAGTATACAGGCGATGTGACAATACCATCGGTTGTGACAAATGCGGGGATAGATTATAAAGTGACAGGCATCGCCGACTATGCATTCAGGGATTGCAGCACGCTTGCGAGTGTGAACATCCCCAACGGCGTAACGGCCATAGGAAACAATGCTTTCGCTTATTGCTGGCTTACAGAGATAAATATTCCGGAGGGTGTAACGAAAATAGGCGACAGGGCTTTTTTCAAATGTCAGGGGCTGGCTCGGATAGATATTCCGCAGAGTGTAACCACTATCGGTACAGAAGCATTCTGGAACTGTAACTATCTTAAAAGCATTGAAATTCCCAACGGAGTAGTATCCATTGGTGAGCAGGCCTTTGCGTATTGTTATTGGTTGTCCGAGGTCATTGTTTCAAAAACAGTGAAAGAAATCGGTGATGAGGCCTTTATGAATTGTATTCGTTTGAAAACCGTGTATAACTTCTCCAATATGGTATTTACTGCCGGTTCCACAGAGTATGGTTATATAGCGTACTATGCCGACCTTGTAGTAAACAGCCTCCCCGGTGATGTCGACGGTGATAGCGTGGTGGATGTTGCCGACGTGACAAAACTCGTTTCCATTATACTTGGCGAACTCTCCGAGGAGTCTGCCGCCGATGTCGACGGTGATGGTGTGGTCGACGTTGCCGATGTTACTGCGCTGGTGAATATGATATTGAATACCGATTGATAATATTGCACATAATGTGTGTTTAGAATGGAAAAGTTCCCCAACCATTGACCGGGGAACTTTTCTAATTTTATAAATTCAAACTGTTGCTTAAACAGCTTCTTAAAATATTCCTCTTTTTTTATTGTTTTCTCAACATTCTTGTTATCTTTGCGGTAGTAAACTACCGCGAAAATAGGCTGCGCTCGTTGCGAAATACATTAAAGCAAGCTTTATGTATCTCACTCGCTTGCACTATCTTTGCGTAAATTGGTTAAGTAAACTACCGCGAAAATAGGCTGCGCTCGTTGCGAAATACATTAAAGCAAGCTTTATGTATCTCACTCGCTTGCACTATCTTTGCGTAAATTGGATAAGTAAACTACCGCGGAAATAGGCTGCGCTCGTTGCGAAATGCCGGAGTGCTGCCGTTGTTTGCTGTTTTTGATTGGCAATTGTTGTGCCGACTATTTATTAAGGATAATTGATGAAAAACAATATAATATTATCGTTCCTGTTGCTGTTGTTGCCGTGCGTGGCTATGGCACAAGGCTCACCTGCGGCGGCTGCATCGCCGCAACAGACAACTTCGGTTCGCGAATTTGTCACAAAGGCAATAGAAAGTTCCATAAACACCAAAACACTCACCTTGAAGGGTGGGGTGCAGTATACCGGTGAAGTGAAGGGCAAGAAGCCCAACGGCTATGGAAAGGCCGTTTATCCCAATGGCGATACCTATGAGGGCCATTTCTCACGTGGTATACGTCAAGGGCTCGGTATCTATACATACAGCGACGGTGAACGTTACGAGGGTGCTTTTATCGATGACCGTCAGCACGGGAAGGGCTCTTTCTACTTTGCCGACGGCAAGGTGTACGACGGTTTCTGGGAGTTTGATTTCCAGCACGGGTATGGCAAGATGACATATCCAAATGGCGATTTCTACGTGGGCTCTTGGAGCGAGGACCGTCGCGAGGGAACAGGCAACTATTTCTTTGCCAACGGAGCATCCTATTCGGGCGAGTGGAAGGCCGACAGATATAACGGCACGGGTACATTCATTTGGAGCGACAACAGCAAATATGTCGGTGGTTGGAAGAACGGCCTGCGCAATGGCGAAGGGCGTTATTTCTATATAAATGGTGATGAATACAACGGAGCGTGGCTCAACGACTTGCGCCACGGCAAGGGCACGTATACATTTGCCGACAGCTGCACCTATGTGGGCGATTATGCCAATGGTATGTGGAACGGGAAAGGAGTCTTTACCGACACCGACGGCACGGTGTATGACGGCCATTTCGTCGATGGCGAGCGTCACGGGCACGGGCATATGAAATACCCGTCGGGTGCTGTCTACGAAGGTGAGTGGGCCGACGGCGAACGTTCGGGCAATGGTAAATATACCTGGCCCAACGGCGATGTCTACGAAGGTGAGTGGAGCGAAGATATGATGAACGGGCAGGGCATTCTGCGCCTTGCCGACGGCAGGAAATACCGTGGCGGCTTTCTCAATGGCGAGGAGCACGGCAATGGCGTGGCTGTCGATGTCGACGGCACCCGTTACGAAGGAACCTTCGAGGAGGGACAACGCCACGGCAAGTTTATCGTAAAGGACACAACCGGCAAGATAATAAGGGAGTGTGTGTACAGTTTAGGGACAATAAGCATAAAATAAAACAATAATTATGATTCTCGATTCACTTAAAAACTTGAAGAACTACGAGGGGTTGCATCCCAATTTCGCAAAAGCGATGGATTTCCTGCTCAACAGCGATTTGAAAAATCTTCCCCTCGGCCGTAACGAGATATGTGGCGACGAAGTCTTTGCCAATGTAATGGAGGCGAAACAGCGTTCAAAGGAGGAGGTTCCTGTGGAGGTGCACCGCAAGTACATTGATATACAGGTGCCCATTTCGGGTGACGAGGTTATGGGATATACCCCTCTTGAACAACTGCCTGCCGGCAATTACAGTGAAGCCGACGATGTGACGCTTTACCCCGTGGGGATGCTTGCCGCAAGCTATTTCGAGGTGAAGAACACTATGTTTACAATATTCTTCCCGCAAGACGGGCACGCGCCTGCCGTTACCCCCGTGCCGGTGAAGAAGGTCATTGTGAAGATTGCAGTGAAGTGACCGGCACTGCACACAAATTGCTCTTTATTAAAAACTTATAATACCAATACCTATGTTGAAACTTGTAGAACGCGACGGTTATTTGGCTCCCTTTAACCTGGATATCGATGCACGTTATCGTTATTTCCTTAAAAGAGAGAAAGAGTTGACAAAGAACGGCCGACAGACATTGTCGAGCTTCGCTTCGGGTTATTTATACTTCGGCTTGCACCGCACTGCAACAGGGTGGGTGTTCCGTGAGTGGGCTCCCAACGCTACCCGAATTGTACTGGTGGGCGACTTCTCCAACTGGGAAGAATTGCCCGAATATGAATTGAAACAGCTTGCCGGTGGCGTGTGGGAACGCCGTCTGCCCAAGAAGGCTTTGAAACACGGCCAGCACTACAAGATGAAGGTCTACTGGAATGGTGGTTGTGGAGAACGCATACCCGCTTGGGTGCGCCGTGTTGTTCAGGACGATGCCACAAAGATTTTCAGCGCGCAGGTGTGGGCTCCCGAAGAGGAGTATGTATTCAAGAACAAGAAATTCACACCCAAACGCACCCCGCTGCTCATTTATGAGTGCCACGTGGGTATGGCGCAGGAGGAGGAAAAGGTGGGTACATATCGCGAGTTCAAGGATAATGTGCTTCCTCGCGTAGCTGCCGACGGCTATAACTGCATTCAGATTATGGCCATACAGGAACACCCCTATTATGGCAGTTTCGGCTATCACGTGTCGAACTTCTTTGCTCCCTCGTCGCGTTTCGGTACTCCCGAAGAGCTTAAAGAACTCATTGATGCCGCTCACGGAATGGGAATTGCGGTTATTATGGACCTTGTCCACTCGCACGCAGTGAAGAACGAGATGGAGGGTTTGGGCTTGCTCGATGGTGACCCTTCACAATATTTCCACGGTGGCGACCGTCGCATACACAATGCCTGGGATTCGCTCTGTTTCAATTATGGCAAGAACGAGGTTGTACACTTCCTCTTGTCGAACTGTAAATATTGGCTCGAAGAATTCAAATTCGACGGTTTCCGTTTCGATGGTGTTACATCTATGATATATTACAGCCACGGACTGGGCGAGGCTTTTTGCAGCTATGCCGACTACTTCAACGGTCACCAGGACGGCGATGCCATTTGTTACCTTACCCTCGCCAACAGGCTCATTCACGAAGTTAACCCCAAGGCGATAACCATCGCCGAAGAGGTTTCGGGAATGCCCGGTCTGGCTGCCCCCATTGAGGATGGCGGTTACGGCTTCGACTATCGTATGGCAATGAATATCCCCGACTTCTGGATTAAGATTATCAAGGAGCGCAAGGACGAGGACTGGAAGCCTTCGGAGATTTATTGGGAACTCACCAACCGTCGCAAGGACGAACGCACGATATCTTATGCCGAGAGCCACGACCAGGCACTTGTGGGCGATAAAACAATCATCTTCCGTCTTATCGATGCCGATATGTATTGGCATTTCAACCGTGGCGACGAGACTGGCACCGTTACACGCGGTATTGCATTGCATAAGATGATTCGTCTTATGACTGCTGCTACCATAAACGGCGGTTACCTTAACTTTATGGGTAATGAGTTCGGTCACCCCGAATGGATAGACTTCCCCCGCGAGGGTAATGGATGGAGCCACAAGTATGCCCGCCGTCAGTGGAGCCTTGTCGACAACCCTGCCTACAATTACACTCTCTTGGGCAAGTTCGACGAGGAGCTTATGAAACTTATAGGTGGTGTGAGAAACTTCCAGAACCGTCCGGTACAGGAGGTGTGGCACAACGATGGCGACCAGGTGCTTGCCTTCTCGCGTAAGGACTTGATATTTGTCTTCAATTTCAGCCCCACACGCTCGTTTACCGATTATGGCTTGCTGGTGCCCGAAGGCTCATATTCCATTGTGCTCAATACCGACTCGGAACGCTTCGGCGGCAATGCCCTTGTCGATGAAACGCAGACTCACTTTACACAGTACGATAAGTTGCACGCACGTCGCAAGAAGGGCTGGCTGATGCTTTATCTGCCTGCACGCACTGCGCTTGTGCTCAAAAAGAATAAGGAATAAATTATGAGAAATGCAGGGGAGAGGCGATTGCAGAACTTCATCACACTGTTTTGTGCTCTGGTTTTTGCACTGTTTGGTTTTACCTTTGTTGCAGTATACAAATCGGCCGAAATAGAGGTTGTCTACGATGCGCTGGCAACCGGCAAACTGCAATATAACGGATATGTGCTCTCCGCTGTCTTTACCTCTTTACTGTTGGGGCTGGCATTGTGGTTGAACCGCTTTGCCGGCTTCCGACGTGAGTGGAGTGCTATGGCCTATGTGCCGTCGGCACTCCTGCTTGCATTCTTTACCGACATTGACCGTACATTCTTTACCGGCGGCAAGGAGTATGCGGTGTGGGCCTGGGCCTTTGGAGCCGGGTTGCTGCTATATGCAGGCTTTTCGTTTGTCCTGAACAGAATGCTGTTCGAGAAAATAAAGGACTCCTCGGCGGTTGCCCATAGGATAATATGGCGCAATCTCATATTGTTTGTCATAATGTTTATGGCAGTCGGCTGCCTCTCCGGCAGTGAAAGGAATTTCCGTCGCGAGGCCTTGCAATATACTCTCCTTAAAAATGGTGATATGGAGGCTGCGCTTGCTGTGGGCAGGCATTCTCCTGTTGCATCCCGCCAGTTATCGGCCCAAAGGGCCTATATGCTCTCTTTGAAGGGAGAACTTGCCGACCACTTTTTCGATTATCCGGTTTGCTTCGATTCCGAGAGCCTTTTGCCTTCGGTGGAGCGCGATGCTCCAATAGAGCCTTGTGCGGTCTATTCGCATATAGGCATTGAAAGGAAACCGGGTGAGGGGGCTATGGATTTTCTTTCGCGGGCAGTGGAGCAGTGCGATAGCAATGTTGTGGCGAGGGAGTATTACCTCACGGCGCTGCTCACCGAAAGGCGTTTGGTCGATTTTGTCGATAAGGTGTTTGAATATTACAACGTGGGCGACAGTGACAGGTTGCCTAAACATTACAAAGAGGCTCTTGTGCTTTATGCCTTTATTCTGCCATCATTCGATGTCAGGGTGAAGGATGAGGCTATGGTCAAGAGGTTTGATGCTATGATGGAAGCGGTGCGTGAGTGTGGCGATGCTCCTATGACTGCTTATTTGATGCGTATTGTCTATGGCGATACTTATTGGTGGTATTTCCTCTATGGGGAATAGGTGGATTTGTGCCTGTTTTTTCGTTGTAAAAAAATAGAGAATTGCCGATTTTATACCCCTCTTTGTTGAGAATGCTTTTTCCCCGTTTTGAAAAAAGAAAAAACTTGAATATCTTCGCAATGTGTTCAGAACACGTTTTTAGTTTTGAAATATCAGTTATGATAGTATAGTTTTTTCTTAGTTGTTTAGTAAATGTTGGAAGTGCTGCTTTGTGAAAAGCGGCACTTTTTTGTTTCTCGGTTTTTTAAAAGAAGGGCAAGGTGGACAAAAGAGGGTTCAGTAGAAATCACGGCTCACCTGCAAAAGTTGGGGGAATAAAACTTTCTCACTGCTAAATCCTCGGTGGTCCGTGAGCAATTCTTACTATCATTGAATTCCTTTATTTACTTTTTGTCGCTCAAAAAGTAACAAAAACGCCCGGCACGCGGGGCGTTCAAGTCGCTCCTGTCTCTGCTCGTGAATTGCTTAAAGCAATATAACTCGTTCGCCACTCGCTTGTCGCTGCAAGCCTTTCTGCCGTTTGCAGGGTGCTGCGTAACTCGCTCCGTGCGGCTATATAAGATAAATTATACCCGCACTGCGCTCAGACAGTACTCGCACAATGGCCTGCCCCCGGCAGGGCTCTCCGCTGTCTCTCTTACGGTGCCGGTTTCTTTTTCTGGATTACTTCTGCTTACTGTACACCGCAAAGGTAATTCGTCGCTGAAAGCGAAAATAACGATTAAGTGAGAGTAGAAGGCAAATTTATTTGCATTATGCCGAGCGTGAGTTATTTCGTTATACAAAGGGCAGCGTGGCGCGACACAGGGAGCTACCGAGCAATGCGCAGGAAAAGCGTGGTACATGTTTGAGCGTAGCGAGTCGTGCCACGCCCAAGCATTGCGACCAGTAGTGAGCGGCAAGGCACGTAGCGACCGAAGAATGTCGCAAGCATAGCAGCGACTTGTGAGCAAAGCAAGTGCCGAAAGTTTGTACAAACGAGCGGGTGAAAGCTTGCTTACACACAAAGCGAGTGCAGCCGAGCTTGGATTTATCAATGGCAAGTACGACTGCCCACATTTTTGTGCACTTTTTTCAAAAAGTGCAGCAGAAATCCTCTCTTAATTGAGAGAATAGCCGATAATAACACCGAAAAGTTTTGAGTAAGCCCCCTAGAATTTGCAGGTGAGCCTTGTTTAGCGTTGGATGTACCGTCGCCCGAATTGCATCATTATAATGATGGTGGTGATTATCTCGGCCATAGGCATAGCAAGCCATATTCCTTCGGTTCCTGCCAGTGCGGGTAACAGAATGAAACAGGGAACCAGTAATACAAAACCGCGGAGAAAGACAAATATTGTAGCACGTTTTATCTGTTCAACGCTTTGGTAGTAACCCACGACGGCTACGTTGATGATGAAAAATATTATACCCGTGGCAAGGTAAGGAAAGCCCTCTATGGCAAGTTGCCCGGCTTTGCTTGTGGTGTCCACGAAGAGGGCGACCAGCCAGTGTGGAATGAGAGCAAAGAGGGCTGTTACAACCGCACCGATTGCAAAAGATGTGATGAGCAACAGCCTGCGGGTATCCCTTATTTCCTTCCAACGTGAAATTCCGTAGTTGTAGCTTATGATTGGTTGGGCCGACTGTACCACGGCATTGCCGAACATAAAAAAGAACGGGGTGTAGTAGCAGGCAATGCCGAATGCGCCCACGCCGGCATCGCCCAGATATTTCATAAAGGTGTGGTTGCCGATAAAGAACAGGGTGGCAAGCGTCATTTCGCCCAGCAGTGTCGATGAACCCACCTTGCATTGGTAGCCAATGTTGCGCATTGCAAGCATTATACTCTTGCGGCTTATTTTGAGTGGAATAACCTTTAATGTTTCGGCGAAGAAGAGCAGGTACAGCAGTGCCATAATACCGCCCACAATAATGCTGAACGAGGTTGCTATTGCTGCTCCCTCGACTCCCATACCGAGTGGGAATATGAAGAGCCAGTCGAGCACTGCATTCAGGGTGGTGGGGATAATGTTGCACCACATGGCATAGCGTGGTGACCCGTCGGAGCGTATTATGAAGAGCCCTATCATACCCCACATCTGAAATACGAACGATGGCATAATCCACCACGTGTAGGCTGTTACCTGCGGCATAAGCGTGTCCGATGCGCCCAGCAGTCTTGCCGTTTGAGTGGGGAATGCAAGAATAATGGTGCTTATAATTAATGTCAGCAGCGAAGATAGCCATATTGCCTGCGATATGTTTATACGTGCTGTTTTTATCTCTTTTCTTGAAAGGTGAATTGATGATACTACCGAGCATCCAACGCCTATCATCAGGCCCAGGCCCGACATTATCTGGTATATCGGTACAAAGATATTTATTGCCGCTACACCGTCGGCACCAACTCCGTGGCCAACGAATATTCCGTCGATGGCTGTTACTGCACATATGGATATTGTGCCCCACAATGTGGGAATAAGCAGTTTCCTGAATAGCGAGGAAATTTTTTCGTTCTCAAAGTCTATGGCATCTCTTTTCATTACAGTCGTTTTGCTTTATTGGAAAGGATAGAGTGGTGTTGGAATTACAAAACAAAACACTCCCTGAAATAGAGAGTGATATTGTTTTGTAAATAGTGTGAATTTGTGGTATTTACTTTTGTATATACAAATGTAAATGTAAAATAATTTCTTATTTATCCAAGAGGTCGGGGCGTAAGCGCTTTGTGCGTTCCAATGACTGCTCAAATTCCCATTGGCGTATCTTGGCTTCGTGCCCGGAAAGCAGAACATCGGGTACTTTCCATCCATTGTACTCGGCCGGACGTGTGTATACGGGTGGAGCGAGCAAATTGTCCTGAAAAGAGTCGGAAAGAGCCGATGTTTCGTCGGAAATAACCCCCGGAATTAGGCGAATGACCGCATCGCAAATTACCTCGACCGCCAATTCGCCACCCGTTAAAACGTAGTCGCCTATGCTTATCTCCTTTGTAATCAAGTGCTCGCGTATTCTGTGGTCAATTCCCTTGTAATGTCCGCACAAAAATATCAAATTCTGCTTCATTGAGAGGGAATTTGCCATTGGCTGGTCGAAAACCTGCCCGTCGGGGGAGGTGTAAATCACCTCATCGTATTCCCGTTGTGCCTTCAATTGCTTTATACAGTTGTCAATCGGTTCAATCTTCATAACAAGGCCGGCGCAACCGCCAAATGGGTAATCGTCGGTGCGGCGATGCTTATCGGTTGTATAATCCCGTAAATTATGTAAACAAATTTCGGCATATCCGTTACGTTGCGCACGTCCCATTATTGAGGTGTTGAAGAAACTTTCCATCATCTCCGGAAAGGTTGTAATTATATCTACACGCATATAAATTTATAAATGTAAATTAGTTTTCTTGTGTAAAATGGTGCAAATTGCTATGATGAGTGTGGCTGATGCCTTCTTCAATTTACAATCGCAAAAATAAGATATTTTTTTCTAATTACCATAAATCTGCTGCCGATGCCTGCACTTTGTGTCAATTCCGAAACTTTGATATTTGATGCCGATATTAACTTTGGTGCAAAAAATGAAAATCTCAAGAGGTTTACGTAACAACAATCCTTTGAATATTCGTCGTAACAATACGAGGTGGAAAGGGTTGTCGGCCGAACAGAAGGATTCGGCATTCTTTACATTTGTGGCTCCGTGTTGGGGGTACCGTGCTGCGTTCATTACGTTGAGAAACTACAAACGGCTGCATGGCCTTACAACGCTCGCCGGGTGGGTGAACCGTTGGGCTCCGCCCACGGAGAACAATACAGCAGCTTACACGGCCTATGTGGCGAGGAAATGCGGAATATCGCAAAGTGATGAAATTGACACGGCCGACAAGGGTATGATGTGCCGTGTGGTGGCAGCAATGTCGCAGATGGAGAATGGAGTGCCGGCTGTCATGAATGATGTTGAAGAGGGGTGGGCTCTCTCCCTTTAAGAAATAAGGGCCGTTATTTGCCACTTAAAACCGCGTTTAAGAGCTTTTTGCTTAAAAACGCGGTTTAATGCGTTTTCAGGGCTTAATAAATTTTAAAAATTTTGCGGGTTTCGCTAAAATTAAGTACCTTTACAAGGTTATTAAATATAATAAGGTATAAAGATATATAATTTTAATTGATAAACACATTTTATGATTGACAACGACAGAATTATAAAAGTAAATGTCGAGGATGTAATGCACTCCTCGTACATAAATTACTCTATGTCGGTAATTGTGGCACGTGCGCTTCCCGATGTGCGTGATGGATTGAAACCGGTTCACCGTCGTATCCTTTACGGTATGATGGAGGGTGGTTACACATCGGACAAGGGATACAAGAAGTCGGCAAAGACGGTGGGTGACGTGCTTGGTAAGTATCACCCTCATGGTGACTCGTCGGTTTATGGCGCATTGGTGCGTATGGCACAGCCCTGGGTTATGCGATACCCGCTCATCGACGGTCACGGAAACTTCGGTTCGATTGACGGCGACTCGCCTGCTGCTATGCGTTACACCGAGGCGCGTTTGGAGAAACTCGGTGAGGATATGGCACAGGACCTCTACAAAGAGACCGTCGACTTCAAGCCAAACTACGACAATGAGGAGGTGGAGCCCGTTGTGATGCCCACCCGCATTCCCAATCTTCTTGTGAATGGTGCGACAGGTATTGCCGTGGGTATGGCAACCAACATTCCCACCCACAACCTCAGCGAGGTTATAGATGCCTGTGTGGCATTTATCGACAACCCCGATATTGACACCGATGGCCTGATGCAGCATGTGAAGGCACCCGATTTCCCTACGGGTTGCGACATCCTGGGCGTATCGGGCGTGCGTGAGGCCTATGAAACAGGTCGTGGCCGTGTCATTATGCGTGCCGTTGCCGAAATTGAGCAGGGTACACACGAGAAAATCATCGTTACAGCAATCCCTTATAACGTACTCAAAGAGGAACTTATAAAGGATATTGCTTCAATGGTGAACGAGAAGAAAATTGAGGGAATTTCGAATATCAATGACGAGTCGGACCAGTCGGGTATGCGCATTGTTATCGACGTGAAACGCGATGCCAATGCCAATGTCGTGCTTAACAAACTCTACAAGATGTCGGCTTTGCAGACATCGTTCAGCGTGAACTGCATTGCCCTTGTCAACGGCCGTCCCCAGCTCCTTTCGTTGAAAGACTGTATAAGAAACTTTGTGGAGCACCGTCACGAGGTCGTGATACGCCGCACAAAGTTCGACCTTCGCAAAGCACAGGAGCGTGCCCACATCATAGAAGGCCTTATCATAGCGTCGGACAATATCGACGAGGTTGTGCGCATCATCAAGGCTGCAAGCTCACCTGCCGATGCACGCCAGGCACTTATCGCACGTTTCAATTTGAGCGAAGTACAGGCAAATGCCATTGTCGAGATGCGTCTTGGCCAGTTGACCGGTATCAACCAGGATAAACTGCATGCCGAGTTCGACGAATTGCAGCGCAAGATTGAATTCTATACAGCAATTCTTACCGACGATGAACTCTGCAAAAAGGTCATCAAAGATGAACTCATTGAGATTAAGGAGAAGTATGGCGATGAGCGTCGTTGCCGCATAGACTATTCGGCTTCGAACGACTTTAACCCCGAAGACTTCTATGCCGATGACGAAATGGTAATCACCATCTCGCATATGGGTTACATTAAGCGTACTCCTCTTACCGAATACCACAGCCAGAACCGTGGAGGCGTGGGCTCAAAGGGTAGCGACACGCGTGATTCCGACTTCATTGAGTATATCTACACCGCCACAATGCACAACACAATGCTCTTCTTTACACAGCGAGGCAAGTGCTACTGGCTCAAAGTGTACGAGATACCCGAGGGCAACAAGAACTCGAAGGGCCGTGCAATACAGAATATGCTCAACATCGAGAGCGACGATGCCGTAAACGCATTTGTACGTGTGAAGACACTCGCCGACAAGAACTTCATTGAGAGTCACAACATAATATTCTGTACCAAGCAGGGTATCATAAAGAAGACCTCGCTTGAACAGTATTCCCGCCCCCGCACCAATGGTATCATTGCCATAAGCATACGTGAGGATGACCGTGTGATTTCTGTTGCTCTCACCGACGGCAACAGCGACATAATCCTTGCCAACAGAACCGGCCGTGCCGTACGTTTCCCCGAAAGTGCAGTGCGTGCAATGGGCCGTACGGCAACAGGTGTCAAGGGTATGGCACTCGACGAGAACGACGAGGTTGTAGGAATGGTTGTACTTCCCCAGGAGGCCGATGCCGACCATAGCATCCTGGTACTTTCGGAGCAGGGCTTCGGCAAACGTTCCAAGACCGAGGATTATCCCACTGTGAGCCGCGGCTGCAAGGGTGTTAAGACCTTGAAGGTAACCGAAAAGACCGGTGAACTCGTAGCCATAATGGATGTAAACAACGATAACGACCTTATGATAATCAACAAGTCGGGTATTACCATACGTACCGCAGTGGAGCAGATTCCCGTAATAGGTCGTGCGACACAGGGCGTTAAGGTTATCAACCTCGGCAAGAAGAACGATTGCATAGGTTCTGTATGCAAGGTAAACCGTGAGGAGGTTGAAGAGATGCCCGAAACAGGTGAAGTGACTGAAATAACAGAGAATACCGAAATTTAATGACTAACCGATAAAATTTGAAAACATGAAGAAAATTGCATTATCAATGGCATTGATTCTGTCCGCAACAATCGCGTTCGGTCAGGCTTTGTCAAAAGACGAAATCAAGGCACAGAAAAGACAGGCAAAGGCTCTTATGGTTGTGGCCAAGGATGCCGAAAAGTTGATAACAGAGAATCCCGCAGCCGCTCTCGACAATGTGAAGGCTTGTATAGAAAGCCCGCTGGTGAACAATGATCCTTATGTGTGGTTCATTGCAGCAAAATCGCGCAAGGCAATCGTTGAGAAGGAGAACGCAGCCCGTGCTGCCGGTGCGCAAATAGATATGGATAAATTTTATAGCAATTGCAGCCGTTTGATTTTCGAACTTGAAAAGTGCGACTCACTCGACAATGCACCCGATGCAAAAGGCAAGGTTGCTCCCAAGTATGCCGAATTCATCAAAGAGGGACTTTATGAGAACCGCAACCAGATGTACAATGGTGGCTCATTCTACTACAACAAAGGTAATTATGCCGAGTCCTATAACCAGTTTGCAAAGTTCGTTACCCTCACAGATCACCATCTTCTCAAAGATGCCATAACACCCGCCGAAAAGGTATATAACGTGAATGCTGCATATAACGCAGTTCTTTGCGGAATGCGTCTTGAAGATTATGCAAAGGTGTTGGAGTTTGCCGATATTGCACTTGCCGACGAGTCGAAAGCCGGTAACATCTACCGTTACAAGGCATCGGCATACGAGGCTTTGGGCGATACAGTGAAATGGGTTGAACTGTTGAAGGATGGTGTTGTGAAATTCCCTGAGGACCCCTTCTTCTACCAGACACTTATCCAGCACTATGACAAAGCCGGCGACAGCAGCCAGCTCGACAAACTTGCCGATGAGCTCATAGCATCGAACCCTGCCAATCCTCTCTTCGTATATCTTAAAGGATACATTGCGCAGCAGAAAAACGATATGGATACTGCAATGGAGTGGTACAAGAAGACTTTGGAGATTGACCCCTCTTACGTGAATGCTCTCCGTAACGTTGCTTTGAGCTATGTTGCCAAGGCGCAGGAGTACAGCACAAAACAATCGAGCGTAAAACTCGACCGTGCACAGATAAAGAAGGACAAAGAGGTTATCAGCGGTTATTTTAAAGAGGCTTTGCCTTATTTCGAGAAGCTGCGTGAACTTGTTCCCGAGAAAAAAGATTTGTGGTTGAACGGTATTTCGCAATGCTATTACAACCTGAATATGCAGGACAAACTCAAAGAGATTGAGAGCTTGGCTCAGTAATGAGTTTTTTGCAGACAAAATAAAAGGTTCCACCGTTAAAGTGGAACCTTTTATTTTGTCATTATTTGGGCTCACTTGCAAATTCTAGGGGGCTTACTCAAAACTTTTCGGTGTTATTATCGGCTATTCTCTCAATTAAGATAGGATTTCTGCTGCACTTTTTGAAAAAAGTGCACAAAAATGTGGGCAGTCGTACTTGCCAGTCGGCACTTGCTTTGCTCACAAGTCGCTGCTATGCTTGCGACATTCTTCGGTCGCTACGTGCCTTGCCGCTCACTACTGGTCGCAATGCTTGGGCGTGGCACGACTCGCTACGCTCAAACATGTACCACGCTTTTTCCTGCGCATTGCTCGGTAGTTCCCTGTGTCGCGCCACGCTGCCCTTTCGCTTTCAGCGACGAATTACCTTCGTGTTGTACAGCGCAAGCAGAAGTAATTCAGAAAAAGAAACCGGCACCGTAAGAGAGACAGCGGAGAGCCCTGCCGGGGGCAGGCCATTGTGCGAGTACTGTCTGAGCGCAGTGCGGGTATAATTTATCTTATATAGCCGCACGAAGCGAGTTACGCAGCACCCTGCAAACGGCAGAAAGGCTTGCAGCGACAAGCGAGTGTCGAACGAGTTATATTGCTTTAAAGCAATTCACGAGCAGAGACAGGAGTGACTTGAACGCCCCGTGTGCCGGGCGTTTTTGTTACTTTTTGAGCGACAAAAAGTAAATAAAGGAATTCAATGATAGAAAGAATTGCTCACGGGCCACCGAGGATTTAGCAGTGTGAAAGTTTTATTCCCCCGACTTTTGCAGGTGAGCCAATTATTGGGGTTTGCTCATAATTTCTCGGTATTATTTTCAGATATTCTCTCATTGTAGGGGCTCACCGGTGTGTGCGCCCAGCCATTGAGTGGTGTTTTCATTTGGGCAGACGATGCGTCTGCCTCTTACGGCAAAGCAATTGTTTACCTGTTTTTTCAGTTCAATTGTTGCAGAATCTCGTCTATTACGTGAGGAAAGTGTTCATATTCCAATGCGTGTACTTTTGCAGCAACATCATCGGGGGTGTCGGTGGGCAAAACAGGACATTTTGCCTGGAAGAATGTTGTGCCTTTGTCGTAGTCGGCATCTATAAGGTGTATTGTGATGCCGCTCTCGCTGTCGCCGCTTTCAACCACGGCGCGATGCACGCGGTCGCCATACATTCCTTTGCCTCCGTGTTTGGGCAACAAGGCGGGGTGAATGTTTACAATGCGGGCAGGGTAGGCGTTGATTAGTTTTTCGGGAACAAGCAAAAGGAAGCCTGCAAGCACAATAAGGTCTATTTGGTATTCCTTCATCATATCGAGAATGGTGTCGGCAGCCATAAATTCGGCTTTGGTTACCACTTTACAGGGGATATTCAGTCTTTTTGCGCGTTCAATAACATATGCTTGGGGGTTGTTTGCTACAATAAGCGATATTTCCACGTTATCATTCCCTTTGAAATAGTTGGCAATGTTTTCGGCATTGGAGCCGCTGCCCGAAGCAAAAATAGCAATTCTTTTCATTGTCGTTTGTGTTTAGGATATTGGAACCAGGCGGCGCAGTACTTGCTCGCCATAGGTCTTTGAGATGGGAATCTCTCTCACATTGGGAACGCCGAGTTCCAGGAAAAGGTTCTCCTTTTCGCGGCGCATAATCTTTACAAGGTCGAGGTTTACCATATAAGAACGGTGGCAACGCACTATGTTGGTATCGGCAAGCTGCTCGCTTATATCCTTCATTGTTATGCGTATAAGCTGTTTTTTAAGCTGTTCGTTTTTCAGATACCATATACATATATAGTTGTCGGCCGACTCAATGTATATAAGATTCTCCTTTGCCACAGATAGCTGCAACACTCCGCGCGAGTCGCGTATGGATATAAGCGTGCTCGACTTGAAACCGATGTTCTCGCCCATAAGCTCCTTTAACTTGGCCGAGCGTTCCTGATAGGAAAAGAAGAGGATGCAAAGCAGGTAGGGGATGAAAAGGATGAACAGCGTGTTTTGAAGCGCATTTTGGTATATCTCCACAGGGTCCTGTATGGGGCCTGTTCCGGTGAGTATTGCCAGCAGGGTAAAGGCACCCGAAAGGAGCAACAGTTCCACAAATACCCATATTGCGTATTGCAGGTTGTTGATCGTTGTTCCTGGCTTGCGGGAGTATGCGTACATTATCAGACGGCTTATCGCAACCACAAACATACCAATGGTGACCAATATCGTGGACCAGGCAAGATAGAGCGATGGTGACATTCCCTTATGTACCCAGTTTATGGAGCCGAAGGGTTTGAATATATTTATGAACCCGATGGCAAATATGGAAACAAAAAGCACCATTATAATCTGCTTTCTCTTTTCAAGCAGATATCCCGGCACTTTCTTGAAGAATACTGATGTATATTCGGTTGTCATCTCACATATATGTTTTCGCTATGCGAAGATATGAAAAAAATGTCACATAAATTATTTATTTAAGTTAAACTTAAAGAAGAGTGGCATAAGATACTTCTTCAACGCCGGGCATTATGGCACCATTATGGTGTAATGAGAGAAAAATGAGGTGTGATACCTATTTTTAAACATTGTAATTCTGTAAATTTCGAAAAAACTGATTATTTTTGTACGATAATGCGTTCTTGTGTCCATTTGGCTGACAGGAATGGCACAATGTACCCAAATTGATATTATGGCTATTGTAAAATACAAGAATGTCGACATACACATCGACTCGAAGATAATTTTGGAAAACGTGAGTTTCACGCTCGAAGAGGGGGAGTTTGCCTATATCATAGGTGCGGTAGGTTCGGGAAAATCGACTCTGCTCAAAACCATATATGGCGAGGTGCCCATTACCGACGGTGAAGCTATGGTTTTCGATGAATATGACATTACTAGACTGCGCAGCAAGAAATTACAGGCTTTGCGCAAGCGTATAGGTATTGTTTTCCAGGATTTCCAGTTGCTTACCGACCGGAATATTCACGATAACCTCGATTTTGTGCTTCGTTGCACCGGTTGGAAGAGTGAACGCGACCGTGAAAAGCGCATACGTGAAGTGCTCAACCTTGTAGGGCTTCCTCAAAAGGGATACAAGATGCCTCACGAACTGTCGGGCGGCGAACAACAGCGCATAGTGATTGCCCGTGCAATTCTCAACAAGCCCCAGCTTATTCTGGCCGACGAACCTACCGGCAACCTCGACAGTGAAACCGGTAACAACATAATGCGCCTTCTGCACCGTATATGCCGCGAAGATAAGAGTGCAGTGCTTATGATAACCCACAACGAACAATGGCTCACAGCATATCCGGGCACAGAATATCACTGTGCCGAGGGCAAAATGCGACTAATACAACGTGCGTGCGAAAGCACAGCGCAACAGACATCCCTGTTTAATGAAGATAATTAAAGAAAAGAGAATATGAAAGTATTGAAATTTGGAGGAACCTCGGTAGGATCTGCCGAGCGTATGCAGAATGTAGTACGTCTTATTTCGGACGGCGAAACAAAGATTGTTGTACTCTCGGCTATGTCGGGAACAACCAACTCGCTTATAGAATTTACAAATTACTTGCGTAACGGCAACCCCAATGGCGCCTGTGAACATGCCAATCAGCTGCTCGACAAATACCGAGTAACAATAAAAGGTCTATACGAGACAGAGGAAGCTGCATCGGCAGCCACTGCAAAGGTAAATGAGATATTCGCGCATTTGCGCTCGTTGGCATTCAAGCCGCTCGATATGAATCTCGAAAAAGAGATTGTTGCACAGGGCGAGATTATCTCCACAAATATGGTTACACTATATATGCGTGAGAAGGGGCTTGATGTGGAGCTTTTGAACTCATTGGAGTTTATGCGTTTGGGAGTAAACGGCGAACCCGACCTTGCTTACATACGCACGCATCTCCTTCCCCTTATCGACACCACTGCACAGGGGCGCATATATATTGCACAAGGCTTTATATGTATGAACGACGAGGGGCACATCGATAACCTGCAACGCGGCGGCAGTGACTACACTGCGACACTCATAGGTGCAGCCGTAAACGCTGAGGAGGTGCAGATATGGACCGATATAGACGGTATGCACAACAACGACCCCCGTATTGTAGAGAACACTTCGCCTGTGCATCATCTGCACTTTGAGGAGTCGGCCGAGCTTGCTTATTTCGGTGCAAAGATTTTGCACCCCACCTGCATCCTGCCTGCCAAACTGACAGGAACTCCTGTACGCCTTCTAAACACAATGGACCCCGCAGCCGAAGGAACACTTATCGACAACAACCTCACTTGTCCCGGCGAGATAAAGGCCATTGCCGCAAAAGAGAATATCACTGCAATCAAGATAAAGTCGGACCGTATGTTGCTAGCCTATGGATTCTTGCGCAAGGTATTCGAGATTTTTGAGACATACAAGACCTCTATCGATATGATATGTACATCGGAAGTGGGTGTGTCTGTTTCAATAGATGATGACAGAAAACTGGAACAGATAACAAGCGAACTTCAAAAATATGGTACAGTAACCATTGATAAGGATATGTGCATAATTTGTGTGGTTGGTGACCTTAATTGGGAAAATACAGGTTTCGAAGCACGTGCAATGGCAGCCATGAAGGATATTCCTGTACGTATGGTGTCGTATGGCGGCAGCAACTACAACATTTCTTTCCTTGTGCGCGAAGAGGACAAGGTGCGTGCGCTCCGCTCATTGAGCAGCAACATATTCAACTCCAATAAATAAAAGGCGATGAGTTCCTGTTTTCCCATAGAGAAGTTTGCCCAAAAGGAGACTCCTTTCTATTACTATGATGTGGAGTTGCTTCGCAAGACTCTTGCAACTGCAAAAGAAGAGGCTGCAAAGTACGAAGGCTTTCACGTGCACTATGCCATAAAGGCTAATTTCAATCCCCGTCTGCTGCAAATTGTGAACGAAGCGGGTATGGGTGCCGATTGTGTGAGCGGTGGCGAAGTGGATTCAGCCCTCAAAGCCGGTATACCAGCCGACAAGGTGGTTTTTGCAGGAGTGGGCAAAACCGACAAGGAGATTGCCCTTGCATTGGATGCCGGTATTTTTTGTTTCAATATTGAGTCAGTTCCCGAAGTAGAGGCTATCAATGCGCTAGCAGCAGAGCGTGGGGTGGTGGCATCGGTTGCAATAAGGATTAATCCCAACATCGGAGCTCATACCCACGCCAACATAACAACCGGCCTTGCCGAAAACAAATTCGGTGTGAACTATGAGCAACTCGACGAGGTAATTGACACCATAGAATCCTTGCCACACATTAAGCTCATTGGTCTGCACTTCCACATTGGTTCACAAATTCTGGTTATGGACGATTTTATTGCTCTTTGTGGCCGTGTCAATGAGTTGCAGACAATGTTGCGTGAGAAGCGTGGCTTGGTGTTGCCTCATATAAATGTAGGCGGCGGTTTGGGTATACGCTACGATGCTCCCGACAAATATCCTATCCCCGATTTTGCACTCTATTTTGCCACATATGCACAGAACCTTAATTTGCAACCGGGGCAACAGGTGCATTTTGAACTTGGCCGTAGCCTTGTGGCGCAGTGCGGTTCGCTCATAAGCCGTGTGACATACATAAAGAGAGGTACTTGCAAGCAGTTTATGATAATAGATGCCGGAATGAACGACCTTGTGCGCCCGGCGCTCTACGATGCCTATCACAGGATAGAGAACCTATCATCTTCAAAAGAGGATGAATTGTACGATGTCGTCGGTCCCATTTGCGAGTCATCCGATGTGTTCTGCAAGGACCGCAAGATTCCTTCGACACAGCGAGGCGATATTCTTGCTATACGTTCGGCAGGAGCTTATGGCGAGGCAATGGCTTTCGGTTACAACTGCCGTCGGTTGCCGTCATCGCTCTTTTCCGATGAGATATAAAAGGATTGGAATGTATTAAAGAGGCTGACTAAAAAGGCTCTTTTGTTGTTACGCTTGACCGAAAAATACTCATTTACGCTTAGTAAACTGCGTTTTTTCGGGCTTCGCAAGCCTAAAAATAGCTCTTTTTATCCAACCTCCCTACAAACGTGGGTGACCCATTTCACTTTTGGGTCACCCACTTTGTTATCACTCGAACTTTATTGCTTTGCTTGGAGCAATCCTTGATATAAGCATCGATGGTACCACAAGCATTGCCACGCTCACAAGAAACATAACTGCATTCAGCGGTAGCATAAGCCAAGAGAACTCTATGGGAACGCTGTTCATATAATACATTTCGGGGTCGAGCCTTACAATGCCTGTATATTGTTGCAGCAGGCACAATGCAATTGCAATGATGTTGCCCCATAGCATCCCTTTGCCTATTATAAAGCAGGAATAGTATATGAAAATACGTCTTATAGAGATATTTTTCGTGCCAATAGCTTTAAGAATGCCAATAAAATTGCTCTTTTCGAGTATGATAATGAGCAGCCCCGACACCATTGTGAACCCTGCAATGCCCAACACCAGCACAAGAATAACCCACACTGTGCGGTCGAGCACGCCAAGCCAGGCAAAAAGGGCAGGGAAGAGTTCTTCTATTGTCTGTATATAAAGCTGTTGGTTGTTTTTGCGTGCCATTTTTGCAATGAGAGGCGTAATAGTAGTTCTGGCCTCCTCCAATTTGTCGAAATCAGATGTTGTGATTTCAATTCCGCTAACCTTGTCATCGCCCCAGCCATTCAGCCGGCGGAGTGTGTTCATTCCTGTCAATGCAAACACGTTGTCCATTTCGTAGAGATGGGTTTCGTATATTCCACATACAATCATACGACGGGCCTTTATGCCACCTTGCATAAAATATATGCTCACTTTATCGCCCAATTTGCATCCTGTTTTGTCGGCCATAACCTTTGAGAGTGCAACCCAATGGCCGTTTACAGAGTCGGGTGATGATGGTATGGAGCCTTCGAGCATATGTGCCGCAAAGAACGAAGTGTCGTACACTCCCTCTTCGATACCTTTGAGCATTATACCTTCGAACTCCTCTCCGACAGCCAACAGCCCCGGCTTTTGTATGTTTGTTACAGCATTTGTAACTCCTTCGCAGGCACGAATGTCTTTTATATCAGCAGCGGTAACAATAACAAAAGGGGGTTCGTTATCGTTTGTTTCGTAATTGTTGACTTGAATGTGCCCGCCAAAGCCTATAATCTTTTCACGCACCTCCTTCTTGAACCCGATGACAATAGCCAGCGACAGCATCATCACTATTATACCCACCGATACGCCCCATTGGGCAATGGTAGTGGCAGGGCGCGAAATCTTTCGCCCTCCTCTCCTTGCATGGTACAATCTTTTGGCTATAAACAGTTCAATATCCATATCGCGCTTTATGCCTTCGAACCTTCTTTATATCAGAATTTCCTGAATGTGACTCTTGCATTTTTGGAGTTCAGAATCATACTCTTGCTGTTCAGCAACTCAACAGCATATCTTTCATTGCTGTTATCATAGATACCCCATAACTTCAAATCGACATTCTCACTGTTTATACCTTGCACCATAAGCGAGTCGCCGGTGTGCTGGAAACGGAAGAAACAGGACTCTTTTCCACTTGTCCTTATCTCCAACAGGTCGAGCTGGATAGCCCAAAAACGGCTCTCATCGGTAAGGTATGCAACATTGCCTGTTGAGTGCTCTTCAATGGACATAACCTTCCAGAATGCGCCCAAATCGCCATTTTCATCTTCCTTTTGGCAGGCGATGAACATTGTAGCGGCGAATAATATATAAAGAATCTTCTTCATTTCAAACTATTTTTTCTTTCCCAAATTAATAATGCCACACTTGCTTATTGTGAGCATACCGCTACGGCAGTTGCCAAGCAGGCTGCCATTGTCGAAAGCGTATGATGCCTGAACACTCCATCCTTTCAGGAATTTCGGTTTGTATGAAACTTCTACCAATCCCGCAGTGTTTGACTTCACATCGGTAAACGGTGTGTCGTATGTACCCCAGTTATTGCTATGGGTAATGAGCAGACGATAGCCTATCTCTTCGGTTGGCTCTCCTTCAATGCCGAAATGGAATGCCTCTACACGGTTGTTATAACAGGTAAGAATATTATCTTCATTGTAGATGGGCGATGTCGCAAGCGGTGTTCCTATAACCATACCATAATTGAACCAGCCGTTATACCACTCGTGGTTATAGTTGTCATCGCGGCAGCTCACCTGGTCGGGGATATCGTCGGTAGTGTCGTGATATACCGGGCCACTTTGGTTTTTAAGGTTGTAGTATTCCAGAACAATCCCTTTAATCCAGTGTCCGTTCTTTAATTCAAGTTCAAGCCCCACAAGTTGCTCGGTCCACAAGCCATATTCCCAGAACATTTGTGAGTGGTCGTCGAACACGTGCTCGTAATATGCACGCAATTTCCAATCTTTGGCTGTCCAGTTTATCGCAGCGTGCCAACTTCCCAATTGGTTGCCTGCAATATTAGTCTTGTCCAATTGGCTGTATTCATCATCCCCGCTGCTTGGCACAAAAGCCTTGAAGTAGTCTTTCAAACGGCTTGGGTTGTGATAATGGTCGCCCTTTACATTCTCCTTATTATAAACGGTACCGCCGAACTGTGCTGTCATCTGCAAACCGAGTTCGGCCGATAGGGGATAGCGTTCCTCCTTTCCGAACTTGAAGAAAACCGCCTTCGAGTGGTAGCGCACCCCAACGGTACGGGCCATATCCTGTGCAACCCAATCCTTTTGCCACTCACCGTCGGTGAACCATCCATAAGCCAAGTGCCCGCGTAACTTGAACCAGCCGTTTGTTCCGAAAAAGTCGTAATACTCCGGTACTTCAATGCGTATTTGGGGAATGGGGCGGGCGTTTCCACTCTCGACCAACCCGCCGCTCGACAGACGGTGGTTTTTTAATTCTCCCCAACGTTCCTTTTGCCCTGCCGACAGAGCAAGCATCTTCCAACTTATATCGGCATACGCTTGCTGTACAAACAGAGTGGATGTGAGGTTCTTGCCGGCCACAACATCTACACCCCAATCGAGACCGAAATCTCCACCCAACTCCTGTGTTCCTTCCAATGCAGTGCGCAAATATCCGAAACGTGCAACGTCACCGCTCAATCCTTGACGGTTTGACAGGTGCCAGGTAGGGGGTGTCTTTTCTCCTGCAATAGTTCCCGTCGCCTCTATCTTGTATCTAAACTCCTGTGCGGGTAATGCGCAATGTATAAATGCAACAGCAAGCAGTATTGTAATAATCCTTTTCATTATTTATTCATTTTCATCCAAAAGAAATGCCACACCCTAAAAAACGGTGCCCAAAATGCTTCACCCGGATAGCGGCTTATCTTGCTTAAATTAAATTTAGTGCGGCTCAAAGCTCTTTGCAACAAAGTTCCATTCTGTTGAATGTTGAATTCAGGAGCATATTTCCCGAAATTCCCCATTCTCATAACTTCGTTCAACAACTCTGCGCCCTCTTTTTCTCGCGGTTCAACGATGTGGTATTTATCTTCAAGCCCGAAAATCTCTTTGAGTATATACATAACGGCACCGGTGAAGCGCAGAACACCAAATTCCTTCATTTGAGCTATTGTGACAGCCTGTTCCTCTTTTGTGAAACCTTGTTTAAGAACGTAATGATAGTCGAGAAGCTGGCGCAAGCCTATGCCTTCTTGAAAGAGATGCCTGTATATGTGCAGCAGAATGAAGATGCGGTTGAAAGCCAAAGTCGGTACCGGTATTTCTCCCTCATTTCCGAGCATTATTCTGTTGTTGAACTGTTCCTTTTGTTGCAATGCAAAATAACGCTGCAATTTACGGTCGGTGAAAAAATTGAACATCCACGAAGGCATGAAATGTATCTCAACACTTACTCCCTTTATGACAGGGAAGTCGACGTGATGGTAGTTTGGTTGTGGGGAGGGGATAAAACGCTTTACATAGTCCATAATCTTTTTGCGCCCTCCGTCGAGCCATATGTCAATGTCACCGGCTGTGCGGCGTGCGGGTTCGTCGTAAAGTGCAGCGATGCCCTGTCCTTTTATTATTGCATTGTCGAAACCCTCTTCCTTGAATTTTCTTGATATTGCAACCGCCTGTCTGTTGAGTTTCTCGTTCTGTTTTGCTATGATCAGGCTTATATTATACCATTTGAGCAGAATATCTTTGGGCGGGCGTTGCTCGGCCGGTAACTTTTCGATACCGGAAAATGCTACTCCCAACACAGCTTGTTTATTGGCCAATTCATACATCTTCTCCCAATCTTCTGTTGTCGGGGTGTATGAAAGCCCTTTGCCTGTGCCTATTCCCATACGCACAAGTTCAAAAAACAACTCTGTTATATCACGCTGCTGCATAATTTATGGATGTTGTCAGCTACGGCGTATTCTTATCTGCAACGCATCTTTTATGGGAGTGTCATTTATAATGACCAGATAGCCGCCACCACCGGCACCGGTTATCTTTATACCCTTTACATTGTCGATATATTCGTTGATGGTTTCGAGCACGTAATCGGGAGCCATATTGGGAAACATTGCAACCTGCGCCTTGAACGACTCGGTGGTTGCCTTCCCCCAGGCATCGATATCCATCCTGTTTATTGCATCCCAACAATCGCAGGCTGCTTTCGACAAACGCTCCGCACCCTCTTTGTCAATCTTTGTATTTGCAAGTACGTCGTAATCTCCCTTACGGGGCGAGAGAGGAATGAGCCAAATGCTCTTTTCGATAAAGTCGAGAATCTTATCATCCTTTACGCTCTCTATCCGGCTGGGCCAATACTTCTCATCCTTGTAGTTAAGACGGTTTAGGCCGGGCATAACGACACCTATTGCATCCTGCGAACCGCTTATATAAGGGGAGCCGGGAGGATTCTCGAAGCAGAAAAGCTCCTTGGCAAGAACTTCGCGGTCGCCTTTGGGAATATCAATGTGCCACATCTCAATTGCTGCCTTGCGCGACGATGTGCTCATTCCGCTACGGTTGTTGAAGTCGTAGTCGGGTTCAATGTTTATGGTAAGCACAGGGCCTTCGGCATATTTGTTTACATAGGGCTGGTCGAGCCATCCGCCGGCGAGGTCGATTCTGTAAGGTATCTTACACTCCTGGCGGAGGGCTGTGGTGGAGCGTGCAGGAAGACCTGCTTCGGGAATTCTTGTACTCACCAGGAGCTCTATGCCGTTCTCTTGGCAGAAACGTTTTTTTTCGGGAGTATATCCGTCGGAGTTCACAAAGAATATATCGGGTTTCAAAGCCTTTACATCCTCGGCAAAGTCCATTATGCCGCTACCTGAATTTACAAAGGCATCCTTTACATAGCGTATTGCCTTTACCATATAAAGGCGTTCCTCTTGTGTGTTGATGGTCTTGCGGTTTTTCAAATCCTGGATTGTACTGTCGGAACCTATTCCCACATACAAATCACCGTGTTGTGAAGCCTCTTTAAAGAAGGCTACGTGGCCCGAATGTAACATATCGTAGCAACCCGATACAAAAACTTTCTTACTCATTCCGTATTGTTTTATTCCGGTAACCGTTTTACCGATACCGTTGTTTATGTTTTTTAATATACTTTTGCAATTATACGCAAAAAAGATTAAAATTTCAAATTATAGCTCAAAGCTTTATACTCTCTTCTTCCTCTTTTTCAGGGAATGCTTCGCCATTTTCAAGAACCTCGACAGCCTTCAATACTGTTTCGTCGGTGAGGTTTACATATTTTATGTGTTCCAGCATACCCAAAATGTCATAAATGATATTTGCATTAAGAATTTCGGCAATCATTTTATGGTTCTGCTCCAATTGTGTGGAGGGCGGTGTTATGCCTTTCTCTTTTGCATAATCCATAAACCTGCCCACAATGCCTTGTGTGGATAGGTAATTTACAAGTTCATCATATGTGCGGAATTCTTCCATTCTGTGACGGTTCTCCTTGCTGTATTTGAAGGCGAACATCGAGAAGAGCCGCTTGCGCGAAACATCGTTTATGTAAGGTGTGAATCGGGTGGTGTCGCTTGGGATGAAGATATCGGGCATAATGCCTCCTCCACCATATACCGTGCGGCCTATCTTTGTCTTGTACACAAGAGTGTCGTTCTGGTGTATGCTGTCCTGTGAGAAGAACTCACCCCTTTCGTAACGGTTCAGGATATCCATTTCGTACTCCTTGCCGTCGCCGTTCTTGTAGGGCTTCTGTATGCATCGTCCCGAAGGGGTATAGTATCTTGCAATGGTAAGACGCACTGCCGAGCCGTCCTTGAATTCAAACGGTTGCTGTACAAGTCCTTTGCCGAATGTGCGGCGGCCTATTATTGTGCCACGGTCATTGTCCTGTATTGTTCCTGCAATGATTTCGCTTGCCGATGCCGAAGTCTCATCGGTTAGGACCACCAATGGCATATCGAGGAAGTTTCCTCGTCCATTGGCATATTCCACATTACGGGGCGAGTTCACGCCTTCGGTATATACAATGATGTCGCCACGTTGCAGAAATTCGTTTGCCATTTGAAGTGCCACCCCCAGATAACCGCCGCCATTGCCTCGCAGGTCGATTATGATACCCTTGCAACCACCGTGCAGGAAACGGGCCATAGCCAAAATAAACTCGGCAAAAGTGTTTTCGGCAAAGCGTTCCACCTGCACATATCCCCATTTCCCGTCAATTATGTAGGCAGCCTCTATGCTCTCCATTGGAATATCGCCACGCACAATATTGAAGTGGAGCAGGTCGGGTTCGCCGAAACGTTTTACGCTCACTTTTACTTTTGTACCTTTGGGGCCTTTGAGCTTTTTCATTGCAGCCTCTTGCGTGCAGGATTCGCCCACAAACAGAGTGTCATTGACCATCACTATGCAGTCGCCGGCAAGCAGGCCCACAGCCTCCGAGGGGCCTCCGCGTATGATGTCGGTAATGTTTATTGTATCCTCCTGTATCATAAAGCGCACACCGATGCCGCTGAAACTGCTTGCAAGGTCAGCGTTTGTTGCCTCCAACTCTTCGGCCGGAATATACCGGCTGTGAGGGTCGAGCTCATCAACAATCTTTGGCATCGCCTTCTCTATAACCTTATCGACATCCAATGTGTCGACATAGTTATAGCGCATAAGATTGGCGAGCTCATCTATTTTTGTACTCCCGGGTGTCGATACTATTATGGTGCTTCCCTTGCTTTGCGATATGTAAATGCCGGCAATGAGTCCCAAAAGAGTGAAAAAGACAAACAGGGTGGGTGTAAATTTCTTCATACTTTCAATTCGCGCTTGTTTATCCCGTTACTCCTCCTCGGTCAAATGCACCACTTCAACACCGACTCTTCTCAACAGGTCGAGCCCGTCGGTAATGCGGTATTCGTTATAATATACAACGCGCTTTATTCCCGCCTGAATTATAAGTTTGGAACACTCGATGCAGGGCGATGTGGTTACATAAAGCGTTGCCCCTTCGCTGTTGTTGTTGGAACGGGCAATCTTGGTTATTGCATTGGCCTCGGCGTGCAGAACATAGGGTTTTGTGAGCCCGTCTTCGTCCTCGCACACATTCTCGAACCCCGATGGCGTGCCGTTGTACCCGTCCGATATTATCATCTTGTCCTTGACTATGAGCGCTCCCACCTTGCGGCGTTCGCAATATGAGTTTTCGGCCCATATCATAGCCATACGCATATATCTCCAATCGAGTATCCTCTGTTTTTCCTTGTTTTCCATAGCTTTATCTGTTGTAGAATTGCATATAAATGTTGCCGGGCTGTTCCACTATCTGTATCCAGTTGGCATCGCCGTTGTACATTGCCGAATTGCGCAGAATATTCAATGCCGCCTTTGCCACAGCATCGTTTTCTATATCTCCGCTTGTTACTATTTCGTTGCAGCCGAATGAACGCGACTCCCCGTCGGCATACCAATTGCCGCTTATCGTTACTGCGTTTGGAGTGGTGAACACGAAATCGGCATTGCTGAAAATGAGCGTGTATCCCTCCTGTTGCGGAACAAGCCTTTCGGTGCCGTTCTGTATGAATGTAAGGTTCCAGTTCTTGCCGGTGAATATCTCTTCCAGGTCGTCGTCATTGTCACAGGCAGTGAAGGAGAGTGCCATTATAACTGCCAGCAGAACCCGTGTAGTAAATTCTGTCAAATATTTCATTGTGTTTTTCTATTTATAGATGTGGACATATGCTTTTTATTCCATCGCGCTCCAACAGCGGCTCTATCTGCGGCTTGTGGCCGCGGAAGCGTACATACAGTTCCATAGGATGCTCTGTATTTCCTTTCGAGAGTATATTGTCGCGGAAGGATTGTGCCACCTTCATATTCAGCACGCCCTCCTCTTTAAAACGCGAGAAAGCGTCGGCATCGAGAACCTCGGCCCATTTGTAGCTGTAATAACCGGCTGCGTACCCACCCGACATTATATGGCTGAATTGCGGTGTTATTCCAACCTCTTTTATCAAGGGCAGGGTTCTTATGGCCTCTGTTGCCTGGTGCTCATAGTCCAGTACATCACCATCGAACTGTGTCGAGATATTATGCCAAGCCTGGTCTATGAGGCCTAACCCCACCTGACGTATGCATTGGTAGGCTGCGTGGTATGTGCGCGCCTTGCGTATTTTTTCCAATATTTCCGCGGGAATGGTCTCGCCTGTTTCGTGATGGAAAGCAAAAGCCTTCAAGAATTCCTCTTCGGTGGTGTAGTTTTCCATTATCTGTGAAGGCATCTCCACAAAGTCCCATAGTACATTGGGGCTGCACTGGCTTGCGTATGTGACATCGGAGAGTATCCCGTGCAGGCAGTGCCCGAACTCGTGAAGCAGCGTGTTCAGTTCGTCGAAGTTCAGCAGTGTGGGCTTTCCGGGCAGAGGCTTGCGGAAATTTGTCGACAATGTTATGTGGGGGCGATGGTCGGTGCCATCGGCATCCTTGTATTGTGCCTTTATCGAATCCATCCACGCACCTGCGTGCTTGCCTCGGCGTGCATAGAAGTCGCAATAGAGCAGTGCCAGATAGCGGCCGTCGTAGTCATACACCTCCCACACTTTAACATCGGGGTTGAAGGTGGGGATATCGTGGTTCTGCTTGAAGTTAAGGCCATAGAGCCTTGTTGCAAGGTAGAATGCTCCATATATGGCCTGGTCGAGGTTCAGATAGGGGCGCACCTCTTTGTCGCTCAAACTGTATTTGCTCTCTTTCAGTTTCTCGGAATAGAAGGCAAAATCCCAGGGCTCGAATATAAAGTCGTTGCCTTCGCATTCTAAGGCATACTCCTTTACCTCGTTTATATCCTTGTGTGCCGCCGGCAAGTAGCTCCAAGTCAGCTTGCCAAGCATTGAAAATACAGCATCGGTAGTTTGGGCCATACGCTCGGCAAGTACATAGTCGCTGTAAGTGTTGTAACCCAGCAGGCGTGCAAACTGCAAACGTGTATTCACTATTTCCTTTACTATATTGCGGTTGTCGTGCTCGTTGCCTTTTGCACCGATGGTGCTGTACTCCATATACATCTGCCGACGCAATTCGCGGTTCTTGCAGAATGTTATGAACGGCAGATAGCTGGGGCGGTGCAATGTAAAGAGCCATCCCTCCTTGCCGCTCTCTTCGGCACTCTTCCCGGCAGTTTCAACAAGGTCGGCGGGAAGGCCTTCAATATCCTCCTCGCGTGTGACAAGCAACGTGAAGCCGTCGGTATCCTTTATGATGTTTTCCTGGAACTTCAATGACAATAGCGTCAGTTTCTTGCTTAATTTGCGATACTCCTCGCGCTCGTTGCCTTTAAGGTTTGCACCTGCCCGCACAAAACCTGTATAAATATCGTCAAGGAGCCTGTTTTGCTCGGTTGTAAGGGTGGCGGGGCGATTATTGTACACACTCTTGATTCTCTCAAACAGTGCTTCGTTAAGGGTTACATTGTTGCGATGTTCTGTGTATAACTGTTGTAACTCATTCTCCACCTCAACAAGTTTGTCGTTGCTGTGGGAGTATATTATTGCGTTGAATGCACAAAGCACATCGCTTGCCATCTGTCCGCCTGTTTCGTAGGCAACGATGGTGTTTTCGAATGTTGCCGGCGAGGGGTTGTTGCAGATGTTGTCAATATTCTCCTGCTCCCTTCTTATTCCCTCTTTAAGTGCCGGTATAAAATGCTCCACGGTTATCCTGTCGAATGGGATTGCATCAAAAGGAGTGTTGTAGGGCTGTGCAAACGGGTTGTTTATTATATTCTCTTTTGTATTGCTCATATCGTTATTATAAAATTATGCGAAGATAGTTATAAAATTCCTCTTTGGCCTCATTAATTATACACAATATTTGCTAAATAATTTTAAGAAACAGACTCATAACCGGCCGAAACGTTGCTTCATTCAGTTTTGATAATTTTTTATAATAAATTTAAACAGTTTCTAATTATACTTATAACATAAGAGCGTGGAGTTTTGTTCGCCGACAAGTGTGGATGTTGTTACAAAAAAAGTGGAGAGGAAACCCTCTCCACTCCGGACCGAATCCAATATTTAAAGATTGTATGTGCCTTCGACAAGCTTGCCCATTGCCCAAACGGCGCGTATGTTCAAGCCTTCGTCGAGAATCATAACGTCGGCATCCTTGTCTTTCTGTAATGAACCCTTGCGGTCGTAAACACCCATAATCTTCGAAGGTGTCTCCGATGCCATTCGCACTGCATCCTCCAAAGGTATCTCGGCTTTCTGCACCAGTGTGCGGATAAGGCGGTCCATTGTTGCCACGCTGCCTGCAAGAGCGGTGCGGTCGGCAAGCTTGCATACACCATCCTCGATAATTACGCGGGGGTCGAATGCTGTTGTGCTGTCGCTGGCTGCACAGGCAAGAGCGTCGGTGATAACACAGGCCTTCTCAACACCTTTTATCTTGTGTACAAGACGCAGAATGGTGGGAGGAACGTGAATGCCGTCGGCAACAACTTCAACAGTCATATCGTCGTGCAGATAGATGCTCTCCACTGTACCTTCGTATTTGTACTCGCGGCGTTTGTGGAAACCGGGCATAGCGTTGTAGAAGTGTGTTGCGTGGGTGTAACCGTTTTCGTGTGCAACGTGAATGTCGTCATACTCGGCCTGTGTGTGCGCAACGGAAGCGAGGATTCCTTTCGATGTTATATATTTGC
Source organism: Bacteroidales bacterium (assembly GCA_015060885.1). Classification (GTDB taxonomy): domain Bacteria; phylum Bacteroidota; class Bacteroidia; order Bacteroidales; family Bacteroidaceae; genus HGM04593. Next base: position 99,172 of record SUXO01000003.1, read on the forward strand.
CGAACTGCATAGCACCGGGGAGCTCGGGAGCTGCGTCCCAACGTTTGATACAGTTCCACTTTTCAACCAAAGGTATATATTCATTGGGGTCGGGGTCCTTGATGTTTTCGGGCAACTGGCCTCCTGCCATCTTCATATTCAGATAGTGTCCTTCGAGGTGCAGGCCGAGCACAGGGCTGTCGGGTTCTGCCATCAGCTTGGTGCAGGTTTCAGCAGCTGCCTCAATCATAGGCACTGTCGATGATGAAAGGGTGGGGAAGATACTTGTTGTTCCGTGTTTCATATGGGCTTTGATTGCTCCGCGGAAGGCCTCTTCGGTTCCCTCCATAAAGTCGCAACCGCCACCGCCGTGAATGTGGATTTCAACGCCACCGGGCACGACATACATTCCTTTTGCATCGACAACCTCGGCACCTATGACTGCGAGGTCGCAGTTGGTAACCTCCAAAATCTTGTTATCTCTAATGATAACTGAACCATCCTTCAACCAACCTTGTGGTGTAAGAATTTTCGCATTGATAATCTGCGTAAGCATAATAGTTATGGTTAATGTTTAAATATGTTTTCCAATAGTTGCCATTTTATTAAAATGGTGCCACAGCTACAAAGTTATTTAATTTTAAATTTAAATTGAATAGTTTTTGCAAGAAATTTATAAGATATTTTTTCCTCTTTGCCCTGTTCGGTTGCGACATATCGGTCGGTCGGAACAGTTTTGTTGATGACAATTTGTTTGTGTTTTTAAATGTTTTTGGTAAATATATTTTGAATACCTATACAAATTATTGCATTTTGATATTCTTCAATAAATGTTACCTTTCCGTAAATTCCGTTGTGTTTTTAGGGCAAAATGCAATATTACACTTCCTTTTTTCAAAAAAGGCGATCTGTTTTTAACCAAACTTCTTCAAATGAGGTTCTTTTTTTATAAAATTCTTTGCCTTTTGGCAATCAGGCGTTATATTTGCTCCGTAATACGGAAATGACAAAAAGAAAGTTGAACAGAATGGCAGAAAACCAGAGAATGGTGTTTCCAGCCATATAATATAAGGTATAATGTCAAAATTAAGATTTGAAGTCGTAACGGCAGCATTTGCCAAGAGTGCAGTAAATGTACCCGACACAACCGAACGCCCATCCGATTACTATGCAATGAATGTTTTCAATCGCGAGAAGATGTATAAATATCTCCCGAAGGAGATTTACAACAACCTTATCGATGTGATTGACAATGGAGCCACTTTCGACAGCTCTATGGCCGATGCAGTGGCCGAGGGTATGAAACGTTGGGCTGTTGAAAAAGGGGCAACGCATTACACCCACTGGTTTCACCCGCTTACAGAAACCACAGCCGAAAAACACGATGCCTTTATTGAGCACGATGGCAAGGGTGGTGTGATAGAGGAGTTTTCGGGCAAGTTGCTTGTGCAGCAGGAACCCGATGCATCGTCGTTCCCCAACGGAGGAATACGTTCAACATTCGAGGCGCGCGGATATAGTGCGTGGGACCCTACATCACCGGCATTTCTCATTGGCGACACTTTGTGTATACCCACAGTATTCATATCATACACCGGTGAGGCACTCGACTACAAGGCTCCGTTGCTTAAATCGCTGCGTGCCATCGACAAGGCGGCGACAGAAGTGTGCCGCTACTTCGACAAGAATGTAAAGAAGGTGACAACATTCCTCGGCTGGGAACAGGAGTATTTCCTTGTCGACGAGGGTATGCTGATTGCCCGCCCCGACCTCTTGCTCACAGGCCGCACTCTTATGGGGCACGACAGCGCAAAGAACCAGCAGCTCGAAGACCACTATTTCGGTTCAATCCCTGCGCGTGTTGCAGCCTTTATGAAGGACCTGGAAATTGAGGCAATGAAACTTGGCATTCCGGCAAAGACCTGTCACAACGAAGCAGCTCCCAACCAGTTCGAGCTTGCACCCATATATGAAGAGTGTAACCTTGCCGTAGACCATAATATGCTCATAATGGCACTGATGAAGGATGTTGCACGCCGCCACGGCTTCCGTGTGTTGCTCCACGAAAAACCATTTAAGGGTGTCAACGGTTCGGGAAAGCACAACAACTGGTCACTGGGCACCGATAGCGGCACGTTGCTTATGGCACCGGGCAAGACCGACAAGGACAACCTCCGTTTCATAACATTTGTGGTAAATACCCTGGCAGCCATCTACCGTCACAATGGCCTATTGAAGGCCAGCATAATGTCGGCCGCCAATGCACATCGTCTGGGTGCCGCCGAAGCTCCTCCCGCCATAATATCGAGTTTTCTTGGTTCGCACCTGTCGTCTATCCTTGACCATATGGAAACCACCGACGATGTGGTAAAGATATTGAGCAAGCGGGAATTGCGGCTGAATATTCCGGCATTGCCCGAAATTATGATAGACAACACCGACCGCAACCGCACCTCTCCCTTTGCCTTTACCGGAAATCGTTTCGAGTTCCGTGCAGTAGGCTCCGAGGCCAACTGTGCAAGTGCAATGATTGCACTGAACACTGCAATGGCCGAACAGTTGACTTTATTCAAGAAGGAGGTGGACACACTCATTGAACGTGGAGCCACCAAGGAAGATGCTCTTGTGAAGATTATACGCAAGTATATTAAATACAGCAAACCGGTACGTTTCGACGGTAACGGATACTCCGACGAGTGGCGTCGCGAGGCTATGAAACGCGGTCTCGATTGCGAGGCAAGCGCACCATTGGTGTTCGACCGTTATCTCGACAAGGAGAGTGTCGCAATGTTCCGTTCAATGGAGGTTATGACCGAAACCGAGCTGCGTGCCCGCAACGAAATTAAATGGGAAATGTACACAAAGAAGGTACAGATTGAGGCCCGCGTACTTGGCGACCTTGCTCTTAACCACATAATTCCCACAGCAACAAAATACCAGAGCTCCCTGCTCGACAATGTGATAAAGATGGAACAGGTGATAGGCAAGGAGGAGGGCGACAAACTGTCGGCCGAAAATATTTCACTTGTAAAGGAGATGGCAATGCGCGTGTCCGAAATACGTCGTCTTGTAAACGAAATGGTGGAACGTCGCAAAGTAGCCAACAGAATTGCCGGCGAGCGCGACAAGGCTATTGCTTACCACGACACCATTGCACCTATGCTCGAAGAGATACGTGCCCACATAGACAAGTTGGAACTTGTGGTGGATAACGAATTGTGGACACTCCCAAAATATCGCGAGCTCCTCTTCTTCTGTTAATCAACCGCTGATTGTTATGCTCGTCCCCTTCCATTTGCATTTTGCCGGGTGGAAGGGGATTGTTCAATTTAAGAGCCGCAGCGTTGTTCGTTTCTCTTTTTATAACTATCTTCGCATAAATTTTAACAAGGATGTGGAATATTATTAAAAAAGGAGTGTTTGCGCTCTCGCCGGTAATACTGTTGCTCACAGTCTATCTTGTGGGCTCCATTATGGCCGGTGATTTCTACAAGATACCTATAACGGCGGCGTTCCTTGCGGCATCGGTCTATGCTGTGGCCATAACCCGCGGGGCAACTCTCGACGAGAAGATAAAGAGTTTTTCCAAAGGCGCAGCAAACTCGCGCCTTATGCTAATGGTGTGGATTTTTGTGCTTGCCGGGGCCTTTGCAGCCGTAGCTAAAAGTATGGGTGCGGTAGACTCCACAGTGGCACTTACAATCTCTTTTATCCCTGGAAAATTCTTGCCAGTCGGGGTGTTTGTTGCCGCCTGTTTCATATCTATGTCCATAGGCACATCGGTTGGTACCATTGTGGCTCTCACCCCTGTGGTTACAGCACTTGCTGCACAGGTAGGGTGCAGCGTTCCCTGGCTTGTGGCGGTAGTGGTCGGCGGTGCTTTCTTTGGCGATAACCTTTCGTTCATTTCCGACACGACAATCGCTGCGACACAATCGCAGGGCTGCTCCATGCGCGACAAGTTCCGCACGAACTTCCTGCTTGTGCTGCCGGCAGCATTGCTCACAATGCTCATATATCTCTTCTCGGGTACCGAAATTGCCGTGAGTGAATCGGCACCTCTTACCATTATGGACTACATAAAGGTCATTCCTTATTTTATGGTGATAGTCCTGGCACTGTGCGGTATGAATGTTATGCTCGTACTTGTTTTCGGCATAATAGTTTCGGCTATAATAGGTGTTCTTGCCGGCTCGTTCGGCTTATGGGATATTTTCTCTTCGGTAGGCAGCGGAATAGCCTCTATGGGCGAACTTATTATTGTCACAATGCTTGCGGGAGGGCTGCTCGAAATTGTGCGCATCAACGGCGGGCTCAATTTCCTCATACGCGCAGCGACATTCCGTGTACACTCGAAACGTACTGCCGAATCTGCCATTACCGCACTTACGGTAATGGCCAATCTTTGTACTGCCAACAACACGATTGCAATTCTCTCCATAGGTGAAATTGTACGTGGAATTTCGGAGAAGTTCGGCATTGCTCCGCGCCGTTCGGCAAGCCTTATGGACACAACATCGTGTTTTGTTCAGGGTATCATACCTTATGGTGCCCAGCTGCTTATTGCGTCGGGCCTTGCTGCCGTGTCACCCGTAGCCATAATACCATATCTTTATTATCCCATGCTCATTGGGCTTATGGTGGCTATTTCGATAAGGTTTAACAATTAACAAATATAAAGAATATGTTTTCAGGAATTGTAGAAGAATTTGCAACAGTTACAAAACTTGTACGCGAACAAGGGAACCTGCATCTCACACTCACTTGCTCGTTTGTGAACGAACTTAAAATAGACCAGAGTGTGTCGCACAATGGCGTGTGCCTCACCGTTGTTGATATCACCGGTAATGAATATACCGTAACGGCAATGCGTGAAACTCTCGAACGTTCCAATATAGGTGTTCTCGAAGTGGGCGACAAGGTGAATGTTGAGCGCAGTATGATGATGAACGGCCGCCTCGACGGCCACATCGTGCAGGGACACGTCGATGAAACAGCAGAGTGTGTCGATGTGAAGGATGCCGACGGCAGCTGGTATTACACATTCCGTTACAAGCGCGATGCCGAAATGGCAGCGAAGGGCTATTTGACAGTCGACAAGGGATCGGTTACCGTGAATGGCGTGAGCCTTACCGTGTGTGAGCCCACCGATGACTCCTTCAAGGTGGCAATAATCCCTTATACTTACGAGAATACCAATTTCCACACAATAAAAGTGGGTACAAAGGTGAATATCGAGTTCGACATCATAGGCAAGTATATTGCCCGAATGATAAACAAGTAGAATAAGAATGAAGAACTTTCTTGAACTTGCACAGGCACGCCAGAGTGACCGTGCTTTTGAGCCGGGGCGCACAATAGAGAATGAGGTGCTCGAACGTATATTGGAGGCCGGCCGCCTTGCGCCATCGGCCTGCAACGGGCAGCCCTGGCATTTTACGGTGGTTACCGACAGCGAACTGCTTGTGCAGATGGGCAAGGCTACCGCAAGCCTGGGAATGAACAAGTTTGTAAAGGATGCATCGGCACTTGTGCTCATCACCCACGAATCGACCAACATTACATCGAAACTTGGTTGCGGAATAAAGGACAAGGATTTCCCTATGATGGATTTAGGCATAGCATCGGCCTATATAACACTTGCAGCCGAAGACGAAGGAATAGGCAGCTGCATTCTCGGCTGGTTCGACGAGAAGAAGATAAAGCAGCTCACATCCATACCCGAAAAGAAACGCCTTATGCTCATAATAGCTCTCGGATATGCCGCAAAGCCCAAACGCAAGAAGGTGCGCAAGGAGTGGGGAAAGGTTGTTTCGTTTAATAAGTATTGATACTTATGTCACAGGATTGCCTGCATGTAGAGCCATTTACAAGTGAAGATATTCCCGCAGCTGTGGAACTTACCGTTGCAGCCTGGAGCGATGCGCTTGAAAGCTGGGACAAGGAGGTGGCACGTGTCGTGTGCGAATATAGCGTGCGTTACGAATTCCAGGACCCTTCGCTGGCCCTTAAAATAACAGATGGGGGAGTGATGAAGGGTTTTATCTTTGCTTCCAACACAAGCGGTAACCCTGTTGCCGATGAGTGGTATTCGCAGGCCAGAGAGAAATTCCACAGCAAGGAGCATAATGAGATACTCGATATGGTTCTGTCATCGTCTCACGGAAATGAGAATATGGTAGTTCGTGAAATGGGCGAAAAGGATGTTATGCTCACCTTCTTTTTGAGCGCGCAGAAGGGGTGCGGGAAACGCCTGCTTGCAGCAATGGGCGACCTGCTTAAATCTCGTAATTACAAGAATATGTTCTTATGGACCGACATAACCTGTAATCACGGTTACTACCCGCACCACGGTTTTGAGCTTGTGAATGAAAAGGCTTTTGACAAATATGATGCCGATGAACCGTTTGTGGTTTATATATATAAGAAGGAGATAAAATAGGTTCAGCAGAAATTTAGTGTGGACAAATTGATTCTTTAATAAGTTGTGCTCCCTCACGCTGCCCTTTGTGTAACGAATTTCTCCTGCAATGGTAATTCTAAAAAGAAACCGGCACCGTTAAAATCACAGTGTTTATCCGAGCATTTGCAGGAGAGAGTGCGAGGAATGTTTGCCCGTGAGTTAGGTGCCGCAAGGCAACTAACTGAGGAAGTCCCGCAGCACCCTGCAAATGTGAGAAAGATAAACACGGCAAG
>SUXO01000037.1 GCA_015060885.1 Bacteroidales bacterium
GAGAAGCGAGGCTGGCAAGTGGAAGATGTCTATCTTGGCAATCCTATGCGACACGATGAAAAGTACCTTTTAATCAATCAAGGCTTTGCCGGCAAGCAGAGGCTTATGCCGTTCTTCAACCGTCAGAACAACGATGACCTTATCCTTGCCATTCAGACAGCAGGCGTTGTGCGTGGTCGCAACGGTTTCTGCAAGGACAAAGGCGGTGAGAAGTTGGACGAGACGGAAGAGAACTTGCTCGAACACCGCACCGACGGCACCGATGCTTTCGATACGCTGTATATCGGGGCAGAGAAGTTTCCGATAAACAATGCTTATCCTATCGCGACAAGTGGGGTGTTATAATTACAACTCTTGGGAGCCCAAGAGTTGTAATACTTTTATACTGTTCTTGCTGTTACGAACAGTGGGCAGGTGGGAGGGTTGCTATCGTTAATATGCTTCCAATGCAAATCTCCGTTTTGTCCGTACCATCCTGGTTGTGTAGCAGCTCCACCATAGATTATTTTATCTACATTTCTGAAGATTATTGCCGCACTTCCCATTACGCCCAAATTGTTTGTTCCAATCCATGTGTTATGGTTTAAAGCAATCATACTATGTTGTAGTTGGAATCTGCCGTCGTAGTTTGTCCAGAAACCTATAATGCTGCCTGGTTGTATCATCGATATATCGCCTGGTGTATTTTCATTGTCTATAGACAACACTCTATATTCTTGTTGATAACCATTCGGCCATAATGCATTAATTATTGTATCTCTATCTGTTGTAACAACTTCATCATTAAGGTAACTGAATACCGTTGCATGGCAATTTGCTAATGCATTTTCGATGATTATGGTTTTATTATTTATACAAAATTTTTTCATAGCTTCTCTTGTTTCTGTGTTACTCAACGCTTTGTATAGGTTCGTGCGTAAATTCCATATTCTTTAGAAGTTGGAATGGAATAGCGATTTCCATACTCTTCTCTTTGTCATGGTAACATTGGAAAGCATATCCGTATTCACCCAACCACTCCATAAAATTATTTTTAGGATTGGTTGTGATATCTGTCTTTGATTTTATTTCCTTTATCAACTTATTCATGTCATTTTCATTATAGGTGCCGTTTGCAAAACAGTCCATATAACATACAATGCATTTGAAAGGCTTTTGATTTTTGACAACCATAGGATATGGGTGTTCATCATCATTGTATTTTCGCAAGTTTTTTTCTTCCACAAAGAAATAAATTGCATTTGCCCAATCGCTTTCTTTACTATCAAAGTTTATTTCGAACTCTGGGTTTTGATGCTTTCTGAAGAATTCATTCCTTACTTCATAAGTTATTATTTTGCACATATCCCTTCTTTTTTATTTTCCTACTCTCTTTACCATTCGGCTTTTCGGAATACGCCGTTGTAAATCTACGCAGTGAAAATATCAAAGGGATATAATATATAAATTATCAATTCACCCAATAGCAGATATATCCACCTAAAAGCAAAATAGACAGAACTAATAAATGCTCTGTCTATTTTGTGTGGAATAAGATTATAGAATCTTATGTCCAAAGATTCCCCCATTCTCCGCGCTGTGCCGGTGCTGCAGGAGGTTTTGTTCCGCCCCCTACAGGGATGCGGTCGGTTGAAGCTGCAATCATTGACATTGACTCTACTGTTACTACGGTAGATTTAGGGGGTAGATATATCTTTTTCATAATAAATCTTGTTTAATCATTTACAATAGTAAAAGTTACTTGATAAGCACCTTCTTCCCATTAATTATATACAAACCTTTATTTGGAACTTCAACTTTCCTACCCTGCAGGTCGTAAATCTCTGTACTCTCTACCCTGTTATCTGTAATCTCTTCTATGCCTGTCGTGCCTTCGCCTTTCTCGCGGATGCGTATTGAACGCATTGCCTTGTCGCTCACCTTCACGGGCGAGCCGTCGCGGGCGGTCATTGAAAGATATACACGGAATGGGTAGAGTGATGAGTCCTCCGGTATTTGCCACCAGCCGCCTTCTATGGAGATGGCGTAGTAGCGGTCGGCTGGCATTGATGCAAATTCTGTACCTTTGATACGCTTTTAGCTACCTACTATGGCGTAATCCATATATATTGAAGAGCAGTTGAGCGTTGTTTCCTCGGTGGCGTGGAGCGTGGTCTTTTCATAAAACAGATACACCTCGGTAACAGTTCTACTCTTCGCACGAATGAAATAGGGATGGTTGGCATGGAGCGTACCTGTCTTTATCTTCACTATCTCCATCTCTATTTCGTCTATCTCGCCGTTGTCGTCGGTATCGGCGGAATGCATATCATTCACATAGGCAAATTCGTACTCGTCAAGCAGTTCTTCCGTTACGGGCACCTCAAAGGGCAGATAGATTGAGTTCCACTCCGTGTTGTGCAATATGCGAGTGTATTCAATACTAACGCCAACAAGATCCTCGGCCACATTGAATGCCTTGTGGTCTCCGTCGAAGATGAAGAACATTGTTTCGTCGGGATTCGCTGTACTGCACATCTCGCAGAAGCCATCTACGTTATAGCTGTGGGCATCGGGTTCGCTGTACTCGACACCGCAAAGGTCACAGATATTGCCATGTTGACAGTTGGTCTTGTTTTCGTCTTTCTCGGTGGAATGCTCCTCGGTCACCTCGCCACAGATTGAGCAAGTGAAGCTATGTGTGCCGTCGCCGTTGTCGATGGCTGTGGTATGCTCACCGCCTTCGTGGGTACACTTATAGCCACAGTTCGCACATACGCCGTTGGCATAGGTGTGTTCACCCTCGCATACCCAGTTACCATTTTCATCCTCGACAAGCAGCGAGCCTAGTGCGCCGTATTTCACGGTCTTATCCGTGGTGGTGGCTGTGAGTCCTGTGTAGCAGTAAATGGTGCTGTTCTTTACCGAACCACCATCGCCGCAGTTAATGCTGCCGGTAGCGTAAGTGTCACCGGATTCATCCCCCAAATATCCGATATAATCAGAATACGGGTTATATCTAAAGGTGTGAACCTCAGAATCTGAGATGATCACAATAGGGATCGTATCCGACCAATCAAGCAAACTCCAAGCGTTGCCGATACCGGGAGCAGAAGTCCATCTGTCACCGGCACCATAGGCATATATGACTGCGTTTGTAATATTGATTGTTCCGCAGGTACCTTCGCCTGCTGCACCAATGGCTGAAGCGTAAAAGTTGTTCGTATACGCATATACTGTGACGTTTGAAATGTTAATGCTACCGGCATTATAACTTTCGTTGTTGTCGTAGTCGTACTTTCCTCCAATAGCTGAAGCATGACTACCGTGAGCACGAAGAATATTAGCATTACTGTTCGAAGTAATATTAACTGTTCCGCCCTCTGCAACGAAAATACCACCACATGGCTCATTCCAAGATTCGGTTTTTGTAGTGCCTATCGTATTGTCACCCAACACAAATATGGTTGCGTTGTTGCCAGATGCAACATCAATAGCACTGCCTGTTCTAACCGTAATGCTTGCATCATTCAGAACGATTTTGGGATTTCCTTTTTCTACCTTGATACCGTACTTGCCGGAGCCGGTGAAGGTGTATTCTTCGCTGTCGCTGATGACATAAGTCGCCGTCAATGTAGACAGGTCTATAGTCGAGGTTTGCGCCCATGCTCCTATTGGCATCATAATTGCTATTAAAGCAAATAATAAAGTTTGTAGAGTTTTTTTCATATTAGGTTAAATTTTATACATAAAAAAAACACAACTTAATGGCGTGTTTTTATTGAAATATATTAGCCATTGATTGTGCAGCGTTTATTCCTGTTGTTTACTGTGGTTGTGGTCAGATGTCATTGCAATGAAAACAGCATTTATTGGAGGGTGAACAAATGATGCCCACACACCGCAGTTGTTGCTATTTACTTGATTTCTGTCCACCTTAAATTCTGTTTTTAGTAATTGATGATTTTGTTTATTCTCTCGTTTTTTAGGTTAATAATCTTTTGTTTGTATATATTTCAATGGCACAAAAATAGTGAAATCTCTGTGCTGTTTTTATTTAACTTGTGTTATTTTTAACAAACAAACTTTATTTTTATTTCGTTAACTTTCATTTAGTAAAATAAAGTTATAAAAAAATGGTACGGAAGTGATGGGATCTTCCGTACCTCTGATAAAGAAAGAACTAACATTTGTGTTTGTGGTAGGCCTTTTCTAGTTTTTTGTCGTATTGGTTTTCTGCGTAGGCAGGTCCGTTGTAGCGTTTGGCAAATCCGGCCCAGTCCTTGTTTCGCAGATAGGTGTCGAGTCTGTTGCTTTGTATAAAGGCGGTGAACAGGTCTAACTGCTTACCCTCGTTCTCTTTCATAAGTGCAACGAACTGCTGTACGCTGTCGCATTTGCAGGTTGCGTAGTTGAAGCCCATTATCTGAAACAAGCCCCAGCTTGCAGAGCTTATGGCTGCCTCTTCATCTATGGCAATGGCTCTCTCAAGGCGTTCATATTCCTTTATTCCACCTTTGTAATGCTCCTTGCTCCACTTGGGATATAATATATCCTCGTTGTAGGTGGTGTACTCTTCGGGGTTCTTTCCTCGCTTCTTGAGTTCGTTCCAAAAAATATGACCCTCGAAGAGGATTGCAGGTTTGTCTATATCAAAGAAGCCACCTCTGCCACCGGTCTCCACCTCTTGCACGGCCTTTACTGTTGCCACCTCTACATCAAGTGTAGTGGCACAGCGTTGAAAGTCCTCTTCAGTGAGTTGGAGGCTTATCATTTTCTCTACATCGTCACTCTCCAACATTTCCCAGGTGCGTGTTCCTACTATGCCGTCGGCTGTTAGTCCGCACTTTGTTTGGAACTCGCGTACAGCTCTGTCTGTTCCTTTGCCGAAAATGCCGTCTGCCGTTAGGCTGTAGCCTTGCATATTCAATAGGTGTTGTAGGTATGTCACTTCTTTGCCCCGGGAGTTCAGTCTGATTGTTTCCATATATATAATGTGTAAAGGTTATAGGGTTAGCTTGAATTTTATTTGTAGCAATTTTTCACTCTCTTTATAGAGTGTTATTGTAGCTACAGAATCCTTGCCTTTGGCACGGTTCGCAAGTTCAAGCATCATTGTTTCGTGTACTTTTACTGTGTAATAAAGAGTGTCGGCAATGTATTTGAGTGTAATTTCACTGCTTACAACATCGGGTAGGTTTATATATAATAGGTATGCAACGTGCAGTGTCTCTACATCACAATGCCATATATTACGCATATTCTTCTTCTTGAGCTTTACCGCCTTGCCCGATGATATGTTGGTGAGGTAGGCAGTCAGCCGTTCAATATATTTTTCAGGTGTAAGTGGTTGCTTTTCTTTTTTATCTTTGCCTGGTCTTGTGGCAAATGCCTTTTTGAGCCAATGTGATAACTTTTCAGGGATTTTCATACTCTTTATCCATTGAATTTACTCTTTTCATCCAGTTGCTTTTGTGCCTCTTCTACCTTTTCGAGGGCATTGAGTGCCTTTCGAGAGTTTTGCCTGTCAATGTTTAGTTGGAGCTGACAGGTAGGGCAACGCAGGTAGTTGGCAGAAAGCAGTTCATTTATTGAGGTCGGGATAAAATTGCCACATCGGGGGCAAGGCATTCCGGGTATTCGCTGTTGAGGTGCTATCTTGCTAGTATCCATATTCTTTTAACTTTCTTCGTTGGCATCTTCTATCTGCAAGTTGTTTGTGATAAGCCCCAAGAGGTTTGACACTCCACCGGGCATATCGGCCTGTCGCATCTTGACATTGACCTTCATATTGGCGGTGAGTCCTTGACGGCTCTTGACCCCATCACTCTTCTCGATGTTGGATGCGGCCATTGCAACACGCAGTTTTACACCTTCGGCTACTTCATTGTTTGCCTCGGCTGTGTCGCTTTCAGGAGTTTTGAGTGAGAATGTTGCGTTCTTGTCGGCTGATACAGCATCTATAATCTGAATGTCAAATTCAAAGTCTGCCTCTTGTACCTGTAGTAATGGCAGAGGTACAAGGGTGAGGAGAGGGATGCGGACACGGTGGAGGTGTCGGCCGTCGTTGTCACTTGTTGAGTATGTGAACTCCAACGAACGCAGATTACCTACTTTGCCTGTAGCGTGGTCGTACTTGTCGAATGCCAATTCATAGAGATAGCTCAAATACCTGCGTGTGGAAATGGTATCGGCATCTATGGTGGCTACAAGTGGTCCCGAAATAAGGTCTTTGAGTTCCATTATTTGGGTACTTACTGTTCTTTTCTCGCTATCCATAATTGTGTAAGGTTATTCTTTGGTGTATAGATTGATTGTCTGCGGTGTCACTTTGAAGTGCAGGGTGTGTATGGCTTCTTCGGGCAGTTTGTTGAGTTCTTCAGTTCCTACCACCACATCCACTGACGGCATCATACGCTTACGTTTGTTGTTCATACCGGCCACGATGGATGGCACTTCAAGTTCTGCAGCCTCTCTTACTGCGTTGGTGACCTTCTCCGTGATGTTGTCATCCTTGTGTTGGGCGATAATCTCTTCGATTTCATCGTGGTGCAGAAGATACTCCTCACAGATGTGGACATATATGTTTGTTATTACCTCTTCGTTGATTGTGCCGTCATCGTTGGTTATGGCAAGTGGGTCATTCTGTATGGCAATGTAAATCTTATGGCTCAAGAAAGCACTGAACTTTCGCTTAAGTTCGGGGTTTGAGTCCAGTTCGCCAATATGGACATCACCTATCTTCGGCGTGTTTTTCAATATGGTCCTGAGGATTGGCAATGCGCTCCGTATGAGCAGTTTTGCTCCGGCACGGCAAATATGCCGTATATTGTCGCGAAGTACAGGATAATTCACCTCGAATTGTTCTGTCTCCTTGTCGGTTTCGGTAATGCCATATCGCACTGTGAGTTCCATTTCGCCGAGAGCTATTGCCGGCATCGCGAACTGTTCGAGACGACCACTCTTTCGGTATGCCTCTTCCAAAGTAGAAGCATACATATTGGCCTGGTGCTGTGCATATACCATATCGCGTAGGATAGAGCCTATTATCGTGCTTAATTGAGCCATAAGTAATGAGAGATTAGTTTAACATTATGCAGCAGTCTCTGCCTTCTTCTCGGTCACTACTGTTACGACGGCAGTCTTCTTGCCTGCTGTGATTGAGTAGCTAGCCTGTGGGTTCTGTGGGATTATGCATACTGCATTGTCACCGTCGATAGTAAACTGCAACTCCTTGTTGCTGTTTACAATCGTCTGTGGCTCGAACAAGCCCTCCTTGTTCTTATAGGTTGCTATAAGACGGTCGCCGGCTTTTGCCTTTGCGAGATTGAGTTCGAGTGTTCCGTTTGGATCGGTAACATCCAAAGAACTGCCGAGGAGTTCAAGCACTTTGGCAAGACCGGCAGGCATACTGTCCTGACCTGCTTTCACTGCGATGTCCATAGTGTACTCGACACTATACTGTGAGTTCTGTGTTGCCTTTGAGTCTTTCTTTGAAGAGTAGTTGGCTTTCATATCAGCCTGTACGCTGAATGGTCCCCAACCTAATTTTGCTGAAACATTTGCACCGGCATCGATAGCCTCTGAAGAACTTGTCTCTGTCACAGAAGATGATGATGCTGAAATGTTGGCCTTGAAGTTGATGTCGATTGAGTGTACTGCAATGTACGGAATAGGAACGATGGTCAGCAATGGAACATTAAGTTGTGCCATGTGTCCGTTCTGCATAAATTGGAACGATACATTAACGGCCTCTTTTTCGCCTGTCTGTGGGTTAGTGTTCAAGCCGACTTCCTGGATGAACTGCCAAGAGGTCTGTGCAGCCATAGCCTGTGCCTCGATACACGCTTTGAGTGGGCCACCAATCATAGAACCAAAAGGAATCGCTTGCAACGCACTGGTTGCTACCTGCGAAGGAGTTGTGTCAATAGCCATAATTCTTAGCTTTTAATGGTTAGTAATTAAGTTTGCGTAGATTTACGCTGGCTAATTTACTTCTTCGTGATTGGCTGATACAAATCGTTCCACCCAACGGCTGATTTATCCACCGGACAGCATTTTTCAGGCTTTTGCCTTGACTCTCTTGCGTGAGCCAATCTGTGTAAACTCTTTTGATATAATTTCCCTGTAGTCGCGACCGATGGGGATATGATGGTTCTCTGTCATCACCACCATATTGCCGTAGTAGGTATCAATATGCGACATATTGATAATGTAAGAACGGTGAACGCGCTTGAAAACATAGGGATTAAGGTCGTCGTACACCTCGTTCATCGGTACGCTTACCGTGTAGGTGTTGCCTTTTGTAAAATGAATGTTGCAGTAGTTCCGTTGGGCTTCAAGGTATATTATATCTTCGGTAGATACTTTCTTGTAGCCACTCTCCTTGCGTACAAAGATTATGCTTTCGTATTGTAATTTACTGCTTTGCTTAAGGGGGCGGTTGTCGTTGCTGTACTTGAGTGCATTGAGTACTGTTTCTGTATCAGCAGAAAGTTGCAGGATGGTCACTTGACCGTCCATCCCCTCTATGATGACTGTAGTGTACTGCTTCTTCATATTGTGCTGTTTGCTATGCGAAATTATGGGGAAGGAGGATTTTTCCGCTCAAGCATCCACCGCAATGCAAATATATCCACCGAAAAGCAGGAAGTCAATAGGTACGCATCGAAGTTATGCTGTGATAAAAACATACCTCAACTTTCTATATATTATATATAACACTTTTCAAGGCAGGTTTGTTTGTTAGATTGCTGTTGCTTTAACATTATTTGCGGTTCTTACAGTTCCGTCAAACATTTTATACCTTTTATATGTTATATTAGAAGTGTGTTGATTTTGGGTTCAAAATATGACAATTTGTTTTGATAGAGGCCTTTACTTTGACTACAACACGCGGTGAGTAGATTGTATTGATATAGAAAATTAGTCCACTTTATGTAATGGGTATTACGCTTTTTTCGGTACTCTCTTTGGACGGTTGCGTTTCGGACAGTTCCGGCGAAGCCAAGTGGGGTATCAACTACAAAAAATTAGGTATAGATAAGTTTTTTGAGGATGCAGATAGGGAGATTACCGTTCCACTGCCCGTTCCCGAGATAAAGGTGTCATCTTTTGACACCTCTTTTATCATTGAAGCTACCGACCGCAATATTGCATATATTGCGGAGTTGATGAATGCAGATGTTATCGATGAAATTGTTTTCCTGTTTATGCCGTATATTGCAGGTTCAGGCAAGCAACTTTTAAGCAGATGTCACCTCTCTTCCTATTGGGAGTTGGTCGAACTTCTGCCCCTTGAGGCTGGCATTCTTTTTGCGAAGTACCGCAAAATGCCGTTCGACGGCGAACACGCTGTATAATATTTATGGTTCTTGTAGTGCCACCGCACTTTTCTCATATACACCCCGTGAGCACCGCTTGCGGGTTTCTTGTTTTTATACCTCCCTCTTCAGGTTTCGTCTGCCAATATGTGATGTGTCGGCACTTGGTATGCAGTTGATGATAGCACTACTTGGGCACTAACTGCGTTGAAGAGTGCCGCGCTCGTTGCTAAACGCTCAAGCAAGCTTGGCGTTTAACTCGCTTAATACACACTTTCCTGTTACGGCTTTTTTCGGTGCGAAAGCTCGTGCCAGCGAGTGTGTGAAAGCAAGCTTGCACACACAACGAGCGCAGCCGAGGTTCGCCGAAGGCAGAGGTAGCACCACACGGATATTATTCCGCTTTACGGCAAGACAACAACAAAGATGAAAACACAGAAGAGTGAGGCGATATGTGGTGGCGAGACTGCTTATTATGATTGCAATAGTGAGAATTTATACGAATTTGAGTCGGAACGCTTGACACCGGATATGATGCAGTGGCTGGAGGAACTATTGACATCGCATTATGTAACAAAGAACGGAAGTGCATCTTCAAAGGTGCTGATTACGGATTATACTTACGAGGTGGCAGACGATGATACGGAAAAGTACATCGCAAAATTCACTTGGAAATATGCAGATAACAGGCTGACACTTGAAAAGCCTTACGAAGGAAATGCAAAAGTATTTACCCAACAATTCAAAGATACATTCCAATAATGGCAAAGGCAATACATATTTCAACACTCCGCAAGATGTTGCAGGCAGGCGACCCTGTGGATATTTCTCTATGGAAAAGCAACGGTGAAATACTGCATTATCGCAATGCAGTGCCACTGCGGTACGATTTCTACAAAGGCACTCGCCGTATTAAGCTGCTCGATAGCCGGGAATGTTGTGAGCAAGTGAGTAAAAGCATAAACTGGTTTTGCTTTTACAACGAGCAAAAGCAACTTTGACGAGGTCAAATACGCACCGTGCGCGATGTTTGCATATTCGAGATAAACGGTATGGAAGTGTATATGTAGAAAAATAATTAGCAAATTTGCGAATTATTCAAAAATCCTTATTCTATTTGCAATAGTATTGCTAATAGAATTGTTATTACAATGAATATAGTATTTGAAGATGTTTCATTTGAGGAGCTATATGTAAGTGGCACAACAACGGACAACCGCTACCGTAAATTGGCAAAGGATGTCGTAAAGCAATATGTAAAGGTTGTGAACTATATAAGGGCTGCCCGTCGCATAGAAGACCTCTATTGCATAAAATCACTTCATTATGAGAAGAAAAAGGGAGACTTGAACGGTGTTGATGCCGTATGGATAAACAGGCAGTATCGCTTGCTGTTCAACAGTTCTCCCGACGAAGAAGGTATAGTAGTTACGCTTTATTATTTGAAATATCGAAACATTATGAATAAGGAAAGTTTGACACCGTTTGTAGCCACTCACCCCGGAGAAATGATAAAGGATGAGTTGAAAGAGAGAAAAATGACGCAGAAGCAGTTGGCCGCAGAGTCTAGCATCAAGGCATCTGTCTTGAGTGAAACAATCAATGGCAAGCGTTCTGTATCGTTGAGTGTTGCTGTTGCTATCGAGAAAGTTCTTGGCGTTCCTGCTGATGTGTTGATGAATATGCAGACACAGTATGACCTTGATACGGCCAACATTGCATCTCGTAGCAATGAGAACGAAACAGTGGAGGTGATTATTCCTGTACGCGACCGCAACCTGCTAAAAGAGATTGCACGAAAGTTCGGTTGGGCTTGTATGCTGTAATCTAACACACTGAATTATGAGAAAGATTGATGAAACCAAATTAGCAAAACTTTTTACTACCAACAAGATGCTCGATGACAAATACGGCACTCATGGTACAGAAACCCGTAATGAATTTGACGAGCAGTCTTTGGCATGGTTTTATGGCAATATGCTCAAAGAGCGTCGCAAGGATTTGAAATTGACACAAAAAGAGGTCGCTGAAAAGTTAGGACGCGATCAAAGTTACATCGCACGTGTAGAGCGAGGTAAAGCGGATATTCAGTAGTCAAGTTTCTTTAGAATTGCATCTATTCTTGGCATACAGTTTGTGCCATCGTTTGTGTGAAAACAAAGATTTTATTATCTTTGCACTCAGTAGAACCTGCCAAGCCTCTTAACAATGCTCAAATCGGCAGGTCGTTTTATTTTTATTCTGTCTTTTACCGCACCTTATACGCTCCATAATAACGGCTTTTGGGTGGCGAGCCACGTTTACGAACGCCTCCTTGTTCAGTTCTGTTCCCAGCAAAAACATAAGTACAAGGAGAATGGGGATAACTATCCAGATTGTGTTCATCTTATATGTTGTTGTATTTTCGCTTTGTTGTGCAAATATAGGCTCACCTGCAAATTCTAGGGGGCTTACTCAAAACTTTTCGGTGTTATTATCGGCTATTCTCTCAATAGAGGGACGAGAAATTTACAAGTAAATTTCGGAGGGAGTATAAAAAGCAATTGAATGCAACAGTACTATTGATTTTATCGCCTACCCCCTGCGGGTACTCCCTCTTTATTACAAAAAAGAGGGAGAGTTTAAAACGGTTCAGTAGAAATTTAGTGTGGACAAATTGATCCTTTAATAAGTTGTTCTCCCTCATACCATCCTATGTGTAACAAATTATTTCCTGCAATGGTAATTCTCAAAAAGCAACCGGCACCGTAAGAGAGACAGCGGAGAGCCCTGCCGAGGGCAGGCCATTGTGCGAGTACTGTCTGAGCGCAGTGCGGGTATAATTTATCTTATATAGCCGCACGGAGCGAGTTACGCAGCACCCTGCAAACGGCAGAAAGGCTTGCAGCGGCAAGCGAGTGTCGAACGAGTTATATTGCTTTAAAGCAATTCACGAGCAGAGACAGGAGCGACTTGAACGCCCCGTGTGCCGGGCGTTTTTGTTACTTTTTGAGCGACAAAAAGTAAATAAAGGAGTTCAATGATAGAAAGAATTGCTCACGGGCCGCCGAGGATTTAAAAGTGAGGAATGTTTTATCCCCCGACTTTTGCAGGTGAGCCCAAATATACCACAAAAACCAATTCCGTGAGAGGGGATAAAAAAGAAAAAGGAACTCGTTTGAGTTCCTTTTGTGATCCCGGCAGGATTCAAACCTGCAACCTTCTGATCCGTAGTCAGATGCTCTATTCAGTTGAGCTACGAGACCTCGTGTCTTGTTTGACGATGCAAAAGTACTGCTTTTTTTCTAATGTGCAAAATTTTGTGGAACTTTTTTTGAGAAAAAAGTAAAATTTTTACTCAAAGAAACGTTCGTTGAACACAAACCAGCCTATGCGCAACCCAATTCCGAAGCTGTTACTGTGTGAACTGTAATAGTTTAGGAAACCACTGATGGTTATTGTGGATATAGTTCCCACGGCATTGAGTTCGGCAATATATTGGAAGTCGTCGAAACGTTTTTTGCTGTAAAAGGCGGTTCCGTCGTCGGCCTCTTCTATTTTTCGGTAGGGCGAAAAGGCGTAGAACGATGGGCGCACCTGAATGAAACTGTTTATTTTTATAATAGGAGTAATACCGACTCCTATAAACTGGTTGGCGCGGAACTTGGGGTCGTAATTGAACAGAGTGTTCATCGTGGGGGTGAAAGCACCGGCCTGCATCATCGAAGCCTGGTAACTGTGCGACAGGCTTCGTGTAGAATAGTATATCTGTAAGTAGGCTCCGAGCGAGAGGTAGCGGTTGAGGTTGAAAATCTCGTGACGCTTGTAGTTTATCTGCAACCACGACTTGCTCTCGTTGTCGCTTATGCTGCTGTTCTTGCTTGTAAAGAACTCCTTGCCCAGGTAAAATTGCGCGGCAAGCGATTCGTACGAGCCTTCGGTGGGGAATGCAAAGTTGTCGAAAGTGTTGCCCTGGAATTTTACGCTTGCTCCAATGAGGCGACTCTTGTTCTTGTCATATTCTGGCGCATCGAGGTCTATTATGCTCGTTGGCATATACTCGTCGGTAATTTCTGCAACGCCAATACCAATCTCGGCCTTTTTGCGGGTGAGGAAGGGGAGTGCCACTTTTAGTTTTGCAAAAACCTCCCGTTCGTGGTTCAAGGCGAGTGAGTTCTCCTGCGAGAAAATGTACTTCATATTATAGTAGTCGGTGGTGGAATATGAAGTGATGAATTTAAGCGAAACGGGTATGCGTGTGGGCAGGTCGAAACGGCCGCTGAACTGTACGTTATTGTATACTTTTCCCAGTTGTCCGTCGAGCATAAATTCCTTTGAGAAATGGTTTATGTTGCGGTAGTGAGCCCCCAGGTATATCTGGTTCGACACCTTTGTCGACACTCCACCGCCTATTTTAAGGTTTATGGCAGGGTTCAGTTCCACGTGCAGGTGCAGCGTGTAGGCATTGCTCTTCTCATCGTACACGGCGTGGGGAATGAGTGAGGCCACAATGTTACCCGAGAGCACACGGAAATAGGCCTTCTTGCAATCCTCGTAGCTGAAAGGCTCGTCATCGCGCTGGAACTCCTTTTTTATCGCTTCGGCCTGTGATGGTGTCACTCCTGTAATCTCGACCTTGTTGAACACTATCTGCGGTTTGCGGCAGTTGAATTCTTTGCGTTTGGCGGCAAGCTCGGCGCGGCTTTGATGGCGTGGCACTCGCCTGCGCACCGAATCTATCAAGGCCAGTGTGCGGTCGTATCCATACTGTACCACACGGTCAATCTTGTGGAAGTCGAGCAGCTTCACATCCTTTATGTCCATATCGAGCAGTATGCCCACCGAGTCGGGTATGGTGTAGTCGCTGCGGCCCATAATGAGGTTCTTCACCTGGCTCATAAGGTCGTGTTCGTCGGGAACAGGGGCGTTCTCGCTCACCACGCTGCCGAATATGAAGTCGGGCGCATACTCATTCTGCATAACATCGCGCGGGAAATTGTTGTATATGCCGCCGTCGTACAGCAGAACGCTGTCTTTCTTTATTGGTTTGAACACAAACGGGAACGACATCGAGGCGCGCACGGCATCGCCCAGGTCACCGTTGGCAAATACCACCTGTTTCTTGTTGTACACATCCGATGCCACGCAGCGGAACGGCACCATAAGGTCGTCGAAATTGCCACGGCAGGCCGCTGTCGATGTGGAGAATATTTGCAGAAATCCCATATTCATGGGTGCGGGGTTCACGAACTGCAATGGGGGCTTAACCAAGCGTATTGTGTCTTTGATGTCTATGTGCAGGTTCAGCAGTTCGGGCACTTCGGCATTACGCTTGAAGTAGAACATATAGTTTTTGTCCATAGTGCCGGTGTACCAGCGTCTGAAATCCTCGCTCGTCATTTCCGCTATCATCTCGTCGGGTGTGTAACCCATGGCGTAGAGGGCCGCCACGATGGCACCCATAGATGTTCCTGTAACATAGTCGATGGGTATCTCGTTCTCTTCGAGTGCTTTTATTACACCAATATGGGCAAGGCCGCGTGCTCCGCCGCCGCTCATCACCAGGCCCACTTCCTGGGCCGGCAACAGTGTGGGCAACAGCAGTAGCAGTGCTATTATTGTGGCTATATGTTTTCTCATCTCTTTTGTATACTTGTAATGGTATTCATAGAACTCGGCAAAAATATTCTTTTTTTTTATAATAGGTAATACTTTTTCATAGTTTTAGTTTTCAAAAAGCGGTTTTCACATTTTTTTGTTGTTTTTAATGATACTATGTCCTACATTTGCCATTGTTTGGTTTTTAACACTGTTGCGAAATATATTGTTTACTTTAAATTATACTATCTATGGACTCTAATCTTTTATTTTGGATCGTTCCTGCTGCATCGCTGCTTGCATTGCTGTTTGCCTGGTTCTTCTTTGGGCAGATGAAGCGCGAGAGCGAGGGTACGGAACGTATGGCATATATTGCCGCTGCGGTGCGCAAGGGTGCTATGGCCTATCTTAAACAACAGTACAAGGTTGTTGCCGTGGTGTTTGCCGTGCTTGCCGTAATTTTTGCCATTATGGCCTACGTGTTTCACATACAGAACGAGTGGGTGCCTTTCGCCTTCCTCACCGGTGGCTTGTTCAGCGGAATTTCGGGCTACCTGGGTATGAAGACGGCCACATACGCATCGGCACGTACTGCCAATGCTGCACGCGAGAGTATGAACCGCGGTCTGCGTATGGCTTTCCGCAGCGGTGCTGTCATGGGCCTCATTGTAGTGGGCCTCGGCCTGCTCGACATTTCGGTGTGGTACATAATACTCGATGCCTTTGTCCCCGCCGATGCCTCTAATGCCGGTATGAAACTCTGCTTCATAACCACCACAATGCTCACATTCGGTATGGGTGCATCGACACAGGCACTCTTTGCACGTGTGGGCGGCGGTATATATACAAAGGCTGCCGATGTGGGTGCCGACCTCGTGGGAAAAACCGAATATAATATACCCGAAGACGACCCACGCAACCCTGCTACCATTGCCGACAATGTGGGCGACAATGTGGGCGACGTTGCCGGTATGGGTGCCGACCTCTACGAGAGCTATTGCGGCTCCATCCTCTCTACTGCTGCGCTTGGAGCGGCTGCCTTTGCCGCCGAGGGTGGCGATGCGCAGGCGAAAGCCGTGCTTGCACCTATGATTATTGCAGCAGTGGGCATTGTACTCTCCATAATAGGTATATTTGCTGTGCGCACCGATGAGAATTCCGATGTCAAGAGCCTTATTGGTGCCTTGTCGCGCGGAACCAACCTTGCTTCGGCACTCATCGTGGTTGCAACCTTCGGTATTCTCTACCTGCTTGGCGTGGAGAACTGGATAGGGTTGTCGTTCTCGGTAGTGGTGGGCCTTGCAGTGGGTGTCATCATAGGCCGTGCAACGGAGTATTACACCTCGCAATCCTATGCTCCCACCCGCAAGGTGTCGGAGGCCGGTCTCACAGGTCCTGCAACCGTTATTATTTCGGGTATGGGACTTGGTATGCTCTCCACAGCAATCCCCGTGCTTGCCGTGGTAGTGGGCATAATACTTTCCTATCTCTGTGCCACAGGCTTTGTGCTCGACTCCTCACAGGTTACAATGGGCCTTTACGGTATTGCGATAGCTTCGGTGGGTATGCTCTCGACACTGGGTATAACACTTGCAACCGATGCTTACGGCCCCATTGCCGACAATGCCGGCGGTAATGCCGAAATGAGCGGCCTTGAACCCGAAGTGCGCCGCCGCACCGATGCGCTCGACTCGCTTGGCAACACCACAGCTGCCACAGGAAAGGGCTTTGCCATAGGTTCTGCTGCTCTCACTGCGCTTGCCCTGCTCGCTTCTTACATAGAGGAGATACGCATCGCAATGGAGCGTTCGACACCCGATATCATCATCAACGGCAAGGCACTTATGGAGGCCAACATATTCGACTTTATGTACCACTTCAACGTAACGCTTATGAACCCCACCGTGCTTTGCGGTGTGTTTGTGGGTGCTATGATGACATTCCTCTTCTGCGGGCTTACAATGAACGCTGTGGGCCGTGCCGCACAGAAGATGGTTGCCGAGGTTCGTCGCCAGTTCAGCGAAATAAAAGGTATCCTCGAAGGCAAGGCCGAACCCGACTATTCACGTTGTGTGGAGATTTCCACCCTGGGAGCGCAACAGGAGATGGTTCTTCCTTCGGTACTCGCCATTGCAGCCCCCATCATCACCGGTGCGGTGCTTGGCGTGGCAGGTGTTATCGGCTTGCTAATCGGTGCCCTGTCGAGCGGTTTCCTGCTTGCTGTGTTCCTCGCTAACGCCGGCGGTGCCTGGGACAATGCCAAGAAGTTTGTCGAGGAGGGCAACTATGGCGGTAAGGGAAGCGACACCCACAAGGCTACCGTTGTGGGCGACACTGTGGGCGACCCCTGCAAGGATACATCGGGCCCCAGCCTTAATATCCTCATTAAACTTATGAGTATGGTTGCCATTGTCATGAGCGGCCTCACACTTGCATTCAGCTTGTTATAATTTGGCGATATACAAGAATTCGTTTCGGGAGGGTGGCCTGCACGGTCACCCTCTTTTCTCATAAGGTTGTCTTATAGGGCATCCCCTCTATGCGCTCAACAGGGAAATTCCCTTCGAGCAGGCCGCTTATAATGGTATCGCGTGCCCCTGCTGTCTGGAAAGGGTATAACCCGAAGTGTGGCATAATGGCTGCAAAATGCTCCATAATCTCCGACTGTATGCTCTCGTATTCCTTCCAGTCGGTGGTTGTCGTGAAGCAGTAGAACTGAATGGGCAAGCCGGCCTCGGTGGGCGCGAGTGTGCGCACCATAATGAGCATATCCCGGCGTATGAGAGGGTGGTGGCGCAGGTACATTTCGGCATAGGCACGGAAGAGCCCCATATTTGTGTCGATGGTGCCGTTGGTAAGCCCGTCGGGGTTTGAGGTGTTGGCCACCTTGCCCTCGCGGCTCTGTTCCAGTTTGCGTGTTATGAAGAGGTCGAGCTCCTCATCTATGCCCCGCAGCCTTGCAAGCTGCTCCTTTCCGCAAGGCTTAATGTTGTCGAGCTTCACGTTATAACCCCGCGCTATGCGCCGCCCGCCGCTGTCGGTCATTCCGCGCCAGTTGGTGAAGGTGCTGTTTATGAGCGAGTAGGGAGGTATGGTAACAATGGTGTTGTCGAAGTTCTGCACCTTCACTATTGTGAGCGAGATGTCTATGACCACTCCGTTTATGCCTGTTCCCGTTACCTCAATCCAGTCGCCCAGACGCACCATATCGTTTTCCAGCAGCAGGAACCCGCCCACAAACCCCATAATGCTGTCCTTTGCAATGAGCATAATTACAGCGGCAAATGCTCCCAGGCCGCCAATGAGGTAGAGCGGCGATTTGTTCGTGAGAACCGATATCCCCACAATCACGGCAATTATATATATTATAGCCTTTGTAATCTGTATGAACCCCTTTATTGGGCGGTCGTGGTACTTGCTGTTCGTGAAAGCCGAATCGCCCACCGAGTTGAGCACTGCGTTCACTGCTACCACCAGCATCACAATAAAGTATATCCACACAAAGTTCTCAATGTAACGCAACGTGAGAGCCTTGCTGTCGAACACAGCCGGCAGCACGGTGTTTATGATTATGGGTGGAACAAGGTGCGACAGCTTGCGCACTGCGCCATATTTCACAAGTTTCGACAGGAAAACATACTCCTTGTGCTTCAACAGCCTGTTTGTGAGCACCAGCGCAATGCGGTAAAGCACCTCGCTCACCAGGAATGCCACAATTGCAATGGCACACAGCGAGATAATTGCGCTCCATCGCCCGTCGGCATCTATTGAAATACCCACATTGGCCAACAGCTCTTTAATGGCATCGGCAAGCCGGTTAGTAAAATATCCGTTCATAACAACTCTTTTCACAATAAACAAAAGAGTTGCCTTTTTGTGTTCTTGAAAATACTTTTTGGCCCTTTAAGAAATTTTAACCATCGGCCTCAAAACAAATTCAAAGATAGCCGTGTTCTATTAGTGCAAGTCGGCCCAAGCGGTGGCGGATATGTGAATACCTGTCCTTTGCATCTGTGCCAAGCACAGCAGCCGATTACATTGCATAGTAGTTTTGTCGTGTTTTATTTTGTGTTTGTGTTATTGTTGCCCCCTGATGTGAATCACGGGGCAACTGTGTTTTTGTGGTTGTAAAAAAATACAGCCGAACGGCTGTATTTTTGAAGTCACTTGTCTTATTGCACAATATTACTCGCACCTGTTGCACCAGCAGAACATACCGGGGAAGGCGCGTTCAATATCCTCAATCTTCTGCTCCTCCTTGAAGATACCGAAGAACGAAGAGCCCGATCCCGACATCGATGCATATACCGCACCCATAGAGTAAAGTTTCTCTTTAATAGCCTCGCACGAGGGGTACTTGGCAAAGACGCTCTTCTCAAAATCGTTCTTCATTGCCCCTTTCCACTCCTCGGCCGGCAGGGTGGCAATGTGGGTGAGGGGCGTTTCGGGTGTTGCCGGCACCACAAGCGAGTATGCCTCTTTGGTTGATATGTGAATGTCGGGCTTTACTAATACAAGGTGATAGCCTGCAAGGCTGCAAGGGGTGGGGGTGAGAATGTTGCCTATTCCCGTGGCGTATGCAGGAGTGTTCTTTATGAAGAATGCACAGTCGGCACCAAGCCGTGCGGCGTATGCCTCCAACTGCTCGTCGGTGAGGGCGAGCGAGGCAATGTCGTTGAGCATTTTCAGCGCAAAGGCGGCATCGGCCGAGCCGCCTCCCAGGCCGGCACCTGTGGGTATGTGCTTGTAGAGTGAAATATCCACACGGGGCAGCTTGTGGTCGGCTGCAAGTATTTTATAAGCCTTTACCACCAGGTTGTCGTCGTCGCTCCCGTCGAAGTGTGCATTGAACATCCTGAATGTGTATTCGGGCGCATCTTCATCGGTAGCAGGCGTTATTTCCAGGATATCCTGCAACGGAATGGGGTAGAATATTGTTTCGAGGTTATGATAGCCGTCGGGGCGGCGTTCCACAACATCGAGCCCCAGGTTTATTTTTGCGTTAGGGAATGTAATCATAAAGTATTCGTGTTATTCTTTCTGCGAAAATACGAGAATTATTTTTATCGGTCAACAGGCACGGTGCTTTTTCCAATAAAAAGTGTGGCAGTCAATAATTTTATTCCACATATATCAGGTTTGGTACATATCCTTCGGCAGTATCGCGAACAACAAAGAAACATCCCTCTTTTTGCACGTGGAATTTTGCATCGTTCCGTGTACGCTCAATAATATTCTTTTTAGTACAAAAGAACGTTCCTTTCTCATTGTCGCTGTCCATTTTAAGATCAACAAGAAATACTATTTTACCGGCGTTTAGCATAAGCAGTCCTTCGAACCCGTAGCTTATGTTGTATTTCTTTACATAATCATATAGCTTGTTCTCCTTCTGTATGTCATATAGCACATGATTGTCGATGTATATTAATGTATCCCATTCAAACGGCATTATTTCTGTAAAATATAGTATGCAGTGTGTCGTGTCTTTTCCCGCATTCTTATAATTATCCCAGTAGTCGAGGATTGTACGATCCAACCTCTCCTTGTTAGGCATAATAAGGTCATCGAGAAAAGATATTGATTTTACAGGTATTTCATTTTTTAAGAAAGCCCAATAATCATATCCGGTTATGCCATAATTTATTTCAATGCTATCGCAAGATATTAAAAATATCAACAAAAATAAAAACGATGTTTTTTTGCCTTTCATGTCCTATTTAATTGAAATATCTAATGCCGCAATAGCGTGTTTAGGACTTATGAACGGGAAGGCAATCTCGCGCAATTCTTTATTGTTCATAAATCCTTCGTATACATCGGCAATAGGCTTTGTCAGAGTATAATTTTTTATTATATCTAACGTTTCACGTATTGTTTTATTGCGTTCATAGTGTTCTCTTTCCCAAGTGTTTATTTTCTCAATATCAACTTCCCTAAAATCATTTTTTTGGATCAAAGATAATATTTCAGGATGCTTGAATGGTTGCAGAATTGACAAAAATATGCAGTTGAAAATAAAAATGCAAGATGTATAAAGTTCTTTTTTATTTCAGTATCGCCTCACTCCTTTTAATGGTTAATAAGTATCGCAAAATTGTTGAAAAGCGTTGGTGCTGTTTTTTGCACCATACAATAAAACAAGCTATCTTCGCAACCGATTTTAGAGAAAGAGATGGAAAACAGCAATACACCAAAGAGAAACACACGCAGCCGTCAGCAGTCGGCACCTGTGTTGAGCGAATACGGACACGTGCAGCCACAGGCCCTTGAACTGGAAGAGGCGGTGCTCGGCGCGCTTATGATAGACAGCGATGCCATTGGCCGTTTGGGCGATATTTTGAAACCCGAATCGTTCTACGACAAACGCAACCAACTGCTTTTTAAGGCAATACAGGAGATGGACCTCAACGACAGGCCCATTGATATACTCACGGTTACCGAGTATCTGCGCAGCCGCGGTTTCTTGGAGGATGTGGGTGGCCCTGTATATATTGCGCAGCTTACCAGCAGGGTGGTGTCGTCGGTGAACATAGAGTACCACGCCAACATCATTGCACAAAAGAAACTTGCCCGCGACCTCATAAAGTTTACCAGCAAGACACAAGTGCAGGCCTTCGACGAAACACAGGATGTCGAGGAACTTATGCAGCAGGCCGAAGCGGAACTTTTTGAGATATCGCGCCATAATATGAAGCGCGACTTCACGCCCGTGAGCGGTGTGTTGAAGGATGCTTACGCCGCCATTCAGAAGGCTTCGCAGAACACAAGCGGTTTGAGTGGTTTGAGCACAGGTTTCACCGACCTCGACAAAATGACATCGGGCTGGCAGAACACCGACCTCATAATCCTTGCAGCCCGCCCCGCGATGGGAAAGACCGCTTTTGCGCTTTCACTGGTGCGTAATATGGCTGTCGACCAGGGTATTCCCGTGGGAATGTTCTCGCTCGAAATGGGTAACGTTCAGCTTGTGAATCGCCTTATCTGTAACGTGTGCCAGATTACCGGTGATAAAATCAAGAGCGGCCGCCTCGAAAAGTATGAGTGGGGGCAGCTCGACCGCAAGATTGTGGCACTCGAAAATGCACCTATCTACATTGATGACACCCCGCAGCTGTCGGTTTTTGAATTACGTACCAAGGCACGCCGTATGGTGCGTGAACACGGTGTGAAGATGCTCTTCATCGACTATCTGCAATTGATGACAGCCAATGTGGGCAAGGGCAGCCGTCAGGAGGAAATCAGTACCATTTCGCGTTCGCTCAAAGGATTGGCCAAAGAGCTGAACATTCCCATAATGGCATTGAGCCAGCTTAACCGTAACCTCGAAGGCCGTGAAGGTGTCGAGGGTAAACGCCCGCAGTTGAGTGACCTTCGTGAGTCGGGAGCCATTGAACAGGATGCCGACATCGTACTCTTTGTGAACCGCCCCGAATATTTCCACATATACAAGGACGGCGATTTCGACTGGCGCGACAAGGCCGAAATCATAATTGCAAAGCATCGTAACGGTGCCACTGGCGATGTGCGCCTCACATTCCGCAAGGAGTATGCCCGTTTTATGAATATGAACGACGAGTCGCTTGGCAATATAATCCCTTCCGACATTCCCGTGGTGCGTGCATCGAAAATGAATGCCAATGTGGAGCCCGAACCGCTCCCCGGCGAGGTGCCCGACTATATGCAGCAGTCACCCGGCACCCCTGTCGATTTCATTGGCGGCGGGCCGGTACCAAACAACGATGTACCGTTTTAATATTATACATTATGCGTGGGCGTGTGTGCTCACGCATCTTTTTTTCACCCCTTTATCCTTGTTATAAAATAATAAAACAAATGATGCACCGCCAACTGCTGCAAAATGGAATATTTTTACTATCTTCGCGCTCGTAAACCGAAAACAAGGAAAAATGAGCAAAATAATATTGACAGGTGACCGCCCCACAGGCCGTTTGCATTTGGGGCACTATGTGGGTTCGCTGCGCCGTCGCGTGGAACTCCAAAATTCGGGAGTGTACGACAAGATATTCATAATGATTGCCGATGCACAGGCACTCACCGACAATGCCGACAACCCCGAAAAGGTGCGTCAGAATATCATTGAGGTGGCACTCGACTATTTGTCAGTGGGTATCGACCCTGCAAAAAGCACCATCTTCATACAGTCACAGGTTGCCGAGCTTTGTGAGCTTGCGTTCTATTATATGAACCTTGTGACCGTGTCGCGTTTGCAGCGCAACCCCACTGTGAAAACCGAAATACAGATGCGTAACTTCGAAACAAGCATTCCCGTAGGTTTCTTCACATACCCCATAAGCCAGGCTTCCGATATAACAGCCTTCCGCGCAACAACCGTTCCCGCCGGCGAGGACCAGCAGCCTATGATTGAACAGGCGCGTGAAATAGCACGCCGTTTCAACGGTATATACGGTGACACACTTGTGGAGCCCGAAATTCTGTTGCCCGACAACGCTGCCTGCTTGCGCCTTCCCGGTACCGACGGCAAGGCAAAGATGAGCAAGTCGCTTGGTAACTGCATATACCTCTCCGACACAGCCGAGGAGCTGCGTCAGCACGTAATGGGTATGTACACCGACCCCGACCACTTGCGCGTGCAGGATCCCGGTAAGGTCGAAGGCAACACCGTCTTCACATACCTTGACGCGTTCTGTAAGCCCGAACACTTTGAACGTTATCTCCCCGATTACCCCTCGCTCGACGAGCTTAAAGCACACTATCGTCGTGGTGGCCTGGGCGATGTAAAGGTTAAGAAATTCCTCATTGCAATTCTTGAAGAGGAACTTGCACCCATACGTGCCCGCCGCAAGGAGTGGGAGCAGAAGATACACGAAGTCTACGCACTGCTCGAAGAGGGCTGCAATGTTGCCCGCGCTGTTGCTGCCGACACTCTTGCCGACGTGCGCCGCGCAATGAAAATAAACTATTTCGAGGATAAGGAACTAATTGAGGAGCAGGCCCGCCGTTTCCGTGGCGAGTAATTATCACTCAACTGCAAATAGAGGCCGCATCAACAGCGGCCTCTATTTGTTTCTGCTCTTTGTACTCGCATTGTTCTTTTCGGGTGCAATCGGTATGCACCATAGTCGTTGATACATTCAGGCTCAGTAGCAAAAAGGTGTGGGCACTCACTATATACGATACTAAGCATTCTTTCTTTTGACTTCTCGGTGTTATTTGTCGGTTATTCTCTCATTGGAAATATATCTTTGATGTTCTTTGTCGCGCAAAGAACCAAACGCCCGGCACGCGAGAAAAATCAGTCGCTCGGTTCT
>SUXO01000038.1 GCA_015060885.1 Bacteroidales bacterium
GATAGGCATTGCGTACCATTTCGGCAGTAACATAGGCTTCTCTATCCGAGATGCGCTGATAATGCTTGATGATTTGAGCCTTGATGTTATCCAAAGCCAAATTGATGTCCCGTGCCTCCTTGCTCTTGCCTTTTGCCCGATTACCTTTGGCATCCCACATTGTTTTTGCAATAGTCAGTTTGCAACTGAATTGTGCCACCGAGCCATTGATTGTAACTCGCCCCATAATAGGGACAATACCGTTTTTCTCCTTGCTTCCGTTCACGTAGAACAGCACCTTAAATGTACTTCGCATAATCCAATTCTTTTTGGTTACAAAATTAGTTATCAGCGAGTTGTACATTGTTATGCAGAATGTGGCAGAGAGTAGAAATAGACTCCAACGACCTATAACCTTACCTCGTTATTGGGTAATGATTTGAAAACCGTTCGCCCTCATTACCTTTCATTTCCTTGCACTTTCGCATCGGCGAGGCTTTCATCAAAAGTCCTCATAAGTCATTGAACACCAGTGCTGCCATCATTATTTTCCCTCATTCGTTAGATTTTTCCAAAGATAAAAGATAAAAATTTCTTCATAAAACTCATATTTTAGGTTAGTACTTAATTTATTTATCTTAAAAAACTAAAAAACACCATAAACAAGCAAACAATAACCGCATAACAACCTTAACTATTATACAAAAAAAACGTGGACAACTCACATTATCCA
Source organism: Bacteroidales bacterium (assembly GCA_015060885.1). Lineage (GTDB taxonomy): Bacteria > Bacteroidota > Bacteroidia > Bacteroidales > Bacteroidaceae > HGM04593. The sequence goes on from SUXO01000038.1 coordinate 713, forward strand.
CTGATGAGGTCTTGGCGTACCCGAAAGAAAGATATGCAAATCGCCCACGCCGTATACACAGCGCGGACATCAACTTTGCCACTATTCTTTCTTTTTTAAACCGCCAAGTTTAGATAGGGATACACCCTACCGGAGCTACGCTCCCATCAGTAAGATAGTAAAGCCAATGCGCTTAAAATATGTCACAGTATAAACTGCATTGCCATAATTACACGAAAAAGCATAAAAGCCCAAAATCGCATATTACAACAAATCCATGCACCAACGAGTAAGAAATATCAAGTTAACTTGATATTTTTTACAGAGAGTGCAGGAATGATTCGAAATTTATTTCAAATCTATGCAAAATTAAACAAATAAATCTACTATACAAAGAAAAAGCAGATTTATTAAAATATTATAAAACAACGATAATTTAAGGAAATAGGTACTCAACGCCCATTCAGTCGTTCTTTAAACACCACATAAATAATCACAGGCGCGCCCAACAATGAAGTAACGGCACTCAACGGCAGCAGACCGCTGCCGCCGGGCAACTGACAGATGAGATTACAAGCAAGAGCGACGATGCCGCCCAACAGAAGAGTCACCGGCAAGAGCACTCTATGGCTGGCTGTTGGCGAGGCCATTCTTGCCAGATGCGGCACAGCAAGCCCCACGAAAGCTATGGGACCACAGAAGGCTGTAACCGTTGCGGTAATGCCACCCACAACAAGCAAGAGCATTCCACGCAAACGTTTTGTATTTATGCCAAGATTCCTTGCATATGCATCGCCCAACAGAATTACATTCAAGGGCTTTACCAGCAACAGGGCACAGAGAAGCAGAAAAAGAAGCACCCCCGAATAGAGCGGCAGCAACTCCGTTGACACGCCGCCAAAACCGCCCATACCCCAGATAAGATAGGAGTGTACACCCTCGGCAGTAGAAAAATAGTTCAGTATTGAGATTATTGACGAGGCAAGATAGCTCATTGCAAGCCCGGCAATCAACAGGTATATACTGCTTGAAAGCAGACGGGAGAGCAACAATACAAGCAGAATTATGGCCAGGGCACCGACAAAAGCACCTGAAAGCACCGCAATATAGCCACCCACCCCCATTGCGCCTTGCAACAGAAGCATCACCACTGCCACGCCAAGCCCGGCACCGCTGTTTATTCCAAGCACTTCGGGGCCGGCCAACGGATTGTTGAAAAGCGTTTGCAACAAAAGACCTGCCACCGCCAATGACATTCCTGCAAGAAGCGCGGTAACAGCTTGTGGCAAGCGTGTTTGCAGGAGTATCAGCCGCCAGCCATCGTTCCCTGCATCACCACCGGTGAGAATTTCAATTACCGCATCAAAAGGCACTGCAACAGAGCCCCAAAAGAGATTGGAGAAAAAAAGCAAAAGCAGCAGAAGCACGCCGATTGCCGACATATATATATTCTTATGGCATCCTTTCATAATATCTCAACTCTTTTTGCCCCGACAGTGCAGGGTGAAATATCGTAACAAGCTCGGCAAGCAGCCAATCGGGGCGGAAGGCCGTCTCCTCAAAGAGAGGTTTCCTGGCTGTATTGCAAGCATATATATTTCCATTCTTAAAGGGTGCAAAATGGGCGTACCCTTTAAACTCTTCGAGCAAGGTCTTGCGACTTTTGTCGACAGAGGAGTTATACTTCAACAGCCAGAAACCGGCATTTGCCGCACGTGCAAGCACTGTTTCATACGAGAGCGGCACCGAGCCTTGCCCCTTATTTTCGGCAAAGAGGTAGTCGGCACCGGCCATTTGGTACATTTGCCCCATTGTGCTGCCGGCTGCGGGAACATACCACGCCGAACTGCTTTTAAGTTCACACATAAGCGTGGGGCGCACACTGCAACCCGCAACAGCCGAGCGCAACTGCTCAAAATTTTCACAAACAACAGAGTACAATGAGTCGGCCATAGCTCCGCAACCAAGCAGACGACCATAGAAACGCATCCATTCGGCTGCACCAAGAGGGGATGATTCCATATATTCGGCACACTCGACTACCGGATATTTCAGTTTGTCGATTTTCCCATAACCGCCATTCTCGAACGGAAAGGCAAATATTGCATCGGGCGAGAGCTGCACAACCCTCTCTACATTCACATCGAGCGAACTTCCACAATCTACAACATTGCCTGACGACAACATCGCCTGTAACCAGGGCTGTATTATATAACGGGCATCACACACACCCTTTACCGCAGCCGCGGCACCGAATTGCTTAAACAGATTGGCGTGTATACCCGAAAAGAGCAAAGTGTTTTTTAGCGGGGTGCGCAAGAGTGTTCCTTGCGGCATACCGGCAGGAACATCGCAACCCGATGGCACCAACAGATAACGTTGCAACAGGCCTTTGCGCCACGGGTTCTTTATTTCGGCAACAACAAAACTGTCGCAATCGACCAGCTGCAACAGCGTGGAATGGCGCATTGCCAATGTGTCACCGGAACAGGATACCGATGCGTTCTCTGCACCGCCACCACACGAAACAAGCAAAAGCAGTGAGAAAAACAGAGTGCACCACCCTTTTATATACACAACCTTTTCAAACATTTTTTTCTCCATTCACAATGAGCAACTGCTGGCGTATGCTTTCGGAGTGTATAGCCTCGAAAACCTCTTTTACAACATCGGAATCAAGGTTATGCCTGGCACCCATTAGCGCACAGCGTTCCATTGTTTCCTTGTAGCGGAACGGCTGAAAGACCGTAACGCCCTTCTCCCTTTTCACGCTGCCTATTTCGCGTGACACCTCCATACGCTTTGCAAGCAGTGCCACAAGCTCCTTGTCGATGGCATCTATTCTGTTGCGAAAAGCGGCAAACTCCTCATCCTCGCCCGACGAGGAACGGTGTACAAGCCCTGATAGAATCGTTCCCAGAGCAGCCGGTGTTATCTGCTGGCGGGCATCACTTAACGCACAAGCCGGTTCGTGATGGACTTCGACCATAAGAGCATCGAAGTTCAAGTCCATAGCCTGCTGTGCAAGTTCCTGGACAAGTTCACTCTTGCCGGCTATGTGGCTTGGGTCGCACACAAGGAACAGATGCGGGAAGCGGTTTTTAAGTTCCAAAGGTATCTGCCATTGCGGGGCGTTGCGATAGAACTTCTCGCCATAGGCCGAAAAGCCTCTATGAATGGCACCCAGACGCGACACTCCGCAATTATAGAGGCGTTCAAAGGCACCAACCCATAAGTCGATATCGGGATTTACGGGATTCTTCACAAGCACCGGGACATCAACCCCGCGCAAAGCCTCGGCAATCTCCTGCACTGCAAAGGGGTTGGTAACAGTGCGGGCACCAACCCACAGGACATCAATCCCTGCTGCAAGGGCAGCCTCGACGTGAACAGCGGTGGCAACCTCGGTTGTCACCGGCATAGAGTACTCTTTTTTTACATTAGCAAGCCATTCAAGGCCACGGGCACCCACACCTTCGAAACAGCCGGGACGTGTACGGGGTTTCCAAATTCCTGCACGGAAAAGCCCTACACCCATAGTGGCAAGCGACGAGGCTACGGCCATTACCTGCTCCTCGCTTTCGGCGCTGCAAGGACCTGCTATGACAAAGGGACGTTTGCCCCCTTCAAATATATCAATATCTTTAATTTCCATTGTATTACAAATTACCGAACAGGCGTTTCGCGTTAGCTGTTGTCAACTCGGCCACACGCTCCACCGTGCAACCATACACTGCTGCAAGCGCAGCGGCTATATATGGGATATATGCACTTTCGTTGCGCTTGCCACGGAAAGGCACGGGAGGCAGATAAGGGGAATCGGTTTCAAGCACTATTCGCTCCAACGGTACGCCGGCAAGCACTGCCGGAAGGGGCGATTTCTTGTAAGTGAGCACCCCGCCTATACCCAAGAAGAAACCTTCGTGCGAGAGCAGTTCGGCAGCCTCGTCGGCACTGCCCGAAAAGCAATGAAACACTCCGTTCAACCCTTTTGAACGGTGCTTGCGCATAACATCGGCAAGTTCACGGAAGGCGTTGCGCGAGTGTATTGCCAACGGCTTTCCCACAGAGGTAGCCCACTCCACCTGCACATCAAAGGCATCGAGCTGCTCTTTGCGGAATTCGTCACTCCAATAGAAGTCGAGCCCCACCTCACCTACCGCAATAAAACGGCTATCGGTTTTCAAAAGAGCCTCCATCTGTTGCAGATGCTGTTTATAATCGGGGGTGACATCGGTGGGGTGCAGACCAATCATAGGGAAACATACACCCGGAAATTCATCGCACATTGCAAGCAGCGATGGCAGGGTTTCTGTATTTATTGACGGCAGACACAGACGGGTTACGCCGGCTTCAAGAGCGCGTTCCACCACCGCTCGCCTCTCTTCGTCGAACTCCTTGCAGAAGAGATGGGTATGTGTATCGACAAATTCAATCATCGGCAACATTTTTCTTGCCACGGTCGGCACGATAATAGTAAATAACGCCATACTCGGCACACCTTTTTATGCGGCTCTCACCTGTGAGAGAGGAGAAAGCCTTCTCTATCTCGCCCCAGGCCTCGAAAATGATTTCATCGCACTCAAAGCGCATATCCGAAATGTTGCGCAGCGACTCGGCTGTGCGTTGCTGCAAGGAGTGTTGCCTTTCGTACATCTCCTTGAATATTTCGTATGCCACCGACACGCGGCCCATAGTGGGATTGTAGATAGGAACTCCTCCTTCGCTCTGGCGACGTTTCTCGCCCTCTATTATTTTGGCACCCCATTCAAGCACTGCTGTTTCCGAGAAGAGGTTGGGAGTGGTATCCTCGTCCTGTGGCAGGCCATAATAGGGGCGTTTGCTGCGGGCTACCTCGCCACGCATTATGGACATACTCAACACCTGAATGAAGTGCGACACATACATACGGGCATGTTTGAGTGCTGCCTCGTATTTATCGTTGCCACGTTTTGCCGATTGCTCGGCCACACAACGCTTGTACACCGTAACTTCGCGTGAGAACTTTTCAAGGAAAGTTTTCGCTTTGTAATATGTATTATGCGAAAGGACATTTGTGAAGACACCGTTCTGCACACTGCTCTCTACGGCTGTGCGCAACGCTCTTATGCGTGCCTGGTCGGTTTTCGGCAATCGTCTGTATGGCATAATACCTTATTATATATATTACAGGTTACGGTTCAACAAGGAGTCGGCAAAGGCTTTGAGGTTTGCCTTTCTTTCGGGAGAAACCGACAGGTTATCTATAAAGGCATCGCATTTTGCAAAGAGTTCACAGATGCGTTTCTCGCAAATATCCTTCACGCCCAACGATGTGTAGAGCGATGTAAAATAGGCAACCTTTGCATCGTCGTCACAAGCGGGATTGCTTATCCACCCGTTTATTTCGGCAAGCTGGGCCGGCGATGCGAGTTCCATAGTCTTTATAAGCAGGAAAGTCTTTTTGTTGCAACGGATGTCGCCGCCAATCTTTTTTCCAAATATTTCCACATCGCCATAGACATCGAGCAGGTCGTCCTGCAATTGGAATGCAAGGCCCATAGTCTCACCGTAGGCATAGAGATTTTCGAGGTCACTTTCACTTGCACCGGCAACAAGACCGCCCATTTTCAAAGAGGCGGCAATGAGCACGGAGGTTTTCAGACGAATCATCTCCATATATTCCTGCTCGGTAACGTCGGAACGCTTTTCAAAGTCAAGGTCATACTGCTGCCCGTCGCTCACTTCCTTTGCGGTTTCGGTAAAAAGGGCAAGCATCTGCGGCAACTTGTCGGCGGGAGCATTGGCGGCCAAGAACTCATAGGCAAGCAGAAGCATTGTGTCGCCCGAAAGGATTGCTGTCGTGTCGCCCCACTTTGCACACACTGTGGGTTTCCCTCGACGAATGTCGGCACGGTCCATAACATCGTCGTGAATGAGCGTGTAATTGTGATAGGTTTCCATTGCCACAGCAGGGTACAATGCCTCGTCTATGGTATCCTTGTAAAGATTGTATGCCATAAGACACAGCACCGGGCGCACACGTTTGCCGCTTTGTGCAAGAGTGTATCTTATGGGTTTGTAGAGTTCCAGCGGCTCACGCTCGAACTTCAAATTGTCGACAAATGCATTTACTTTATCTCTTACTTGTTCCCAATTATACATAACTGAACTTTTTTAGAAGCTGTTTAAAATTAAAAAGAGGCTACACACGGTTGCGGCAGCCTCTTTTTTATTGTAACTGAATTTATTTCAAGCGGAAGGTTACCGGAAGGGTGAAACGCACGCGCACCGCCTTACCGGCCTGCTTACCCGGGTTCCATTTAGGCATTCCGCCTACAACGCGCAAGGCCTCCTTGTCGAGATAGGGGTCGCTTGAACTGCGAAGCACCTCGATATCCTGGATAGAACCATCGGTATTCACAACAAAGTTGATGAAGGCCTTACCCTGTGAACCATTCTCGCGGGAGATACGGGGATAGTTGATATTCTCCTTCAAGTATTTCATCAAAGCAGCCATACCACCGGGGAATTCAGGCATTTGCTCCACGATTTGGAGAATGGGCTCCTCCTCGGGGATATCCTCTACAACAACATTGCCTACATCGGCAATCTCGACAACCTCGCCGGTCTCCTCAACCGAAGCGAGTTCACTCTCTTCAATTTCGGCCTCATCGTCAACGATTTCAAGAATTTCGGTAATCTGCTTTGCCTGGGGAGGAGGAGGAACCACCTTCTTTTCGGGCATTGTAATAGGTACCATAATCTCTTCTTCCAAGAGAATACCTGCACTCACAATTTCACCAGTGTGTTTCTTTTCGGTAGCAGTCCATTCGAAAGCAACGAACAGAACACCGAACACAAGTATGTAACCGATGAGCAGCCATGTGGTCTTGTGCTGTTCAAGGTTTACATGCGCGCTCTTCTTCACTTCGAGAAGTTCGCTTCCGTTTCCCTGTTGTCTTTTTGTTGTATCCATTATTGTATGTTTATTTGTTTTTTATTTTCTATTGGGCAAATTTAAACAATATTTTTCAATACACACGTTTTAATGCATCTTTTTTTTCTTTTATACATATTTTATTTTCGCATCACATCATAAATGCTCTTTTTTTCAGTTAATTCATAGAAAGAAACGTATTTTTATATACAATTATTTTATGACAGCGAATAAAAAGATGAAAAAAAGCATTACCTTCGCAAAAGATAGCGTAAATTGCACAATAGCGGTTATGACAAAAAGAATTATAAATTTTATAATATTGGCAATAATTCTAACGCCACTGGCAACAGCAAAAGGCCAAACGGGAGAGATTGCCTTTAACTTTCTGCGGTTGCCTTATTCTTCCCACGTTGCAGCACTTGGAGGAACGAACATCTCGATTATAGATGACGACATAACCCTTGCAGCCCACAACCCCGCACTGCTGATAAACGTATCGCACAACACGCTGAACCTGGGCTATATGACCTATATGAGCGACAGCAAGGTTGCCGGCTTTGCATACAACCGTGTGTTCGGCGCCCGCTCGGCCGGTGCCATTGTGGCACGTTATGTCGATTATGGCGAATTCGAGGGATATGACGAGAACAACATCTTCACAGGCACATTCAAGGCAAAGGATATGGAGATTTCGGCTGTTTACAGCTACCTTTTGAGTGACCGTTGGAGCGGCGGCGTTGCTGCAAAGTTCATATATTCAAAGTACGAGAGCCTGAGTTCCATTGCACTGGGCATAGACCTGGGCCTCAACTACTTCGACGAAGAGAAGGACCTTTCGGCCTCGTTGGTGTTCAAGAACCTGGGTGCACAGGTAAAGGCGTTTGAAGAGAAGACCGAAAAAATGCCGTTCGATATACAATTGGGTATCACAAAAAGATTTGCCAATGCCCCCATACGCCTTTCGCTCACAATGAATAACCTTCACAAATGGAGCGACGATGATTTTTACAATGCCGACGGCAGTAAAGACGGTTTCGGTAAGAAGCTGTTGAAACACTTTACATTCGGTGCCGATGTGCTTTTGAGCGAAAGGATATATGCCTCCATCGGCTACAATTACAGAATGACAAAAGAGCTGTCGACGGCAGACAGCAAATGGGACGGTTTGAGCCTGGGAGCAGGAATATCCATAAAGAAATTCAAATTCGGAGTTTCGTACAGCAAGCTGCACGTATCTTCAAACTCACTGCTCTTCAATGCATCGTATACACTTTAAAATATAAATATGAAAAAAATAATTATAGCAATCGACGGCTTTTCGTCTTGCGGCAAAAGCACTATGGCCAAGTCACTTGCCCGCAACATCGGTTATCTCTATTTCGACAGCGGGGCAATGTATCGCGCAGTCGCCCTTTACTGCCTGAGGAACAATCTCATAGAGGGTGACAAAATAGATACCGTAAAGTTGCGTGAGCAGATGGACAACATAAAGATTACCTTTGAGGCCGACCCTGCAACAAAGAACTCCGTCACCCTGCTCAATGGTGTTAATGTGGAGCACGAAATACGTTCGCTCGAAGTATCAAGAATGGTGAGCCAGGTGGCAGCACTCGACTTCGTGCGCAGCGAAATGGTGGAGCAGCAACGCAATATGGGCAAGCAGAAAGGGATTGTAATGGACGGACGCGACATTGGCACCACGGTGTTCCCCGATGCCGAACTGAAAATATTTGTGACTGCATCGGCCGAGGTACGCGCACAACGTCGCTACGACGAACTCAAAGCACGTGGCGACAACCCCGATTACAACGAAATCCTTGAAAATGTACAGTTGCGCGACCACATCGACCAGACACGCGAGGTAAGCCCCTTGAAAAAGGCCGATGACGCATTGTTGCTCGACAACAGCAATATGACACGCGAGGAACAGGAGCAGTGGCTCAAAGAACAATTCATTGCACACACACGATAATGCTTAAAATTGAGATAGACGACCATTCGGGCTTCTGTTTCGGAGTAACCACAGCCATACAGAAAGCCGAAGAGGAGCTGCAAAAAGGCGGCACCCTCTACTGCTTGGGCGACATTGTTCACAACGGTATAGAGTGCGAAAGACTAAAACAACTGGGGCTCATAACCATAAATCACGAAACGTTTGAAACCCTGCACAACGCGAAAGTACTGCTACGTGCACACGGCGAACCGCCCGAAACTTACGAAACGGCACGCCGCAACAACCTCGAACTCATTGATGCCACCTGCCCCGTGGTACTTAAACTCCAACAACGCATAAAGCAGAAGTGGCAAGCAACCGAGAACGAAGAGAGGCAGATAATAATTCACGGACAGGCCGGACACGCCGAAGTCCTGGGACTTGTGGGGCAGACACACGGCGAAGCTATCGTTGTGGAGAACCCGGCACAGATAGAGAAGGTTGCAACCGACAGGAATACCTATATCTATTCCCAGACAACCAAATCGCTTGAAGGGTATAAACAGATAGTTGAAGCAATTGAGCAACGTATTGAGCCGGGAAAGAAAACAGAATCGTTCGACACCGTGTGCCGCCAGGTTGCCAACAGAATGACCGGCATCGGAGAATTTGCCAAAGCACACCAGCTCATATTCTTTGTATGCGGCCGCAAGAGCTCAAACGGAAAGATTCTCTTCAACGAATGCAAGCGGGTAAACCCCAATTCATACCAGATTGAAAGCCCCGGCGAGATAGACCTCTCACTAACCGACGGAGTTGAAAGCATAGGTATCTGCGGTGCCACTTCAACACCCAAATGGCTTATGGAGAACTGCAAACAGGAAATACTCAATTATAACAACCATAAAACAAACCATTATGAAAAACAAGATTAACTGCGTGGGCGTTCTCACATCGGGCGGTGACGCACCCGGAATGAATGCAGCCATTCGTGCAGTCACCCGCGCCTGCATCTACCACGGAATGAAGGTCAAGGGTATCTATCGTGGATACAAAGGCCTTATCACCGGTGAGATAAAGGAGTTCAAGACCGAGAACGTAAGCAACATAATACAGCGTGGAGGAACAATTTTGAAAACAAGCCGTTGCGATGAGTTCAAGACCGAAGAGGGACGCGCAATAGGATACGCCACCCTGCAAAAGGAGGGTATCGATGCTCTTGTGGTAATTGGCGGTGACGGTTCCATTACCGGTGCCTACAACCTTGCCCGCGAGTATGACATACCTTGCATTGCACTCCCCGGCACCATCGACAACGACCTTTACGGCACCGACACCACCATAGGATACGACACAGCACTCAACACCATTATGGAGTGTGTCGACAAGATACGCGACACCGCATCATCGCACGAGCGTCTTTTCATAGTGGAGGTAATGGGCCGCGATGCAGGTTTCCTTGCTCTCAACGGAACACTCGCCACGGGTGCCGAGGCTTGCGTACTGCCCGAAATAGACCCGGAGTTCGAGCGTATAAACCAGTTCATTGCCAACGGTTTGCGCCGCACAAAGAGCAGCAGTATCGTGCTTTTTGCCGAGGGCCGCGAAAAGGACTACAACATTATGGATGTAGCCGAGGGTATGCGCCAGAAGTTCCCCGAACTCGACGTGCGCGTATCAATTCTTGGCTACTTGCAGCGTGGTGGCAGCCCCACAGCCAACGACCGCATTCTCGCAAGCCGCCTGGGCGTGGCAGCCATAGATGCACTGCTCGAAGGACAGCGTAACGTAATGATTGGTTTGCGCAACAACGAAATTGTATATATACCCTTCACCAAAGCCATCAAGGACGACAAGCCCATTGACCGCGAAACAGTGCGTGCACAGGAGATACTTGCATCGTAAGAAGCAAGCCATATTATAAACATCAAGCGAGGCCGAAAGCCTCGCTTGATGTTTATATATTAAGAAAGAATTACCTGCTCAACACTTCGCCAACCGTTATGTCGTGCGGTTCGCAAGGAAGCGACGGAACCAGCTGCTCCTCATAACAGACACCTATTGTAGAGGCACAGAAACCGCTCTGCGACATATATTTGTCATAAAACCCTTTGCCACGGCCCAAGCGCGCACCCGACAAGGTGAATGCGACACCGGGAACAACCATAACATCAATATCGGCAGGCGCAACAGGCACTCCCCCGCAAGGCTCCAATATTCCATAGGCACCCTCACGCATAGACGATGCCGAAAAGGGATAGAACTCCATAGTTTCACCCTCGACACGTGGAAGCACCACCGTGTGTTCCCGCGAAAGCACCTCGATGATTTCTCCAATGGCAGGCTCGTCGCCCAAAGGCGAGAAGAGTGCAATGACGCGAGCCGAACGCACTGCCGGGTGTACCACAAGGGCAAGAGCCAACATTGTGGATTTCAGCTGTTTCTGCTCGTCGGTAACAGCGGTAAGCCTTGCACGCACCTCTTTTCGAAGGGTTTTCTTGTCCATTACTTTTTATTGTTTATTGAGTCGTACAATTCGAGCAGCCTGCCTGCCGCAGCAAACGATGTAAGCCTGCCTGCAATTACATCGTCCTCGAAACGGGCAAGCGCCTCGTCAATGCCCGCTGCACGATAAAAGCGGTTATGCAACTGTTCGTTTATGGTTTCGTACATCCAGTATTTCGACTGTGCCGAACGCCTTTCCTCGAAACTTCCGTTTGCCCTGACTTTTGCAATATAATCGAAAATCATATCCCACACCTCTTTTATACCCAGGTCGTAGAAACCCGAATAGGTGAGGACCTGCGGACGGATACCGCTTTGCGGCATAGGGAACAGTTGAAGAGCGTTACGGTAATGGGTTGCCGCACGCTGTGCTTCGGCCTTGTTGGCACCATCGGCCTTGTTTATGACAATGCCGTCGGCCATCTCCATAATACCGCGTTTTATGCCTTGCAGTTCGTCGCCGGCACCTGCTATCTGTATGAGCAAGAAGAAGTCGACCATTGAATATACCGCCGTTTCGCTCTGCCCCACTCCCACCGTTTCAACAAAAACGGTATCGTAACCGGCTGCTTCGCACAATATTATTGTTTCACGTGTTTTGCGGGCAACGCCGCCCAAAGAACCTGCCGAAGCACTGGGGCGGATAAAGGCATTGGGGTGAGCTGCCAGGCGCTCCATACGTGTCTTGTCGCCCAAGATACTTCCCTTGCTGCGTTCACTGCTTGGGTCCACGGCAAGCACGGCCAGCTTGCCACCGCGCTCTTTTAATATGTGCATTCCGAACGCATCTATCGAAGTACTCTTGCCTGCACCCGGCACGCCTGTAATACCAACTCGCAATGACTTTCCCGAATGAGGCAGCAGGCGTTCCACAATCTCCTGTGCTATGGCCTGATGTTCGGGCCGCAGACTCTCGACCAACGTAACGGCACGGCTCAATATTGTGACATCGCCACGCAGAATTCCGTTAACATAATCGTCGACACTCAAAGGAGCAGCACGCCTTACACGCATCTGCGACAGATATGGGTTCACCGAGCTCAAACGCTCTACCCCATCGTTGACCTTCAACCCTTTGTAGGCCTCATCGTTTTCGGGATGTATCATAACCAAATATCATTAAAGCATAAGGAGAAAGACTCCTTGCTGACTATTTCCGACCAAAGAACCCGGCCTTTATGCGATTTATCACGGTTGTTCTCTTATCCAACACTTTAAAGGAATAGAATGCCGAAACAAGCAAAAGGAAAAGACCGAGTGTACAACGCAACAGAATGGTTCCGTGTATGCTCACCATTACCCCTGCAAACAACAGCACTGCCTGGAAGAGCACTAGACGCACCGTTGAGGGAAAGTAACGGAAACCATATTTGTAGCGATAACAAAGCGTAATCATTACCACATCGAGCAAACTTGCTACCGACAAGGCAATACCCGTGCCTGTGATTCCGCCCCAATAGTACCCTGCCGCTATGAGCAAGAAGGAGAAAATGTCATAAAGTATCTCCATCAGCAGGTAGGTTTTAGTATCGCCTTTGGCCAATGCCGTATATGCTATGGGCAACATAACGGCCCGGAAAAACATATAGAATGAAGAGTAGATTGCCATATCGGCCACCATAAGGAACTCGGCCGTGTAAAGCACTCTTATTATAAGAGGCATAGCCAGTATGATTATCAGAAGAAGAGGGGCTATAAAAAGGATGCAGATGTCAATCTGCTGGTTTATTGCGTAATTCATTCTCCCCAGATTGGCGTGGATGGCCGACAGGCGTGGGAAGTAATCGGTTTCCACCGCCACAAATACAATACCGGCATACACCACCATAATTCCGTAGCCCACCTTGTAGAGGCCCACGTCGTCAATATTGCCAAAATAGAGCAACACTGCCGGAATTGCCAGCGCAGTAAGCGCATTCAATATACCCGCTATTACATAAGGAGCACCAATACGCACCATTGCAACACCCTCTCTCCACACTTCACGGGAGAACATCTCGGTGCGCCACGGGTATAGCTGCAACGAAAAATAGAGATGCACCAGCATTAGGACTATGGTGTTGACTACAAGAGCCGGAATAACACCCCTGCTGCCCCACATATAGAAGAAAGGCAACACACTTACGAGAGTAAGCAGTGCGGTCACAGCAGAAATGACAGCCACTCTTTTTAACTTGCGTGTGGCTTTAAGTATCGATATTTCACCATTTGTAACCGCAATGGCGAATATCATAGGCGACAACATTGCCACCTGCAAAGTGTAGCCCCAGTCGCCATCGAAAGCAAAAAAACTGATGGGCGGCGCCAACAGCACGCACAAGAACGCACCGAAAAACGCCGTCCACAGACTTATTGAACGCACTGTCATTATGTATGATTCTATTTTGCCGGCATCACCCTCTTCGTAAATCTCCGACAAATTCTTGACAGCGCTGAAAGGAACACCCGCATTTGATGCACTTGAAATAAAAGAGGATATATTCGTATACATCATAAAGAAACCGAAACCGGCCTTGTTCAGCCACAGAGCAGCAAACTTGTTGCGCAGTACCGAAACAAGCATCGTAAGCACCTGTACACCACCGAACACGCCTGTATATTTAAGTACGTGGTCGTACGATGTATCCTCCTGTTCAACTGCTCTTATTTCGGGTTTCTTTTCCGTCATTGACAGATGTGTCCTGAAAAATTACCTTATTATTTGCCAAGTGACAACAAAGCGTTGTTACCGTCGACAAACTTTACAATTTCGGTTGACTGGTTGTTGTAAACAGCATTCCAAGTCATTTCGGCCTCGTTGTAGATGAGCTGCATCTCCTCGCTGCCGCAAGAGAGGTTGTAGCCATTCTCCACTGCTGTAACCTGTACATCCTCGCCGGCATTGTTCTTCACGATTTTGCTCTCGCCCGAAGCAGCTACGGGATTACTTCCTGTCCAGAACTCGATTGAGTTAAGAACTAGAACGTCGGCAAAAGCTGCTAGGCTGTATGCGGGAAGAATATTCAAGCCCAAGAACACGAGTTCGTTTACCCATTTGTCACCCAAGCGGTCGTTCCAGTTCTTCAACTTGCAAGTCAAGCCGAAAGAACCTATACAAGATGAACACAAGATTGTTGCCGAAAGCAATACTGCTGCAAACTTTACACTCTTTTTCATAATTAAGATAGATTTTATGTTAATAAATAAAAAGTTGTTTCAAGGTTTAGCGCGAATATACAAAAAATAAATGTTGTTTATATATTTTCTCAAATTTTTATTCCACAAAAAAAACAGAACGCGACCTGACTGGTGGCGTTCTGTTTTATGAACAAAGGGTTATTCTTACTTGACTCCGTTAATTATCAAAGTTTTAATCAAAGAGTAGAATTTATCGACCGATGCAATCTCTATGCGCTCTGTGGGAGAGTGGGGCGAGAGCAATGTGGGGCCGAACGAAATCATATCCATATCGGGATAGTTGGTCGAAAGGATACCGCACTCCAAGCCGGCGTGAATTACGCGCACTTCGGGCTCCTTGCCAAAGAGGGCGCTGTAAGCCTCCTTCACGCTCGCCAGAAGCGGAGATTTTACATTGGGTTGCCAGCCGGTGTAGCTGCCGCTCAACTCAACCTTCATTCCCGCCATAGCAAAACAGCTCGACAGTTGCAGGGCAAGATACTCTTTCATCGACTCACAAGAACTGCGTATGAGGATGTCTACCTCGGCAAAGCCGTCGGCTATATTTATAATTGAGAGGTTGCTCGATGTCTCCACAGTGTCGGGGATTGTGGGAATGAAACGCAACGGACCGTTGTGGCAAGCCAGGATAGCGTCGAGCAGATTATCCTCAATCTCTTCGGGAACAACGTTTTCGGGCATATCGGTTGCCTCCACGCGGAGAGTTATGCCTTCCTCGATACCTGCATACTCGCTGTTGAACAGAGCCTCGTACTTTGCAGCAATGTCGGTGAGTTCGCCCACAGCCTCATCGGGCAAGGTAACCACAACCTCGCAGCTTGCGGGGATGGCATTACGCATATTGCCTCCGTTCCAGCTTGCAAGGCTCACGCCGCACTCGTCGATAGCCTCGCGCATAAAACGCGCCATAAGTTTATTGGCGTTTCCACGGCCTTCGTTTATCTCAACGCCGGAGTGACCGCCGCGCAGTCCCTTCAAGCACACCTTCACTGCTATGTCATCCTCAATGGGCTCTTCGGCCATAAACTCCATTTTTGCCGAGAAATCGATGCCACCTGCACAGCCTATATACATAACACCCTCCTCTTCCGAGTCGAGGTTAAGCAGAATATTGCCTTGCAGTTCACCCGCTTTAAGACCGAAAGCACCCACAAGGCCGGTCTCTTCGTCAATGGTGATAAGAGCTTCGAGAGGACCGTGCTGCATTGTATTATCCTCCATTACAGCCATTATAGCAGCAACACCTATGCCGTTGTCGGCACCCAGGGTTGTATCGTCGGCATAAAGCCAATCGCCTTTGACTATGGTTTTAATGGGATCCTTGTAGAAGTCGTGCTTGCTCTCGGGAGTCTTTTGAGGCACCATATCCATATGCGCCTGCAAAATTATGCAACGGCGGTTCTCCAAACCGGGAGTAGCGGGCTTACGCATAATGATGTTGCCGACTTCGTCCTGCCAGGTTTCAACACCTATACTCTTACCCCAATCCAAGAGGAACTTCTGAATCTCCTGCATATAACCCGAAGGACGCGGAATCTGTGTCACAGCCTCAAAGTGCTTCCACACTTCACGAGGCGATAAATCTTTAATTGTCATTGCCATAATCTCTTTTTTATTGTTATACAATTCTTTATTTGCAACATAACCACCCCCACAATGCCCAGCAACGCCACAAGCAATGTCTGCGAGGAGTGAACAATCAACGCAAAAAGCGAGGCATCGGTTGTCGACAGACCATAAATAACCATAATGCCTATTATCACATAGTGCCACGGCCCTGCGCCATTGGGAGTGGGCACCACCACCGCAATGCTGCCCGCCACAAACAGCAGCAGCCCCGCCGCAAGGGAGAGCGAGTGCGTGAAACCGAAGCAGAAGAAACAGAGGTAGAACTGCATAAAATAGCAGAACCATATACCCACCGTTTCGAGCAGGAACAACCACCCTTTTTTCATTTTTGCCAACGAGCACATTCCCTCGATGAAATGGGCAAAAAAGGAGCGTATTTTAGACCACACCGACAACTTGCGCACCACTACAAAGAGCAGCAGTGCAAAGGCTGCGGCCGACACAGCCACGACAGCCGTTCCGCCCATTGACGACAGCACATCGAAACTGCCGAAACCGTTGCACGAACTTTGCAGGAAGGAGCGAAAGACAGTCCACTGCAAAAGTACTGCTACAAGGGTAATGAGCAGCACCATAACGGTATCTATCAGGCGTTCAGTCACCACCGTGCCAAGCGATTGGGCAAAAGGAACGTTGTCGTACCTGTCGAGCACAGCGCAACGCGACACCTCGCCCACACGCGGCAACACAAGATTGGCAGCGTATGCTATGAATATAGAGTAGACACAATTGTCGCGACGGGGGAAATAGCCAAGCGGTGCCAGAGTGAGCAACCAACGCCAGCCGCGCAATACGTGGCTGAAAATGCCGAACAACAGCGACAAGGTGAACCAAAAAAGATTCATCCTTTCAAGTTCGGGCCACACCTGCGAAAAGTCGAATTCGTCATATATCCAATAGAGGATAACCGCCCCAAGCAGCAGCGGCAACAGACTTTTTACTATATTATTTAAAATCTTTTTCAAAACTTTAACTGCAAAATTGGGATATTTATTTACCTTTGCATCTATGTGGAGCAACCTGCAAACAACAAAGTTGTTTCTTCATAAAGGCAAGCGTAATGCGAAAGTACCGGCAAACGGATGCAATTGTATTTTACAGCGAGTGCAGGGTATCTTCGCGTTATCGCAAAGATACAAATATATTGAAGAAAACCCGCATTTTTGCCCACATTTAATTTAAAATAACACAACAAACCGTAGCCAATGAAAGCAGTAACAGCAAAAAAGCGACTCGGCCAGCATTTTCTCATCGACCTGCAAATAGCACAGGACATTGCAGACACTGTCGATGTCTGCCCCGGCATACCGGTGCTCGAAGTGGGCCCCGGTATGGGCGTGCTCACACGTTTTCTTCTCGAAAAGGAACGCCCCGTGAAGGTTGTGGAAATAGACGAGGAATCGGTAAAATACCTATGCAAGGAGTTGCCGCAACTTGGCGAGGAGAACATAATACCCGACGACTTTTTGAAGATGCACCTCGACCGTCTTTTCGACGGCGGACAGTTTATGCTCATCGGCAACTACCCCTACAACATATCGAGCCAGATATTCTTCAAGATGCTCGACAACAGGGAGCACATCCCCTATTGCAGCGGTATGATACAGAAAGAGGTGGGCGAACGCCTTGCTGCAAAGCCCGGCACAAAGGCCTACGGGATATTAAGCATACTGGTGCAGCTGTGGTACGACGTGGAGTACCTTTTCACTGTACACGAAAATGTATTCTCACCGCCGCCGAAAGTAAAAAGCGCAGTGGTGCTTATGAAGCGCAACAGCCGCACCACAATGCCCTGCGATGAGGAGCTGTTCAAGAAGATAGTAAAAGGCACCTTCAACCAACGCCGCAAGAAGATGCGCAACTCCATACAGCAGATAGTGGGCAAGGAGTCGCCCCTGCTGGGCAATCCCGTGCTCGACAAGCGGCCCGAACAACTGTCTATCGACGATTTCATAGAACTCACCCTGCAAGTAGAACGCGAACTCGCATAAAGCCAAAGAGGAGGCAACCATTATGACAAAGGAATATATCAACTACATAAAAGAGCTCATTGAGCGCAAGGACTCGGTACTCCTTCAAGAGCACATATCGAAACTGCACCCTGCCGACATTGCCGAGCTGTGTATCGAGCTCGACATTGAAGAGGCACGTTTCCTCTACCGCCAGCTCGACAATGAACGGGCCGCCGACGCACTCACCGAGATGGACGAGGATATGCGTAACGAACTGCTCGAAGAGCTCCCCTCCGAGGCCATCGCCAAACGCTTCGTGAACTACATGGACACCGACGATGCCGTGGAAATCATCCGCGACATGGACGAGGAGAAGCAGGAGGAGGTACTCTCGCACATCAAGGACATTGAGCAGGCCGGCGACATTGTCGACCTCTTGCAGTACGACGAGGATACTGCCGGTGGTCTTATGAGTACCGAAATGGTGGTTGTGAACGAGAATTGGAGTATGCCCGAGTGCTTGAAGGAGATGCGCAGCCAGGCCGAGGATATGGACGAGATATACTACATTTATGTGGTTGACGACGACGAACGCCTCTGCGGCCTTTTCCCGCTCAAAAAGATGGTTACCAGCCCCTCGGTATCGAAGGTGAAGCACGTAATGAGCCGCAAGGTAGTGAGTGTCGATGTCGATACTCCCATCGACGAGGTTACCCTGCTCATTGAGAAATACAACCTGGTGGCAATACCCGTTGTCGACAAGATAAACCGTCTTGTGGGACAGATTACCGTCGACGACATTATGGACGAGGTACGCGAGCAGACCGAGCACGACCAGCAACTTACCGCCGGTCTTACCCAGGACATCGAGAGCGACGACACCGTATTCAAGCAGACAAGCGCCCGCCTCCCCTGGCTGTTGGTGGGAATGTTGGGAGGTATCGGTTCATCGCTGTTGCTCAACTGCTTCGACAGCACACTGGGCAACCACCCCGAGATGGCACTCTTCATACCCCTGCTTGCAGGTATGGGAGGTAACGTGGGAACACAGTCATCGGCAATTGTGGTTCAGGGCCTTGCCAACAACTCGCTCGACCCTCACCGAATGTTCCACCACCTGGCAAAAGAGATGGTTGTGGCAATAATCAACGCCACCATACTATCACTTATGGTATATGCCTACAACTTCCTCTTGTACGGGGCCACCGACATTGTAACCCTTTCGGTACCGTTGAGCCTCTTTGTGGTAATACTCTTTGCATCGGGGTTCGGCACCCTCGTACCACTCGTACTCGAACGCATAAACATTAACCCGGCCGTGGCCACCGGCCCCTTCATACAGATTATAAACGATATCAGCGGAATGACCTTCTATATGATAATCTCAATGATATTGAGCAGTTTATTCATATAAACAGGCAAAAAGTTGAGAATATTTTCAAAAATACCTATATTTGCGATAATCGTAAAATACACTGCCGCAAAGGCACATACTACTAACCTAACAATTTAAGCAGATGAGCGAAACTAAAAAATCGAATGTACAGCTCGACGAGCAGAACATTACGACTCCCCCTGAACAGGCAATCGATGCCATTATGCCCGAGCAAGTTACAGAACAAGACAATGCCCAAGAGGCAGTAACCGCCGAACCCGCAACCGACAACGAAGCAGCCATTGCCGAAGAATCGCGCCCGGTGACACGCGAAGAGATACTGTCACGCATAGAAGCAATAGCCCAAGAAGAGGATGTACTCAACTGCAAAGCCGAGGTAGAGAGCCTCAAAGTACAATTCTACCGCCTGCGCACCATCGAGCTTGATGCCGCCCGCAAGGAGTTTGTTGCCGAAGGTGGCGAAGAGACACTTTTCATCCCTGCCCCCGACACACTCGAAGCCCCCTTCAAAGAGGCCATGAACAGCATAAAAGCAAAGCGCAACGCCTGGCTCAAAGCACAGGAGGAGGAGCAGGAGGCCAACTACGCAGCCAAACTCGAACTCCTTGCACAGTTGCAACAGCTGGTGGAGAAAGCCGGGCAAGGCACTCCCGACACCGCAGAATTCAAGAGCGTACAGGCACGCTGGAAAGAGATAAAGAACATACCGCAAGCCAAAGTTGCCGACCTTTGGAAACAGTACCAGTTGCTTGGCGAGCAATTCTACGACGTGCTTAAAATAAACCACGAGTTCCGCGAATATGACTTCAAGAAGAACCTTGAAGCAAAGAGCAGAATATGCGAAACAGCCGAGGCACTCACAACCGATGAGGATGTAATTGGTGCATTCCGCCAATTGCAGCAGCTGCACAACGAGTTCCGTGAAACCGGCCCTGTGGCACCCGAACTGCGCGAGGAGGTGTGGACAAGGTTCAAAGCCGCATCAACCATCATCAACCGCCGCCACCAGGAGCACTTCGAAGGCAAGAAAGAGCAAGAGCGTGTAAACCTCGAAAAGAAAACAGCACTTTGCGAAGAGATTGAGAACATCGACTACGCAACCCTCACCAACTACCAGGCGTGGAACACCGCAACCGACAAGATTCTGGAACTCCAAGCACAATGGAAAGAGGTGGGCTTCGCACCGCAAAAGATGAACCTTAAAATATTTGAACGTTTCCGTGCAGCCTGCGACGAATTCTTCAAACGCAAGAGCGACTATTATAAAGAGGTAAAGAGCAGCCTTGCCGCTAACCTTGAAAAGAAGAAGCAGCTATGCGAAATGGCCGAACAGCTCAAAGAGAGCGAAGAGTGGAAAGAGACAGCCGACAAGCTCACCCAACTGCAAAAGGAGTGGAAGGCTACCGGCCCCGTGGCACAGAAATACTCCGACGCTCTGTGGAAACGCTTTGTAGCCGCTTGCGACACATTCTTCGAACGCCGCAATGCGCAGACATCGTCACAACGCAAGAGCGAGCAAGAGAACCTCAAACAGAAACAGGCTGTGATTGAGGCCATAAAAGCCATTGACACCACTGCCGAAGAGAGCGAACAGGTAAAACAGCTCAACACCCTCATCGCACAGTGGAACAGCATCGGCCACGTACCCTTCAAGGAGAAAGACAAGATACACAAGGAGTACAAGGAGAGCGTTAACGCCCTTTACGAACGTCTTCACGTGAACGCCACCGAGCGCAAGCTCGCCGACTTCCGCAACAACATTGCCAAAGGCGGCAACAGCCTTCAACGCGAGCGCGACCGTCTTATACGCCAATACGAAAACCTCAAATCGGAGATTGCCACATATGAGAACAACCTCGGCTTCCTCAACGCATCGAACAAGAAGGGCCAAAGCCTTGTCGATGTTATGCGCCAGAAGATGGAGAAGCTCAAAGGCGATGCCGAGGTAATTCTCAAAAAGATACGCCTTGTAGAGGATGAGATGGAGAAGACTCTATAAGAGCACTCCCCCGCCTGCAAACACCTGCCACCCTGCCCACACCGGCAGGGTGGCTTTTTTGTATAAATGAATTTGATATGGGCGTAGCGATATAAAAAGCGGTAGAGCCTGGGGCCGCTTGCGGGGAAAGATATGAATACAAAAGAACATAAGGACAAAAAACAGAAGTAGGGGCGCACCGGTGTGTGCGCCCAACCAATGCGTGGTACTTTCATTTGGGTAGAATTACGAGCCTTTTGTGCCGGGCGTTTTGTTTTTTGCAC
Organism: Bacteroidales bacterium; assembly: GCA_015060885.1. Classification (GTDB taxonomy): domain Bacteria; phylum Bacteroidota; class Bacteroidia; order Bacteroidales; family Bacteroidaceae; genus HGM04593. The sequence continues at coordinate 22,468 of SUXO01000038.1, forward strand.
GACAAAAGAAGATTACGTGGACAAAAAGTAGGATGATTTTAGTCTAAAAATCTCTTATTGGACAAAAGAACACAAGAACAAATAAATTTCGGAGGGAGTATTAAAAAACGATTGCACGCAACAAAACAATTGATTTTATCGCCTACCCCCTACGGGCCTTCACTGCGTTTCGGCACTCCTTTGGAAACATAAATGTTTCGTCGTCGCAAACGGTGTTATGGTACCACACCATCCCTCTTTATTACAAAAAAGAGGGAGAGTTTGGCTCAGTAGCAAAAAGGTGTGGGCACTCACCATATACGATACTAAACATTCTTGCTTTTGACTTCTCGGTGTTATTTGTCGGTTATTCTCTCATTGGAAATATATCTTTGATGTTCTTTGTCGCGCAAAGAACCAAACGCCCGGCACGCGAGAAAAATCAGTCGCTCGGTTCTTTGTTCAC
>SUXO01000064.1 GCA_015060885.1 Bacteroidales bacterium
TGCAGTTTTGCCGTAGGGGCAGACCGGTGTGTCTGCCCAGATGAAAGCCACGCAATGGTTGGGCGCACACACCGGTGCGCCCCTACATAAGAGAATAGCCGATAATAACACCGAAAAGTTTTGAGTATGCCCCCTAGAATTTGCAGGTGAGCCGAATATATTTTTATGTGCAAAAGGCAACCATATAAAAAGCAGAGGGCGGCAATTGCCACCCTCTGCGGTATTTAAAGGTTTTTTGCTCTGAATTAGAGTTTGGGACCTGCTGCAACAAGTGCCTTGCCGGCTTCGTTGCCTGTGTACTTGGTGAAGTTCTTGATGAAGCGGCCTGCCAAGTCGATAGCTTTCTCTTCCCACTGTGCAGCGTCGGCATAAGTGTCGCGGGGGTCGAGGATAGCGGGATCAACACCGGGGAGCTCTGTGGGAACCACGAAGTCGAAGTGAGGAATGGTCTTTGTGGGAGCTGTATCGATTGAGCCATCGAGGATAGCGTCGATGATACCGCGTGTATCCTTGATAGAGATACGTTTGCCGGTACCGTTCCAACCTGTGTTTACCAAATATGCTTTTGCGCCGTTCTTCTCCATCTTCTTAACGAGCTCCTCACCATATTTTGTGGGGTGCAAGCTGAGGAATGCAGCACCGAAGCAAGCCGAGAATGTGGGAGTGGGCTCTGTGATGCCACGCTCTGTACCGGCAAGTTTCGCTGTAAAACCGCTGAGGAAGTAGTACTGTGTCTGCTCGGGTGTGAGGATTGACACGGGAGGCAATACACCGAATGCATCGGCCGACAAGAAGATTACCTTCTTTGCGGGAGCAGCCATTGAACCGGGCTTGATGTTCTGGATGTGGTTGATGGGGTAAGATACGCGAGTGTTCTCTGTCACGCTCTTGTCGGCGAAGTTAATCTTGCCGTTTGCATCAACTGTAACGTTCTCCAACAAAGCATCGCGCTTGATGGCGTTGTAGATATCGGGCTCGCTCTCTTTGTCGAGGTTGATAACCTTTGCGTAGCAACCGCCCTCGAAGTTGAATACAGACTCGTCGTCCCAGCCGTGCTCGTCGTCACCGATAAGCATACGTTTGGGGTCGGTTGAAAGAGTAGTCTTTCCTGTACCCGAAAGGCCGAAGAAGATAGCTGTTTCGCCCTTCTCGTTGGTGTTTGCCGAGCAGTGCATTGAAGCGATACCCTGCAAGGGGAGGTAGTAGTTCATCATAGAGAACATACCTTTCTTCATCTCGCCGCCATACCAGGTGTTGAGGATAATCTGCTCGCGTGATGTGAGGTTGAAGACAACAGCTGTCTCCGAGTTCAAACCGAGCTCCTTGTAGTTCTCAACGGCTGCTTTTGAAGCGTTGTAAACGATGAAGTCGGGCTCGCCGAACGATGCCAATTCCTCGGCTGTGGGGCGAATGAACATATTTGTAACGAAGTGTGCCTGCCAAGCTACCTCCATAATGAAACGTACTTTAAGACGTGTTGTGGGGTTAGCGCCGCAGAATGCATCTACAACGTAAAGTTTCTTGCCTGAAAGCTCCTTTGTAGCAATCTCTTTGAGTGCGTTCCAAGTCTCTGTTGTAACAGGCTTGTTGTCGTTCTTGTACTCCTCCGATGTCCACCATACAGTGTTCTCCGATGTAGCATCCTTAACGATGAACTTGTCTTTGGGAGAACGGCCGGTGTAAACACCTGTCATTACGTTAACTGCGCCAAGTTCTGTAACCTGGCCTACCTCATAACCTTGAAGACCGGGCTGTGTCTCCTCGGCAAAAAGCTGCTCGTAAGAGGGATTGTAGACAATCTCGGTAGCACCGGTAATACCATACTTGGTAAGATCTATTGTTGCCATAACTTTAAAAAATTTAAGTTGTTTGTTAATAATCTGTTCTTTTGTGTGGAAAAACGGCTTGCTTGTGAGCGTTTTTTAACATTTTTGCCCAAACTTGCCGAAGTTCTCCTAGTGCAAATATATATCTTTTTATTTAAACTCTCAAAACAATTAAAGAAAAATTTCTTTAATTACTGCAAAAAGGTATCAGAAGCCTCGTTTTTGGCATTTTTTGCTATTTTCAAAATGTCATTTTGTTTTCGTTTTTTCTTGGTTTTTGTTTGTACGGTTGAGAAAAAAGGCTCGGTTTCTTCTCTTTTGTATGGTTGTATGGTTTAATTTTTGACATTTTGTCGCAGGGTGTCCGGCGCGTGATTTTTTCCGTAAATTTCTCTCCTTTTTTATAAATAAGAATCTTGCTTGGGCCGTTGCTCCTTTTTTTGGATAAAAAAGAGTATATTAGCGGCTGAAATCAAATGCCGTTTGAAATTCACACATCCGAAACTATGAAAAAATATAATATGAAAATTGTTGACTTATCGAAACAGAATACCGTCTTGAATAATTTTTTGGCGGAAATTCGTGACAAAGAGATTCAAAAGGACCAGATGCGTTTCCGTCGCAACATTGAGCGTATAGGGGAAATTATGGCCTACGAAATAAGCAAGGAGCTTGCTTATGAGGCTAAAACCGTTAAGACACAGCTTGGCGAAGCGGTGCATAACCTGCCGGTCGACAAGGTTGTTCTCTCTACCATCCTGCGTGCCGGCCTTCCCTTGCACACCGGTTTTCACAACTATTTCGACAGTGCCGAGAATGCTTTTGTATCGGCCTATCGCAAGTACACCGACGAAACCCATTTCGATGTGGAGATTGAGTACCTCGCCTCGCCACGCCTCGAAGGGAAAACCCTTTTCCTTGTCGATACTATGCTGGCAACGGGTTGCAGTACTCTGCTCTCCTACAAGGCTCTGCTCACCAAAGGCGCTCCTGCCAAGCTGGTAATTGCTGCCGTTATTGCCAGCCAGGAGGCTGTCGATTTCGTGAAGGCCAACTTCCCTGACGATACAATTCTTTATTGTGCAACAATTGACCCCGTACTCAACAATCATTATTACATTGTTCCGGGGTTGGGCGATGCCGGCGACCTTTGCTTTGGCGAGAAGGATTGAGGTTCAGTAGAATTTAGTGTGGACAAATTGATTCTTTAATTAGTTGTGCTCCCTCACGCTGCCATTTGTATAACGAATTATATCCTGCAATGGTAATTCTCAAAAAGAAACCGGCACCGTAAGAGAAACAGCGGAGAGCCCTGCCGAGGGCAGGCCATTGTGCGAGTACTGTCTGAGCGCAGTGCGGGTATAATTTATCTTATATAGCCGCACGAAGCGAGTTACGCAGCACCCTGCAAACGGCAGAAAGGCTTGCAGCGGCAAGCGAGTGTCGAACGAGTTATATTGCTTTAAGCAATTCACGAGCAGAGACAGGAGCGACTTGAACGCCCCGTGTGCCGGGCGTTTTTGTTACTTTTTGAGCGACAAAAAGTAAATAAAGGAATTCAATGATAGAAAGAATTGCTCACGGGCCACCGAGGATTTAGGAGTGAGAAAGTTTTATTCCCCCAACTTTTGCAGGTGAGCCCGAATGCAGCCGAGGTTGCGCGAAGCGAGAATGTTTGACATAAGTTGACAATGCTTGCTGTTCGCATCCCGCACTACGTGCGACTAATTGCTGCAAGCATTGTCTATTAAATTACATTTAATTCCACAGCACCCTGCAAATGTGAGAAAGATAAACACGGCAAGG
>SUXO01000039.1 GCA_015060885.1 Bacteroidales bacterium
TGCAGTTTTGCCGTAGGGGCAGACCGGTGTGTCTGCCCAGATGAAAGCCACGCAATGGTTGGGCGCACACACCGGTGCGCCCCTACATAAGAGAATAGCCGATAATAACACCGAAAAGTTTTGAGTAAGCCCCCCTAGAATTTGCAGGTGAGCCCGCTTTTCTTTATTTTGCTTCGCATTAGTCTATTTATTATATAAAAATTTTTATTTGTACTTTTTTTAATGTATTTTAGCAAAAGTTTTGCGCGCTTGTTAAACTGCTCTCTCGCGATGGGGCTGTGCGCGCTTATGCAAGAAACTTATTACTAATTGTTATTCAATATTTTATGAGAAAGAAGTTTGTTTCAGTGATGATGGCCGCGCTATTTATGTCGGCTATGACTGTGGGACAGAACCTCGGTGGTTTTGCCTATGGTGACGTGCAGGCTCCTGCCGGAAGTGAGTGGGAAAGTCCTACACAGTTGTCTTTGAACAAGGAACAGCCAAAGGGCTGGTTCTTTACGTTTGCCAATGAGGAGAGTGCCCGCAAGGTGCTGCCCGAAGCCAGTGAGTATTATCTTTCACTCGATGGTACTTGGAGCTTTAATTGGGTGGGTAACCCCGGTGAGCGTCCAGTCGGTTTCTACAAGACCGACTATGATGTTTCGCAGTGGGACAAGGTGGAGGTTCCTATGAACTGGAATGTCTATGGATTGCAGCCCGACGGTAGCCAGAAGTATGGTACTCCCATTTATGTAAACCAACCTGTAATCTTCAAGCATAGTGTTGCCGTGGGCGACTGGAAGGGTGGTGTTATGCGCGAGCCGGCTCCTCACCACACAACATACAAACATCGTAACGAAGTGGGTTCTTATCGCCGTACATTCACCGTTCCCGCAGAGTGGAACGGCCGCGAGGTGTATATCAACTTCGATGGTGTCGATTCTTTCTTCTATCTTTGGATAAACGGCAAATATGTGGGCTTTTCGAAGAACTCACGTAACCTTGCAGCGTTCAATATCACAAAGTACCTTGTCGAGGGCGAGAATGTGGTTGCCGTTGAGGTTTACCGCAATAGCGATGCTTCGTTCTTGGAGTCGCAGGATATGTTCCGTTTGCCGGGTATATTCCGCACTGTGTCGCTCACATCGACCAACCCTGTGGAAATCCGCGATTTCCGCGTTGTGACCGACCTTGACAACGAATATAAGGATGCCGTAGCGAACATCGCAGTCGATGTCCGTAACTTGGGCAAGAAAAAGGCGAAAGGCTATTCGGTTAAAGCGCAGCTCTACAAAAATGAGCTTTACAGCGACAATAATGCTATTGTCGAGGGCGTTGCAGCATCGGGTGCCGTGAATGTGGTGGAGAAGGGCGCAACCGTTACCGCAAATATCGCCATGCCTGTTGCTAACCCCGCAAAATGGAGTGCCGAAGAGCCTAACCGTTATACCCTTATTGTGCAGTTGCTCGACAAGAAGGGCAGAGTAGTGGAGACTGCATCTACATATATCGGTTTCCGCGAAGTGGAGATACGCGATACAAAGGCCGAGGATGACGAGTTCGGCTTGGCAGGCCGCTACTATTATCTCAATGGCAAGCCCATCAAGATGAAGGGCGTGAACCGTCACGAAAGCAACTTGGAGCGTGGTCACGCTGTTACACGCGAGCAGATGTTCAACGAGGTTATGACAATGTTGCGCGGCAACATCAACCACGTGCGTTGCGCTCACTATCCCGATGCTCCCTATTGGTACTACCTTTGCGATAAATACGGTATATACCTCGAAGACGAGGCCAATATCGAGAGTCACCAGTACTATTATGGCGAAGCCTCTATCTCACACGTTCCCGAATTCCTCGATGCACACGTTGCCCGTGTAATGGAGATGGCCCACGCTACAATGAACCGCCCCTCGGTAGTGATATGGTCACTCGGTAACGAGGCCGGTCCCGGTGTCAACTTCGTTAAGGCTTACGAGGCTTTGAAGGCGTTCGATACTTCACGCCCCGTGCAGTATGAGCGTAACAACAATATTGTGGATATGGGTTCTAACCAGTATCCTTCAATAGGCTGGACACAGTATGCCGTTACAGGTAAGGCTCCCATAAAATATCCTTTCCACATTTCGGAATATGCTCACTCAATGGGTAATGCAGTGGGTAACCTCAAAGATTACTGGGATGCAATGGAGAGCACCAACTTCTTTATGGGTGGTGCCATCTGGGACTGGGCCGACCAGGCTTTCTGGAATGTCGATCCCAAAACCGGTGACAAGTATATGGGTTATGGCGGTGACTTCGGCGACCGTCCCAACGACCACACCTTCTGTATGAACGGTATTATCTTCCCCGACCATTCACCGAAACCCCAATACTGGGAGGTGAAGAAGGTGTACCAGAATGCGGGTATCTCACTTAACGACAAGGGCGAGATTGAGATATTCAACAAACGCTATTTCGAGAGCCTGAGCGATATGGATATCCGTGTATCTTTGTGGGAAGACGGCAAGGAAATTGAGGCGCGTTTCGTGCCCGACCTCGCAATAGCTCCCCGCACAAAAAAGAGCTTCAAGGTCGACTTCGGCAAGGAACTGAAAGACGATTGCGAATACTTTGTAAAGGTTCAGCTGTTGCTTAAAAAGGATATGCCCTGGGCGAAGAAAGGCTATGTGCAGATGGATGAGCAGCTGCCTTTGAAGGGTGCAGTAAAGAATATCTTCATTGCTTCGGCTGCGAAGGGTGCCAAGATTGTCGGTGGTATGGAGAAGGTTACAATCGACGGTAAGGAGGTTACATTGAGAACATTGAGCAACGATGCCTTCAAGATTGTCTTCGACGACAGCAAGGGTGTACTTTACAATGTGGTTTATAATGGTACCGAGGTGTTTACTGCCGGTGCTTCTATGAAGCTTGGCACCTACCGTGCTCCCGTAGATAACGATAACTGGGCTTGGAACAACTGGTATGCCAACGGCTTGTATAACTTGCAGGACAGCGTTATGTCGTTTGTTTCACAGCTGAACAAGGACGGAAGTGTTGTGTTGCAGTACACTGTGCGTTCACAGGCTCCTCACTCGGGCCGTCGCGTGAAACTCGACGATAACAACTTCAAAATTACCGACGATGCACGTAAACTTGGCGAGAATGATTTCCACTTCATTTCGAACCGCATCTACACCATCTATCCCGACGGCTCAATTGAACTCAACAGTGCCATCACCGGTAACAAGAATATCGACCTGGCACGCATCGGTTATCAGTTGCAGTTGCCTTCGGAATTGAAGAACTACTCTTACTATGGCCGTGGCCCCTGGAACAACTATAACGACCGTTGCACTGCTGCCTTTGTTGAGCAGTATGCAAGTACCGTGGCCGAGCAGTTCGTGAACTTCCCCAAACCCCAGGAGATGGGTAACCGCGAGGGCATCCGTTGGGCTGCACTCACAAACGATGCCGGTAATGGTGTGATGTTCGTTTCGACCGAAGGACTTTCGGCATCGGCTCTTCCCTGGAACGATGTTGAACTCACAGAGGCTGCCCACGCTTATCAGTTGCCCGCTTCTTCGGGTACCTGGATGTGCCTCGATAAAAAGGTAAATGGTCTTGGTGGCAACAGCTGTGGTCAGGGTGGTCCGTTGGATCCCGACCGTGTGAAGGCCGGCGAGAATTCGGTAGGTTTCATTATGCGTCCTGTTGCTGCCGGTGACAATGTGAACGAGAAGGCAAAGGTGCTCTCTTCGGGTGCTGTTCCGGTGATGCTGAAACGCGACCTCCGCGGTGTGGTTACAATGAACTGCAACAAGGAGAATGCAAAAATATATTACAAGCTGGGTAAGCGCGGCAAGGCTGTTGAGTACACAGCTCCCGTGGATATGAACAAGGGTGGCCAGATAATCGTGTGGGAGAAAGAGAACCCTGCATTGAAGGCTACTTACAACTACGAGCCTGTTACCTCAATTCCTGTGACTGTTGCTTTCTGTTCGAGCCAGGAAACCGGTAGCGAGGCAAGCAAGATGCTCGACGGCGACCCCACTACAATATGGCACACAATGTATTCGGTTACCGTGGCCATCTATCCTCACTACATCGACTTTGATGCGAACGACGAGGTTATGATAAAAGGCTTCAAGTATACACCCCGTCAGGATGGCGGCAACAACGGTAACATCAAGGATTACTCAATCCAGATAAGCAACGACCGCGAAAATTGGAGTGACGTGGTTAAGGGTACATTCGAAAATAATTCAAAGGTACAGACAGTTATTTTCGACAAGCCCGTGAAGGCACGTTATGTGCGTTTCAATGGTTTGAGTTCACAGAATGGTCAGGACTTCGGTTCGGGTGCCGAGTTTGAACTCATAAAGGAATAACAGAAATTTCAGGTGGTACGGGGTTGGTAGCCCCGTGCCATCACAATTAAAGGAGGTTTTCTCCGTTATAAGAGTAATAATGAATTGTGCACCTGGGTGCGCACTGCAAATTTTATACATTATGAAAGGAATAGTATTGGCCGGAGGCTCGGGTACACGTTTGTATCCAATTACAAAAGGTGTTAGTAAACAATTGTTGCCCATCTATGACAAACCAATGATCTATTATCCGGTGTCAGTATTGATGCTTGCCGGCATAAAGGAGATACTCATCATATCCACCCCCAACGACCTGCCCTCGTTCAAGCGTCTGCTTGGCGACGGAAGCGACTATGGAGTGCATTTTGAGTATGCCGAACAGCCCTCGCCCGACGGCCTTGCACAGGCATTTATAATAGGAGAAAAGTTTATAGGCAACGATTCTGTGTGCCTTGTGCTTGGCGATAACATATTCCACGGTACCGGTTTCTCGGCAATGCTGAAAGAGGCCGTGCGTGCAGCCGAAGAGGATGCAAAGGCAACCGTGTTCGGCTATTGGGTAGACGACCCCGAACGCTATGGCGTAGCCGAGTTCGACAAAGACGGCAACTGCCTCTCAATTGAGGAGAAGCCCGCCGAACCCAAATCAAACTACGCAGTCGTTGGCCTCTACTTCTATCCCAACAAAGTGGTTGAAGTAGCGAAGAACATCAAGCCCTCGGCACGTGGAGAATTGGAGATAACAACCGTGAACCAGCGTTTCCTTGCCGACGGCGAGCTTAAAGTACAATCCTTGCAGCGCGGCTTTGCCTGGCTCGATACCGGTACACACGACTCGCTTGCCGAAGCATCAATCTTTGTCGAAGTCATAGAGAAACGCCAGGGATTGAAGATTGCCTGCCTCGAAGGCATAGCATTCCGAATGGGATGGATAACAGCCGACAAGTTGCGCGAAGTGGCACAGCCAATGATAAAGAACCAGTACGGGCAGTATCTGCTCAAAATCATTAAAGAGGTGGAGCGCACAGGAGCCAATATTTATTGATTATGGAAGTAATAAAGACAGATATCGAAGGCGTGGTAATTATCGAGCCGCGCATCTTCAAGGACGACAGAGGCTATTTCTATGAATCCTTCTCGCAACGCGAGTTCGAAGAGAAAGTGTGCAAAACGGTTTTTGTGCAGGACAACCAATCGAAGTCGTGCTACGGCGTGTTGCGTGGCCTGCATTTCCAGAAACCTCCTTACTGCCAAAGCAAGCTCGTGCGTTGCATAAAAGGCACGGTGCTCGATGTGGCAGTAGACATAAGAAAAGGCTCACCCACATTCGGCAAGTATGTGGCAGTGGAACTCTCCGAGGAGAACCATCGCCAGTTCTTTGTTCCGCGCGGCTTTGCCCACGGCTTTGCCGTACTAACTCCCGAAGCCGTGTTCCAGTACAAGTGCGACAACTTCTACAACAAGGAGAGCGAGGGTGCCATTGCCTGGAACGACGAGAGCCTGGGAATAGATTGGAAGATTGATTTAGAAAAGATAATCCTCTCGGAAAAGGACAAACTCAACAAGTCCATTGCCGAGGCCGATTTCCTGTTCGATTACAATACAGACTATTATGCAGAGTAAAAATGTTTTGATTACCGGTGCTAACGGCCAGCTTGGCAGCGAGATGCGCCGTTTGGGCGCAGTTTCCCCCAACAACTACATATACACCGATGTTGCCGAGCTCGACATCACCGATGCCGCTGCCGTTGCGCAGTTCGTTAAGGAGAATGCTGTGAACATAATTGTGAACTGTGCAGCATATACCAATGTCGACAAGGCCGAAAGCGACGAGCCTACTGCCGAACTCATAAACGCCACAGCTGTCGCAAACCTTGCAGCAGCAATGAAGGAGGTCGACGGCACTCTTTTCCACGTATCGACCGACTATGTGTTCGGCAACGAAGGAAATACTCCCCGCACCGAGGATATGCCCTTGAACCCTCTTGGCGTGTATGGCCGCACCAAGCTGCGTGGCGAGCAGGCTATTGCCGAAACAGGTTGCAAGGCTATAATAATAAGGACAGCCTGGCTCTATTCGGAGTTCGGCAACAACTTCTTGAAGACAATGATGCGCCTCACTGCCGAGCGTGAACAACTGAACGTCGTGTTCGACCAGGTGGGCACTCCCACATATGCCGGCGACCTGGCACTTGCCATCTTCTCCATAATAGAGGGTGGCCTGTATGCCGGCAACGAAGGCATTTACCACTTCTCGAACGAAGGCGTATGCTCGTGGTACGATTTTGCAACAGAGATAGCGATGGCAGCCGGCAACACAGCCTGCAAGGTTCTGCCTTGCCACAGCGACGAGTTCCCCTCGCCTGTGAAACGCCCCTCCTTCTCGGTGCTCGACAAGACAAAGATAAAGAACACGTTTGCCATTGAAATCCCTCACTGGCGCGACTCAATGCTCTATTGTATAAAACGACTAAAACAACAATAAAATGAAACGTAACATCATCGTTACCGGCGGTGCCGGTTTTATAGGCTCACACGTAGTGCGTCTGTTCGTGAACAAATACCCCGATTACCACATCATAAATGTGGATAAACTCACCTATGCCGGTAATCTTGCCAACTTGAAGGATATTGAGGACAAGCCCAACTACACATTCTTCCGCGGCGATATCTGCGACTTCGATGCAATGTACAAACTGATGGTCGACTATAAGGTAGACGGTGTAATTCACCTTGCTGCCGAGAGCCACGTGGACCGCTCAATCAAGGACCCCTTTACCTTTGCACGCACCAATGTGATGGGTACACTCTCACTGTTGCAGGCAGCGAAACTCTACTGGGAGTCACTGCCCGAAAAGTATGAAGGCAAGCGTTTCTACCACATATCGACCGACGAGGTTTACGGTGCGCTGGAACTCGACCGCCCCGAAGGTGTGGAGCCCCCATTCACAACCACAGCATCGTCGGGCGAGCATCACCTCGCCTATGGAACCGACTTCTTCTACGAAACAACGAAGTATAACCCACACAGTCCCTATTCGGCATCAAAGGCAAGCAGTGACCATTTCGTACGTGCCTTCCATGACACATACGGCCTTCCCACAATAGTTACCAACTGCTCGAACAACTACGGCCCCTACCAGTTCCCCGAAAAACTCATCCCCCTTTTCATAAACAATATACGCCAGCGCAAGCCGCTGCCCGTGTATGGCAAGGGCGAGAATGTTCGCGACTGGCTCTATGTGGTTGACCACGCCCGTGCCATCGATGTAATATTCCACGACGGCAAGATTGCCGACACATACAACATCGGCGGTTTCAATGAGTGGAAGAATATCGACATAATAAAGGTAATAATAAAGACCGTCGACCGCCTGCTCGGCAACCCCGAAGGACACTCGCTCGATCTCATTACCTACGTTACCGACCGTGCCGGCCACGATATGCGTTACGCAATCGACTCCACCAAGTTGCAGAAGGAACTCGGTTGGGAACCCAGCTTGCAGTTCGAGGAGGGTATTGAAAAGACAGTCCGTTGGTACCTCGACAACCAGGAGTGGATGGATAACATCACTAGCGGCGAGTACGAGAAGTATTACGACGATATGTATAAGAACAGATAATTGAAACTCCCTTATAATATAAAAACCACAGCCGGCCGGCTGTGGTTTTTATATTATAATAAGGTGTTTTTTTAGAGCAGTCTTATCGAGTAACCGAGTTTCACGGTTATTGTCTTGTTGGCCGAGCGGCCGAAGTCATCTATTTTGGAATTGTTGAAGATGTCGCTTAATCCATAGTAATAGCGTCCTTCGACAAAGAAATTGCCTATTTTTGTTTTAAGTTCAAGGCCTGCGCCGCCAGCAATCCCATATTCGAATTTCTTGTCAATCTCCTTGCCGTAAATGGGGCGTACCGTTTCGGGACGTTCTTCGGGTTTCAGCCCGCCTCCATACTCCTCGCTGTCGCTCAACAGGATGCCGAATTGCGGGCCGAGGTTAATGAAGAATTGCAGCCCGCGTGGCTCTTTGCCCCAGGAGAGGTGTGCCATAAAGGGTATTTCCAGGTAGTTGAGTGTGCGGCTGTATGTGTATGGCACCTCATTGTCGAACTCCTCCTCCCAGCCTCGTTGCGAGAAGTTTAGTTCGAGCTGTGCTGCGCATATCATACTGAAATATTTCTCGCTCGTATAGCGTACGAACAGGCCGCTGTTTATGCCGTTAAGGCTTGTCTGGCGTATCTGTGGCTGTACATCGAGCTCACTCATATTAAGACCTCCGGTAGCTCCCACTTCGAGTATTCTGCGGGGTTGCTCAACCTGGGCAAATGTGGTTGCTGTTATAAATGCAAGTATGGCAAGTGTTATGTATCTCATTTGTCAAAATCTATTTTTTCAATATTATAGTTTGGAGTGTAGTGTACAAAGTATATCTTTTTATTTACCATACCGCCCCAATTGTTTACACGCTCGAACTTGAACCCTGTTTGCACGGGAGTGAACGAGACGCTGTTTATGCGGCTTGGCATATCCTTGCCCCATTTGGCGGCAGCAAGCAGGAATGTGTAGCCGGTATCGTATCCAAGCATCCCGTATCTTGGGTATATGTTCAGCATGTTACAGTCGTACCAACGGGCATATTCGTCTTGGAATCTGGCGGCTTCGGGCAGTGAGTAATGGCTGAAAAACGAAGCGTAGAAGTATGTATCGGCTTCGTATAGCTGTGAACGCATCTCGTTGGCGTATATCTGCCATTCGGGGTAACCGAATAACTTGAACGACGGGAGCCCGATGGTGTCGTTTTTAAGCATTATGAGCGATGGTGCTATTGCCGACAAGGTACTTGCTCCCGATGAAACGGGAATGAAGATGTTCTCCTTGTCGCTCTTCATAACCTTTCTTATGCTGCTTATGGTGGCGGAGTCTGCATCATGCTTTATAATCCGCGCAGTGACGTTTGTTATATCCTCCATCTGTATTGTTGTGTGGGGGATATTGTTCTTGTCGAGTCCCTGCATGAGCGATTCGATGAACTCCTTCTTGTTGCTTTTGGTGCTGTCGGCAACAAAAATCACGTTTGAATTGGGGAATTGCTTTGCAAAGTGGTCTATTACCTCGGAGAAGAAGTAGGATTGCATGGTGTTTACCACATAAACCATCGGGTTGCGGAATATTTCGTCTTCCTTCGAGGTGAAGGGGATAACCAGGGGTATCTCCTTCTCTTGTGCGAAGTGTGCAAGCTGCTTGTTGTGTTCGGGGTAGAGTGCACCGATGATAATGTCCATCTTATCGAGCTTTCCGCTTGAAAGAAGAGGGGCGAGGCTTTGCTCCTTTTTGCCCGAATCGAATGTGGATATATCGAATGAATAGCCATAGCGTTTGAGCTTTTCAACTGCAATGAGCAGTCCTTGATAGTATTCGACCATACGGCTCTGTTCATTGGGCGAGTAGCTGTCGAGAAGGAATGGCAATACGATTGCCACACGTGTTGAGTTGCTGTTGTCAAGCGATGTTATGGAATCCCTTTTGGCTTCTACCTCTGTGAAAATCTCTTTGTTCGTGATTTCAATGTTTATTTTTGGCTCCTCCTTTTTGGGCGTGGGGAAGGGTATTTGCAGTATGGTCTTTCTTTTGAGTTTCTTCTTTTTCGACAGTTCGGGATTGGCTGCCAGCAACTCTTCTATGCTTATGCCGTAGGTGCGCGAAATGCTGTATATTGTTTCTCCCCTTGCTACTTTGTGGGTTGTGCGAATTTCGGGTTTCTTCTCCTCCTTTTTCTCTGCCTGTTGCTGTGGTGTTACTGTTTTTGGGAAAACCTTTGCTTTGTCGCTCACGGGTATGAGTATTACCTCGCCGGTGCGGAAATTGTTTATCGAGAGGCCGGGGTTGGCTTCGCATATCTCAATGGGCGATACATTGTACATTTTCCCCAGTCGGTAAAGTGTCTCTCCCGGCTGAATTGTGTGATAGCGGGGTTTCTTCTCGCCGTCAGCAACGGTTGTTGCTGCTGTTGCGGCCTTTTCTTGCGGTATGCGCAGTTCTTGCCCCACGGATATTGATTTTTCACATCCGGGGTTCCACTCTATTATTTCCTGAATGCTCTTCTGGTACATCCGTGATATGGAGTAGAGTGTCTGTCCCTTGCTCACTGTGTGTATAAAGTGGTTGCTCTCCTGTGCCCGTAGGGTAATTGTTGCCTGCACAAGCAGTAGCGACAGTATGATGGTTATGTATCGTTTCATTCCGTTTCTTTTTTTTTGAATGCTTTTTCAGTGCGAAGATAACGATTATTCGTTAAAATAGGAAACTATGTGCTGCAAATATTATTTGCAGGTCGACCGCTGTTGCCGAGTGTGCGTGATTGGAGTGTTGTTTTGTTGTTTTTTGTGGAATTTTAATTGTTTTATGATGGTTTTTCCGTGTATAAAGATTATTTTTGCTTGTCGGTTACGCAGCTTGTTGCGGTGTGGCTTTGTTTTATCAAAAAAAGTATAGGGAAATGAAATTAAAATACTTGTTGTTTGTTATTCTGGCAGTATGTGCGGTGGGTGGATATGCCCAGTTTATAACACCTCCTGCGCCTTCGCCCACAGCGAAGGTTGTTGAAAAGGACGGTGAGGAAACCGAACTTGCTTTTGGTGAAGAGTTTTCGGGCGAAGCTCCCTTGAATGTCACTTTTTATGCAAATGCCGAAGAGGTCGACGGCTTTTCTGTTGTCTACACCTGGGAATTCGTGCGCAGTGGCGAAACATATCCCTTTCTCACCCGCTACGATGCCGATGTGCAATACACATTCAATACGAGCGGTACAATAATGGTGCAGCCTAAAATCATATATACAAGCAAGTCGGACCCGAATGTCGTGTATGAGTTCGGTTCTTATGACTTTGAGCCCTTCCGCATAGTTCTTGCCGAGTCGAGTATAAAGGTGCCCAATGCCTTCTCGCCCAATGGCGACGGAATAAACGACTATTTCAATGTGTACGATGTGAAGTCCATTGTTGAATTCAATGCCACCATATACAACCGTTGGGGGCAACAATTGTATTCCTGGGGAATAGACCAGATGGATTGCGAGTCGTGCGGTTGGGACGGTACCTACAAAGGAAAGGCTGTCAAGGATGGCGTGTACTATGTGATTGTCACAGCAAAGGGAGCCGACGGCTTGGTCTATGAGTTCCAGCGCGATGTAAATGTGTTGCGTGGTTACATTGAAGAGAGTGCTTACTGATAAAACTATATGGTTGTGGAAGAGGAGAGAGGAAAAATAGAGATATTTGGCGCACGGGTTCACAATTTAAAGAATGTCGATGTAGAAATTCCGCATAATTCACTCACTGTCATTACCGGTTTGAGCGGCAGTGGCAAGTCGTCATTGGCTTTCGATACCATCTTTGCCGAGGGACAACGCCGTTATCTTGAAACATTCTCCACCTATGCGCGCAACTTCCTGGGTGGAATGGAACGCCCCAATGTGGACAAAATCACAGGGTTGAGTCCTGTTATTTCCATTGAACAGAAGACAACGAACAAGAATCCGCGTTCAACGGTAGGTACAACAACCGAAATATACGATTATATGCGTCTGCTCTTTTCGCGTGCAGCCGAGGCCTACTCTTATCTGTCGGGCGAAAAGATGGTGAAATATTCCGAAGAACAGATTCTGGAACTGCTGCTCAATGGCTATTCGGGGAAAAAGATATACATCCTGGCTCCTCTCGTTCGTGGCCGCAAAGGACATTACAAGGAACTTTTCGAGCAGATGATGCATAAAGGCTATCTTAATGTCCGCGTCGATGGCGAGCTTTGTGAGATGGTGCGCGGAATGATGCTCGAAAGGTATAAGAACCATAATATCGAGGTGGTTGTGGATAAACTCATCGTTGACGACAAAGATACACAACGCCTGAAACAGAGCCTTGCAACAGCGCTTCAACAGGGTGATGGGCTGGTAATGGTTATGGAGATGCCGTCGGGCGAGGTGCGTTATTTCAGCAAACATCTTATGTGCCCCGTCACCGGCTTGTCGTACAAGGAACCCGACCCTCATAACTTCTCCTTCAATTCACCGCAGGGGTTCTGCAACAAGTGCAAGGGATTGGGTGTCGTGAGTTGTGTCGATGTCGACAAAGTGGTGCCCGACCGTTCCCTGTCGGTCTATGATGGTGCCCTTGCTCCTCTTGGCAAGTATCGTCGTTCCTCAATATTCCAGCAGCTCGAAGCGGTGCTCCAACGTTACGATGCAAGCCTGAAAACCCCCGTTGACGAACTCCCCGACGAGGCTATCGATGAGATACTCTACGGCTCGCCCGTGCCTCTAAAACTGTCGGTTGCTCCCGAATCGCTATATGACGGCTTCACTACATACGACGGTTTGGTCAAGTACATCCAGTTGCAGAAGGATTCCAGTACATCGGCAAAGGAGTTGCGCTGGGCCGAACAGTTCTCCGTGATGCAGGTGTGTCCCGAATGTGGTGGTGCAAGGCTTAACGAGGAGGCTTTGCATTACAGGCTTGGCGGCAAAAATATATATGAACTGGCATCGATGGATCTTTCGCAGCTTTATGAGTGGCTGAACGGGCTCGATGCTATGCTCAATGAAAAGCAGCGTGCCATAGCCGCGGAAATAGTGAAGGAAATTCAGTCGCGCATAGGCTTTTTGCTCGATGTGGGGTTGGGTTATCTCTCCCTGAACCGTGCATCGGCATCACTGTCGGGTGGCGAAGGGCAACGCATACGTCTTGCCACGCAGGTGGGTTCGCAGCTTGTGAATGTCTTTTATATCCTCGACGAGCCAAGTATAGGCCTGCATCCGCGTGATAACGACAGGCTCATAAATTCGTTGAAATCGCTCCGCGATACGGGGAACACTGTGATTGTGGTGGAACACGACCGCGATATAATGCTTGCGGCCGATTATGTGATAGATATGGGCCCCAAGGCAGGCCGTAAGGGCGGCGAGGTGGTCTTTTCGGGAACGCCTGCCCGTATGTTGGAAAGCGATACCATGACAGCGCGTTTCCTCAATGGGCATGAACGTATTGTGGTACCCGAAAAACGTCGCGAAGGCAACGGACACTCGTTGAAGATTTACGGTGCGCGTGGCAATAACCTTAAAAACATTGATGTGGAGTTCCCTTTGGGCAAGCTTATATGCGTTACCGGTGTTTCGGGTGGCGGCAAGTCGTCGCTTGTGAACGACACGTTGCAACCAATCCTTTCGGCCCATTTCTATAACTCTTTGCGTCAGCCTCTTCCCTATGACAGAATTGAGGGAATTGAATTCATTGACAAAATTGTAGACGTGGACCAGTCGCCTCTCGGGCGCACACCACGTTCCAACCCTGCCACATATACCGGTGTATTTTCCGATATACGTAACCTCTTCGTGGAATTGCCCGAAGCCAAAATCCGCGGATACAAGGCCGGCCGTTTCTCCTTCAATGTGTCGGGTGGGCGTTGCGATGCCTGTGGCGGCAATGGATACAAAACGTTGGAGATGAATTTTCTGCCCGACGTGATGGTGCCCTGTGAGGTGTGTCACGGCAAGCGTTACAACAGGGAAACGCTCGAAGTACGTTACAAGGGCAAGTCCATTGCCGATGTGCTCGATATGACTATAAACATGGCTGTCGAGTTCTTCGAGAATGTTCCCACAATACTCAATAAAATCAAGGTGTTACAAGACGTGGGCTTGGGGTATATAAAGCTTGGTCAGCCCTCTACAACCTTGTCGGGTGGCGAGAGCCAGCGTGTGAAGCTCGCAACAGAGCTTTCGAAACGTGATACAGGAAAAACCCTTTACCTGCTCGACGAACCCACAACCGGCCTCCACTTCGAGGATATACGTGTCCTTATGGGAGTTGTGAACCGCTTGGTCGAGAAGGGTAACACTGTCGTGATAATAGAACACAATCTCGATGTTATAAAAATGGCCGACTATATCATAGATATGGGCCCCGAAGGCGGAAGGGAAGGTGGAATGGTTATGGCGACAGGAACACCAGAGGAGGTTGCGAAGAGTGGCGTAGGACACACGGCACCTTATCTTGCAAAGGAGTTATTTGGCTGATTTTTAGCGTGTTTACATTTTTTAACAATCGATAGTTGTGAGAAAACCGTAGTTATGGAACTCTATATGGTGTAATTCCCTTTTAGCAATTACGGATATTCGGCCATTGTCGATATTTCTGCCGGGAGTTGCATTTTTTGCAGGACTGTCTTTTACTTGTTGCTTTTGTGTTACGGTCCTGTTTGCAAAGTCGGGCTGATATTGGTACTTTCTACTTTTCTCCTTTTCAGCTTTGTTGCACGGTGGTGCATTGGCGTTTGCAATTCCAAAAAATGTACAACTTTCAGTGAAGTTACATGGCAATGGCCGTTTTTTAGTGGCTTTTAACAACTTTTTTGTCCTTATAGTTGTATTTGTAGGTAAAATACATTATTTTCGCAAATTGAAATTGTACCAAAAGCACAATGAGACAATTAAAAATTACAAAAAGTATCACAAACCGCGAAAGTGCTTCGCTTGACAAGTATTTGCAGGAGATTGGCCGTGAGGACCTCATTACCGTAGAGGAAGAGGTGGAATTGGCCCAGCGAATAAGAAAAGGCGACCGTAGAGCACTTGAAAAACTGACCAGAGCCAATCTGCGTTTCGTGGTTTCAGTAGCCAAGCAGTATCAGAACCAGGGTCTCAGCCTCCCCGACCTAATCAACGAAGGTAACCTGGGACTTATAAAGGCTGCTGAGAAATTCGACGAAACAAGAGGTTTTAAGTTCATTAGTTACGCTGTGTGGTGGATCAGACAATCGATTCTTCAAGCTCTTGCCGAGCAATCGAGAATTGTGCGCTTGCCGTTGAACCAGGTAGGTTCGTTGAACAAGATAAGCAAGGCCTTCTCAAAATTTGAACAGGAGAATGAGCGTCGCCCATCGGCCGAGGAACTTGCCGAGCAGTTGGATCTTCCCGTGGACAAGGTTGTGGATTCACTTAAAGTGTCGGGCCGTCACATCTCCGTCGATGCTCCTTTTGTCGATGGTGAGGATAACAGTTTGCTCGATGTCTTGGTGAACGACGACTCTCCTATGGCCGACAATCTTTTGGTCAGCGAGTCGCTCTCACGCGAAATTGACCGCGCACTCTCAACTCTTTCCGACAGAGAGAAGGAGATTATCCAGATGTTCTTCGGCATTGGTATGCAGGAGATGACTTTGGAGGAGATTGGTGACAGGTTCGGTCTTACACGTGAGCGTGTGCGCCAAATTAAGGAAAAAGCAATTCGCCGTTTGAAACAGAACCAACGCAGTAAATTGTTGAGGTCCTATTTGGGATAACAGCAAAATTGGATTAAGGGTAGCGGGCTGCACATTGTGTGCGGTCCGCTTTTGATTTGTATCATTGCGTTAAAATCTTCAATAATATTTCCTGCGTGACAATATTTTGCTATTTTTGCAATCTGCTGTGAAGAGCGATTGTGCTCGTTTATCGCAGTTTTTACCCTGTTAAATATATCCTGAATATGAAAAAGTTATATATATTCATTATCGCATTGTTGTTTGTGCCGGCAGTTATGTCGGCCAAGAAGGACAAGGATGTTGTCTATCTTTTTGGAACATCGTACAGTTACAACGATTCTATTGTCTATTTTACCGAAATACAGCCTCTCGAAGGGATAAAGTTGCAGAAAAGGTCGAGAATTTTGCCCGATCGCCAGCACTACGCCTATGAGCTTAAAGACTATATGAACTTCAAGGAGGGCAAGCCGGGTAGAATATCGGTGATATATTTCTCAAAAAAGCGTTCCAAACTGGAAAAGGTGGAGGCGAAAGTGAAGAAGCGTCTGTTGCACAAAGAAGAAAAGATGGTTCTCTATTTGGGCGACAAGTTTAAATTTACAAAGCCTTGATTATGAAACTTCTTAAAGCATTTCTTCTCCTCTCGGTTTTCTTCTCGCTCTTTTCGTGTGGCAGTTCTTCCGACGAGGAGCCTTTCGTTTTTGCCGTTCAGGAGGAGCAACCGCCGGTGGAACCGGGGGAAAAGGCACGTCGCTTGTGCTTGGTGTATATTGTTGCGGATAATAATCTTAACTCGTATGCCAAAGCCGATATAAATGAGATGATTGCGGGTGCAGCCGCTGTTCCTGCCGATTGTCATATGCTTGCCTATGTCGATGATTACAGTTCGTCGAGAATTATACGTTTCTTCAACAACAATGGAGTGGGCGAGAGTGAAACCGTTTACACGTTCGACAGGGAGATGGCATCGTGTACGGTTGCCGATATGCGCCTTGTCCTCGATTGGGTGCAAACCAACTATCCTGCCGAGAAGATGGACCTTGTTTTGTGGTCGCACGCCTCAGGGTGGCTGTACGACGATGGCCGTCGCCAGGCTTCGCGCTCCTTTGGCGACGATGGTGTGCGCGACAGTGGTGATGCCCGTCGTATGAATGTAGAGGAGCTGGCAACGTTGTTGCAGGGCTTGTCGCAAAAGCCAGAACGGCTTTTCTTTGATGCCTGTTTTATGCAGTGTGCAGAGTGTGCTTATGCATTACGTGACTGTGCCGACTGGATAATAGCTTCCCCTGCCGAAATTCCGGCCGAGGGTGCTCCATACGATGTGTTGCTGCCTCTTATGTTCAATGAAACGGTTGGTGTTCAGGCTATAATGGAGGCATATAAGAATGCCTATATGAATTCGGGAACGGGAGTGGTGCTGTCGGCGGTACGCTGCTCGCAAATGGAAAACCTTGCTGCTGCATTTGTCGATGCCGTGAATGCTCATTTGCATCCTCTTATGCGTCCTCAATACGATAACCTCTTTGCTTATTTGCCGGGAGGCAAGTGGAACTATTCTCAAAAATTCCCTAATTATTACGATGTAAACTCTGTTGCGCTTAAATATCTGCCTTACGAAAAATATCTCCCTTTAAAAATGGCTCTTGATGCTGCTGTGCCTTATAAGTGCGCAAGTCCTATGTGGGTGTCGGGAGTTATAAACAAGGAGATAATTGTGTCGGCAACGTGGTGCGGGCTCTCTATGTATCTTCCCAGGGATGCAGTTCTCTTCCCGAATAATTTCAATGAGGATTTTGCCTGTTGCGAGTGGTACGAGGCTGCCGGTTGGTGCGAGGCCGGCTGGTAGTTCTTCTCCTTATATATATTATAAAGTAATAATATAGATGTTTATCCGCAACAACATTTCTTCCCGAAAATGTCATCCCGACAGAGCGGAGCGACGAGGGATCTCAAAAAAAGCATCGTTGAGATATCTCAGTCGCTATGCTTCTTCGATATGACATCAACCAAACAGTTTTTGGGTCAACTGCCATATTATTATTTTAGAACTGTATGTGTAGTTGTATTCTTATTCCCTCTTTGTCGATGCCGGGCAGGTCGCGGTATGTGAGGCGGCGCACATAGTCGATTCGCAGTATGCGGAAAATGTTCTCGATACCTATTCCTATTTCCACGTATGGCTTCCCTTCGAGGTAGTGGTACTCGTCGTTTTCGTACGGGAACTTGTAGAGCGCGCCGGTGTTGTCTGGGTCGGGCCGGTTGCGCTCGCTCAAACGGCCGTACATACCGCGGCACGATATCACTTCGCGCCAGTTGAGCTTTCTTATAAGGGGAATACGGTTGAATATCAGTCCGTTCATGTAATATGTGAGGTCCCAGGAGAAATATTCATCATTGAAGAATTCCATTGCGTTCATAAGGTCGTACGACTCCTTCTGTATTGTATAGGAGAGGTTCGCGTTGGGCATTATGAGCAGCGGGAATGGTACCTGGTTCCACACTTTGCCGGCTTTTATTATGCAGTCGGTGTAGCCGAAAGCCGAGAACCAGAACCGTTTCTCGAAACTGAACTCTGTGTGCTGGTAGTTGTAGTCGCTGCCAAGAACTCCCTTGAAGCCTGCGGTGTGGGTGAGGGTGAAAACGGGGTGTTCGGGCTGCACACGGTAACGGTTCCATTTTGTCTGGGTAAATTTCTCTTTGGGTGCCCAGCGTAGCTTTATTTCGGCTTCGCTCTGGGTAAGTTCCTTTATGAAACGGCTTTGCGGCTCATTGTCTATAACCTCCACCTGTTCAAAGGGGACCAGGTGCGATGCGATGCTTTTGCGGTTACGCAGGGTGAGTTCGTACGAGAAATGGTTGTAGAATTCGCGTGTGTATGTGAATTCGGCATTCTTTATGTAGCCAATCTTGTTGTCGCTCTTGCGCTTTATGCTCAAAAATATGTTGTCCTTATTGGTGTGCAGGTAGTTCTGTCCGTATTGGTATACGTCGTTTTCGTAGCGCATCTTTACCGAATGTATCGGGAACTCGTTGGGGTGCTCTTTTTTCTTCTTGAATGAGTACTCCACCTCGCCCATATATTTGAACTTTTTGTCTTTCAACCCGTATGCAAGGTATCCGGTGGCGAAAATGTGTGGGTTCAGGTAGGCCGATGTCATTGCGCCGGTGCGCAGTCGGTATCCTTCGAGCTCGTTGTGGCTTATGGTGGTGTTCACCGGGCCGTAGAATACGGGCGGTTCGTGCTCGCGTATGGGTATCCAGCCGGTAAAGAGGAATGTGAGTCCCTTTTCGAGCCAGTAATAGACGGGGTTGTTGCGCAGTTCCTGCATCATCTTGTCAACCGATTGTTCTTTTCCAGTGGTTTCAACAATGCGGTTGTCGGTCCAGTATTCCTGCGTGCGACGGGTTGCAAGGTCGTCCTCGTATATCTCTCCGGGAAAGTTCAGTACCACTTCGGCCATACTGTCCTTCTCGAACTTGTAATCGCGGTATTCCACCTGGCGGTGGGCATAAAAACCGTTCACGCCGTCGAGAACCTTGAACTCGGCTACGAGCGATTCGTTGTTGAGTATGCGCGTACCGTCGGGCAGGCGGTCGAAATGTTGCTTTATGTTCATATACTCGATGAAGTTCATATTGATGTCGTGGGGAACGTTCATCTGTACGAGCTTTATAAAGTATGTCGAGTCGGCTGTGACATATATGTGACCCGTGAAACCGAATGATTCGGAGTTGAATGGAACGAATGCCAGGTCGTAACAACGCTCGCCTTCAACATCCACGGTGTCCATCAGGTAATATTTGTAGAATGTGGGGCCGAGTTTCGACAGTGGGCTCACAAACTTGTTTCCAAAGAGCGATACGTTGTCTTGGAAAATGTCTATGTCCTTGAATGTCTCCTGGTATATGGCTTCGAGCGATTCGGCCGACACCATATCGTCGATACCATTGCGCTTGCGCGCCTTTACGTGTTGGCGTTTGCGCTTGGGGTCGCTGCTGTGGTAGTCGCTGCCTATGAGCTCGCGGGCCGATATGTAAAGAATGGGCTTGCCCGACACAAGTGATGTGTCTATGTATTGGTCGAGGAACGAGAACTTCTTTCCGAAGTGGCTCTCTTTGGCCGAACTGAAATTGTTGAGCGCAATGTTCAGCTTTTCGTGTCGGTTACGGGTGTAGAAAGGCTTCTGTTCGGGCGAATTGTCGTTGCGCTGTTCGGTAATCTTCTTTACAAGTATTACCGCAGGGTTGTCCTTCTTCCTGTATTTTTCGCGTTTGGGCTTTATGGTAACTCCTGCAAGTTCGTAATTTTCGGGTTCCATCTTCACGTTGAGCGGGAAGCGCGTCTTGCTGTTTAGCGGTATGCGCACCTCCTTGTAACCGATACTCGATATTACAAGTGTGTCGCTCAGGCTCTGGGCGAAAAACGAGAAATAACCATAGTTGTCGCTGCTGCATCCCTGTGTGGTCTTTCTTATTCTCACCGATGCGTAGGGTAGGGACTCGTTTGTTGCCTTGTCCTTTATTTTTCCATAAATACGTTTCCTGTTCTCTGTTTGCGCACTGCTTGCCAGTGGAATGCAAGCAATAAATAGCAACAGAAGCATATGTGTTATTATAGATTTCATCTTCAATTTAAACCTTATTATATATATAAGCGGAAATTGCCGGCAAAAATACTCAAAAAAACAATGCAAAATCCTCAATTTCTGTTTTTTTATCTTAAAGCCTGAATAATGATATAAAAAATATTGAAAAAGAAAATGAAAATTTTTTTCAAAAAATTTGTGGTATCAGAAATTTTGCTTTACTTTGCCATTCCGCAGCCATTTGAAAATCCTCTTTTGTGAGGGCAGGAGAGTGGGGCGGCAAGCGAGCGATAAAAGTGTGAAAAAAGTTTTTTATATAACTTGTTGAGAATAACACGCTTGTAAAAAAGTGTGAAAAAAGTTTGAAATTTTCTTCTCAAAAAGTTTGGTGTTATAAAAATTTGCCTTACCTTTGCACTCGCTTTCGGCAAGGAACTGCAAAGC
This sequence comes from Bacteroidales bacterium, assembly GCA_015060885.1. Classification (GTDB taxonomy): domain Bacteria; phylum Bacteroidota; class Bacteroidia; order Bacteroidales; family Bacteroidaceae; genus HGM04593. The sequence continues at coordinate 20,658 of SUXO01000039.1, forward strand.
TCCGCGCCGTGCAAGCAAGATGATCCTTGAAAACATTCCATACAGACAAGCAGTACAACAATAGATTCTTTTTTAGAATCGGTGTATAAGAGTAAGGAACTTTAAAACAACCGTCAAATAATTTGATGTACTTTTAATTCCGGCCAGCAATCAGACTAAACGCCTTTTTAAGGCAACAAATAAAAATTTTACAACGAAGAGTTTGATCCTGGCTCAGGATGAACGCTAGCTACAGGCTTAACACATGCAAGTCGAGGGGTTTTTGATTGAAAGCTTGCTTTTGATTAAGAACGACCGGCGCACGGGTGAGTAACGCGTATCCAACCTGCCTCTCATATTGGGATAGCCTTTCGAAAGAGAGATTAATACCGAATAACATAATGGTTTTGCATGAAGACATTATGAAAGC
>SUXO01000040.1 GCA_015060885.1 Bacteroidales bacterium
ACCGAGCGACTGATTTTTCTCGCGTGCCGGGCGTTTGGTTCTTTGCGCGACAAAGAACGTCAAAGATATATTTCCAATGAGAGAATAACCGACAAATAACACCGAGAAGTCAAAAGCAAGAATGTTTAGTATCGTATATAGTGAGTGCCCACACCTTTTTGATACTGAGTCCATAAAGGAGGTGGCGGTAGCCAAAATATAATAAAACAACCTCGGCCGTGCAACTGCACGGCCGAGGTACGTTTATTTATCAAGTTCAGAGTTTAATTATTCTGCAATGAACTTTTTACCATTCTGGATGTAGATACCACCCTTAACTGTGCTGTTAACCTTGCGGCCTGCGAGGTCGTAGATAGCACCGTCGGCAGCAGTACCCTCGGCATCAATAGAACCGATGCCTGTTACACCGTTGGCAACAATGAGTTCGGCAGTGTAGGCTTCAAGAACTTCCTTCTCCGATTTCTCGTTGGCGATTGTAACATTCTTAATGCCATACTCGTATCTGCCATCGGCAAGGCCGTCTACTTTGAGAGAAGCGACAGCAACATCACCTTCTGTACCGTTGTAAAGAGCGAGGCTCATTGAGATGATTACCACGCGAAGTGAGCCGTCGGGCTGAATGGCACACTCGGGAACTGAGTGCTTGCGGCTGTTTGTACGGCTACCGAGGTCAACGGCGTAGTACTCTTCACCATCTGCTATCTCTGTTGCAACTTCGATGCCTTCGGGCAATACAATGTCGAACTGGATGGCCGAGAAGGCAAATGTGGGGTTGGTGATGTTTACAAAGAACTCGTTGTTCTCAATCTCGGCCGATACTGTACTGGTTGCACCGGCGCGTGTAGCGGCTGCTTTTGCGGGAGCCTCGCTTGCAGTGTCGTTACCCAGAATTACAGAAACGATTACTGTTACATCGGCTACGTCAACTGTGCCATCACCGTCAACATCACCTGCTGTTGTAATTGTTGTGTTATCAAGAATCATACCAACAACGCTTGTTGCATCGGCTACGTCAACTATGCCATCACCGTCAACATCACCCAAGAGGCTGCTGCCACCAATTGTATATGTGAATGTACAAGGTGCGAGATATTCATACTCATAAGTTGTCATATCCATATGATATATGTTGTAATCACCTATTACAAGAGTGTATGTGCCGGCAGCTGTGATGGGGGTGTCGGTGTAAATGCGAAGTGCGTTTTCACCTGCATACTCCCAATCGATGCTGAATATGCCACCTTCGCCATTTTCGTTTGTTACATAGAAGCCTTCGGCCATAGGAATTGCTTGTTTGTTGAATTGGAGGATAATCTCGCTCAATGACTCAACTGTTGAACCCTCGGCGGGTGTTGTTGAAGTTACTTTGAAGGGCTCTGTAATAGTAAAGGTGTATGTCTTGTCAAAACCGAGGCTTGCACCGCTTGTTGTAGAGAAGTATTCGTTCTTCAAAACAAGAGTATATGTGCCGGGCTCGGTAATGGGCTCTGCTGTTACAAAAGATATAGCGTTTGCTTGAACCTCTCCGCCCCAAGCATCAAATTCCGATGTGCTCAAAGGATATGTGTTGCCTTTGTCGTCGGTTATGGCTGCACCGCTTACATTAGCGATGATGTCCTGGCTGAACTCGAAGTAGAGATTGCTGATTGAACCAACATTTGCTTGGTCGGCAGGGTTGGCGTATGTGATTTCCAAAATGCTGTTATCCTCAACAGTGAAGCTAATGCTCATAAATTCGTTTGTGCACTCATAGAAACCTCCGGGGTTGAGAGTGAACACGCCTGCGGGGATGTTGATTGTGTAGTTCTTGTTACCGCGCTCTTCGTTCAAAGGCTCAAATGTGAAGGAAGTCTCGTCAACCTGCTCACCGAGGTTGAACATATTTTCATCGTAGTTGTACTCGAAGTCGGTGTTCCAGTTGTAGTACATATACAGCTCATCGCTTTCGTTGTTGACAAGGCCATCGGCGCAAGAAACGGTGAGTTTGGTGAATTTTGAAACAGTCTCTTCATCGGCAGGGCTGAATGTGAGAGTGGGGAATCCGATTGCTTTGTACAATACGGGCTTAATGTGGTTGCTCCCCAAAGTTTCGTATGCTCCGTAGCTCTCGTATTGTGTGCTATATGCAAAGGTTTTGTTTTTTTCTTTGTTTACAATGGTTGCAACACCGTCACCATCGATGGTGATAGTCCAAATTGCAGCATCGCCAAGTTCCGAAGCGTCGGCCTTTACATTGAAACTATTGTATGATCCATTCATATAAAGGTAGCGGCCGTATGCATCCTGAATGGTGAATTCGCCGGCAGTTGCTGTCTCGGTGAATGTGTAACCAAAGAATTCGTTTGCTTCTATGAATTTAGCACTCTCGCCTTTGCCGTTTGTGCGTGTTTCGTTTGCAAATGCTTTTGTGTAGAGGTAGTCATAGTTCTTGCTCTCGTACAAGTGGTCGGCAACAATTGTGTCGTTTGCTACTATAAGGTATTTGCCGTTTGCAATTGTGGTTGCAGCCTGGTGAGGCTTAATGGGTGAGATTGTGTAGTAATTGGTAACGCTCTCGCTCCATACGGTGTCGTTGTCGACAACTTTGAAAGCGGTGGCTTTAACCGATGTGGTTCCTTTGATTGTGAGGTTTACACTTGTGCCGTATGAGTTTTTTGTTTCCTCATCACCCTCTTCGTTATATGCATAGTTAGTCCAAGTATATTGGATTTTTGCTCCGGTTGTCTCGGTTTGGATGTTAAGAATGGGGGTTGAATAAGCATATCCAAGACCTTCGTAAACACCGCTTTCAGCATTGAATTTAGGTGCTGCAACTTTGAGAGTATAAACAAAAGTTGCAATATCACTGTACTCTTCACCGTCGATGGCGATGGCTTTGATTGTGGTTATACCAAAGTTCTCAATTGCAATGGCACCGCTGTAAACGGGTGACTCGGCTGTGGGCTCTGTGCCGTCGAGTGTGTAGTGAATCTCGCCGTCGCTTGCGCTCAATTCCACACTTGTAGCATTGTAGAACACACCGGGTTCAAGAGAAGCTGTGGGTGTTTCCAATGTTGCACCGCTTACGGGGAGTGTGTAGGTTACATTCATTGTGGTAAAACGGATTTGACCATTGTCGGCAGCCAGTTTCAATGTATCGGTGGCTGTTCCCTCCCAAGTTATGGTGTTAGTTCCGGTGTCGGCAGTTGCTTTACCTATGTTTGCTACGGGAACTACACAATAGCTTGCTCCGGTAGTTGCAAAAACTACTTTGGTGATTGTTGCGCCGCCTGTGGGTACAATGTTAAGAATGTCGCTCTTGTACCAACGAACGTGTCCGTTTGCGTGTACGTTAGAATTGTTGTTGTTGAACTTGGTGAGTACCAATTCAACATTGGTTGACGAAAAGACAACATCGGGAATATTTCCTGTTGCCATAGTGACTTTATTTGTCGCATCGGTGCTTGCACCTTGCGCAACAAATGTCACCTCGTCTGCGTGTACAGCGATTATGCTGAACAAGCAAAGGATTGAAAGTAAAATTTTTTTCATAAAAAATGAATTTAGTTAATAATTAGGTTGTTTATATTATTTTGTTTTCTTGTCGATCACGAAAAAAATAATATGTGATTTCTGCAAAACAACTTCTGCAAAAACCAAAACCGTCGGCAGTCGAAATCAATCGGGTAGCCTTTATATTATTAATAAGGTCGGCGCAAATGTAGTAATAAATTTCGTTATATTTATATTTTTTGAGATATTTTTTCTTTTTATGTCGTGCAATAAAAAATAGTTATGCAAATTTTGCGGGTTAGGAATTTTGTGCTACCTTTGCACGCAGTATGGGTAAGTCCTATACGGCCAGCTCCTAGCGAACCCTCCAGGGCTTGACCGCAGCAAAGGTAGTTGGTTGTAGCGGCGCGATGTAGGTAGCTTACCCACCCCATAGGCGGGCATCTGTTAAAGATGCCCGCTTTTTTGTTTTCTTCCGCGGTTGTCGTTATTGGCTTCTCTTTTCGTGGCTCAGTAGCAAAAAGGTGTGGGCACTCACTATATACGATACCAAACATTCTTGCTTTCGACTTCTCGGTGTTATTTGTCGGTTATTCTCTCATTGGAAATATATCTTTGACGTTCTTTGTCGCGCAAAGAACCAAACGCCCGGCACACGAGAAAAATCAGTCGCTCGGTTCTTTGTTCACGTCGCCCAAAGGCGAACCCTCAGTCGAACCTCCCTTGCCGTGTTTATCTTTCTCACATTTGCAGGGTGCTGTGGGACTTCCTCAGTTAGTCGCCTTGCGGCACCTAACTCACGGGCAAACATTCCTCGCACTCTCTCCTGCAAATGCTCGGATAAACACTATGATTTTAACGGTGCCGGTTTCTTTTTAGAATTACCATTGCAGGAGATAATTCGTTATACAAAGGGCAGCGTGAGGGAGCACAACTTATTAAAGAATAAATTTGTCCACACTAAATTTCTACTGAACCAAGTCTAGGGGCTTGCTCGAAACTTATCGGTTTATTTGTCGGTTATCCTCTTTGTAGGGGCGCACCGGTGTGTGCGCCCAACCAATACGTGCTACCTCTTCTTCTTGGACAAACCTTAAACCGACTCTCCTGGAAATTTGCCCTTTTCGTTTGCCACTTATTCAGGAATTTCACCCCAATATAGCTCCAAACACCCCGAAAAGGGTGCTGTGTTCCCTTTGATTGTGTCCGTTGTTGAACAATGACATAGTTTTGCAGCGTTGAAATAAAAAAAGGAAAGGAATTTATGAGAATCAATTTTAAATCGGTTTGTGCTTTTGGCGATTCGGTGATGAAAGGGATTGTGGTTGACAAGGAGAACAGCCCTGCCGATGGTTTGAAATATAAGATAAGTGATATGGGCTTTGCTGCCCGTTGCCGCAGAAAATTGGGTATAGAGGTGGAGAACTTCGCCCGTTTCGGCGGGGTGGTATCGCAAGGAATGAAGTTTGCGAACCGTTATGCCGACAGAATAAAGAACAGCGATTATGTGCTTTTTGAATATGGTGGCAACGATTGCGATTACGACTGGGCGAAAATAGCCGAAAAGCCTGGCGAAGAACATCAGCCACGAACTCCGATAGGTCAATTCGTTGAGTATTATTCTGCTTTAATAGATTATGTTAAATCGTTGGGTTCTAATCCTGTATTGTTGTCACTGCCGGTGCTTGAACCCAATCGTTTCTTTGCTCACGTATCAAAAGGACTCAACGGCGGCAATATATTGCAGTGGTTGGGTGGTACGGTGCTGTCGATTGACCGTTGGCACGAGCGTTACAATATGGAAATATTCCGTTTGGGGGCGATGAAGCGGGTGCCGGTAATAGATATTACATCGGTATTCCTGGAACGTAAGAATTTTGCCGATTATATATGCGAAGACGGCATTCATCCCAACGATGCGGGGCACGAACTCATTGAGAGTGCCATTGTCGATTACCTGAAACGGCAGACGAATGTTGCTGTGTGATATAACTGCTTGCTATATAATAGAATATTGTTATTTGCTTAATCTTTAACTTTTATATTATAGATTGCAATGCTAGTTTGATTGTATGATTGTTGGCCGCCCTGTGTAGTGATACACGGGGCGGTTGTTTTATAGGTTGTTATTCCTTTTGGTATCCGTAACGGGCGCACTTTCCCAGCTCCTCTTCGATGCGGAGCAGCCTGTTGTACTTGGCAATGCGCTCGCTGCGGCACAGGGAACCGGTCTTTATCTGGCCCGAATTGGTGGCGACAGCAAGGTCGGCAATGAAGGTGTCCTCGGTTTCGCCCGAACGGTGGCTTATTATGGTTTTATACCCGTTGGCCTTTGCAAGTGCAATGGTGTCGAGCGTTTCGCTCAATGTGCCAATCTGGTTGGGCTTTATGAGAATGCTGTTGGCGCACTTCTCCTTTATGCCGCGGTGCAGGAATTTGCTGTTGGTAACAAAGAGGTCATCGCCCACAAGGTTGCAATTGTTGCCGATAGCCTTTGTGAGTTTTTGCCATCCGGCCCAGTCGTTTTCGGCCATTCCGTCTTCTATGCTGTCAATGGGGTATCTTTCGGTGAGGCGGGTTAGGAGTTTTATCTGTTCGTCGGCGGTGAGGCCTGCACCATTGCTCTCAAAGGTTGCATAATCGTATATGTTGTCGCGGTATAGTTCCGACGCTGCGCAATCGAGCGCAATGCTTATATCCTTTCCTGCTGTGTAGCCGGCTTCTTTAATGGCTGCGGTTATGCAGTCGAGTACCTCTTCGATGCTCTCCATTGCGGGGGCAAAGCCGCCCTCGTCGCCCACCGAAGTGCTGTATCCCTTTTTGTAAAGAATTTTCTTCAATGCGGCAAATGTTTCCGCTCCCATCCGCAACGCCTCTTTAAAGGATGTTGCGCCCTTTGGTCGTATCATAAATTCCTGGAAGGCTATCGGCGCGTCGGAGTGCTTGCCGCCGTTTATAATGTTCATCATCGGAACGGGCAGTATGTGCGCATCAATTCCGCCTATGTAACGGTAGAGGGGTGTTCCCGTGGCACGGGCTGCCGCGCGGGCTACTGCAAGGGAGACACCAAGCGTGGCATTTGCGCCCAGGTTGGCTTTGTTCTCGCTGCCGTCGGTTTCAACTATCCTGGCATCTATTTCGCGTTGGGCAAGGGCGCACATTCCTTCTATGCAGGGTGCAATCTCCTTGTTTATGTTACGCACGGCTTTCAGTACCCCGTTGCCGCCATATCTCTCCTCGTGGTCGCGCAGTTCAATTGCCTCGTTCTCGCCTGTCGATGCACCCGACGGTACCGATGCCCGGCCTGTGCAGCCATTCTCCAAAATGACTTCCACCTCAATGGTGGGTGTGCCGCGTGAATCGAGTATTTCGCGGCCTTTGATTTTCTTTATCAGCATATTCTTCAAGTTTGGTATGTATAGAAAACAATCTGCTTTTTAATAAGTTTGTATTGCTGTGGCACAAATATTTCATTTAAAAGTTGCCTCTCTCTGTATAAATGGTTATTTTTACCGAAGAAAACCTGTTTTATTATGAGTGAAATTAAAGAGAATATGCTGCAACGCTTTTTAAAGTATGTGGCTTTTGATACAGAATCGAACGACGATACAAACACGGTGCCTACAACACCGGGGCAGATGGTCTTTGCCCGTTTCCTGAAAGAGGAACTCGAAGCTATGGGGCTCGAAGAGGTTGTGCTCGACGACAAGGGCTATCTTTATGCCACATTGCCGTCGAACAGCACCCGGAAACTCCCGGTGGTTGGCTTTATCGCCCACCTCGACACAAGCCCCGATATGAGCGGCAAGAATGTGAAGCCGCGTGTAGTGGAGTATGCGGGCGGTGATATTGTGCTCGACGACAAAGCCGGCATTGTACTTTCGGCAAAGGATTTCCCCGAAGTGGCCGACTATGTGGGGCATTCGCTTGTGGTGACCGACGGGCATACCCTCCTGGGTGCCGACGACAAAGCCGGTGTTGCCGAAATAATTTCGGCCATAGCCTATCTGCAAGCACATCCAGAAATTGAGCACGGCAAAGTGCGCATAGCCTTCAACCCCGATGAGGAGATAGGCCGTGGAGCGCATAATTTCAATGTGCCGCTATTCGGTTGCGACTGGGCATATACGGTCGATGGTAGTGCCGAGGGCGAAATAGAATTCGAGAACTTCAATGCCGGTTCGGCGAACTTCAAAATACAGGGGCGCAATGTGCATCCCGGTTATGCCAAAGGCAAGATGTTGAACGCCTTGCGTGTGGCAACGGCTATTGTCGATGCAGTTCCTGCTGCCGAGTCGCCTGAATGTACCGAGGGCTACGAGGGTTTCTTCCACCTTATGAGTATCAGTGGCGGAGTGGATTCGGCCGAGCTCTCTTATATAATACGCGACCACGACCGTGGACTTTTCGAACGTCGTATGGCCTTTATGTCCAGGGTTGCCGATGAGATGAATGTGCGTTACGGTGCCGGCACGGTTGCTTTGGAACTTAAAGAGCAGTATCGCAATATGCGTGAGCAGGTGGAGCCCAAGATGTATATAATAGAACTTGCGAAGTCGGCAATGGAGAAGGCGGGTGTGAAACCGGTGGTAAAGCCCATACGCGGTGGAACCGATGGCGCACAGCTCTCCTTTATGGGGCTTCCCTGTCCGAACCTCTTTGCGGGTGGCATAAATTTCCACAGCCGTTATGAGTTTGTGTCGCTCAATGTAATGGAGAATGCGGTAAAAACCATCGTCAATATCGCTTCATCGGTTAAGGACCTATAAATCAATGTGATTATGCTAAAAGAAGGATTGAAATATACAAGCCGTGTAACGGTTGAAAAGAGTAATTGTGCCTCAATGGTGGGGTCGGGCGGAATGGATGTCTTTGCCACACCTTCTATGGTGGCATTGATGGAGAATGCTGCAATGAATGCTGTGGCTGCGGTGCTGCCCGAAGGCTCCACGACAGTTGGTGCCGAAATTAATACCACTCATATAAAGCCGTCGGGTATCGGTGCTGAAATATCGGCAACCGCGGTGCTTGTTGCGGTTGAGGGGCGAAAACTGCTTTTCGATGTTGAGGCAAGCGATGGCGAAGGGGTGATAGGGAAGGGTACTCACGTTCGTTTTATTGTCGACCGCGAGCGTTTCCTTGCCAAAGTCTATCCCGGCAAGTGATATTGTTTTTTGAACTAAAAGGTCGAAAGGCGGGCAGTAATGCTCCGGTGAAGAGGTTTCAGGTTTTGTTGTAGGGGCAGACCGATGTGTCTGCCCGAAAACGCAAGCAACGAAAAACAATAGAACAGAAAAACAACTGTCCCTCTCGCAGAGGGACGAGAAATTTACGTGTAAATTTCGGAGGGAGTGCTAAAATAGGCTCAGTAGCAAAAATGTGTGGGCACTCACCATATACGATACTAAACATTCTTGCTTTTGACTTCTCGGTGTTATTTGTCGGTTATTCTCTCATTGGAAATATACCTTTGACGTTCTTTGTCGCGCAAAGAACCAAACGCCCGGCACGCGAGTAAAATCAGTCGCTCACGCCTCGGCTCGTGAATTGTTGCACAATATAACTCGTTCGTTCCTCGCTTGCCGCTGCAAGCCTATCTGTTGCCGACAGGGTGCTGCGCAATTAAATGTAATTTAATAGACAATGCTTGCAGCAATTAGTCGCACGTAGTGCGGGATGCGAACAGCAAGCATTGTCAACTTATGTCACACAGTCTCGCTTCGCGCAACCTCGGCTGCATTCGCTTTGCGTGCAAGCAAACTTTCACTCGCTCATTTGCACGAGCTTTCGCACAATGGCCTGCCCCCGGCAGGGCTCTCCGCTGTCTCTCTTACGGTGCCGGTTTCTTTTTCTGGATTACTTCTGCTTGTACTGTACACCGCAAAGGTAATTCGTCGCAGAAAGCGAAAATAACGATTAAGCGAGAGTAAGAAGGCAAATTTATTTGCATTATGCCGAACGTGAGTTATTTTGTTACACAAAGGGCTGCGTGAGGGAGCACAACTTATTAAAGATTCAATTTGTCCACACTAAATTTCTACTGAACTTTTTTCTCCCAGCCGTAAAATAAAATGAATGGCGACCATTGGTCGCCATTCATTTTATAGTTCATCGAAATCAAATTCTTCAAAACCGGAATCGAAAATCTCCTCCGAGAAGCGGTCAATCTCCCTGCGCTCCTTTTTGGTGGGCCTTCCTGTGCCGCGCATTCTGTCGGTGAAGCCGCTTATCTTGCTCATTTCCAGAATTTCGTATTGCTCTTTGGGTGTTATGTTCTCCATCAGTTCGGGAACAAGTTTTGCTCCCACGCGGTTCTCGGCGGCTTTTAGCACACGGAACGAATAGGTTATGGGGGCTTTCTTTACCTTCACTATGTCGCCCTCGCGCACTGTGTGTGACGGCTTCACGCTGCGCTCGCCAATCATTATATGCCCTTTCTTGCATGCCTCTGCGGCTATGCTGCGTGTCTTGTATATGCGCACGGCCCATAACCATTTGTCTATGCGTGCCTGGTCGCTCATTCTTTTCCTATTCCTTTTTTGTTGAACTGGTTCATTGTGCGTGCAAGCCCTGCAAAACAGAAACTCTTTATTATTTCGGTGGTGACAGCCAGCTGTTCATCTATCTTTTTCTGCTCCTCGCTGTCGAAAGCCCCAAGCACAAAATTTACCTGGTGTCCCTTGCCGAAATCATTTCCTATTCCGAAGCGCAAACGGGCGTATGCCGTTGTGCCCAGCGTGGCTGCTATGTGTTTAAGCCCGTTATGTCCGCCATCGCTGCCTTGCCCTTTGAGGCGCAGTGCTCCCACAGGCAGTGCAAGGTCGTCGACAATTACGAGCACGTTTTCCAACGGAATCTTTTCGGCCTGCATCCAGTAGCGTACAGCGTTGCCGCTGAGGTTCATATAGGTCGATGGTTTAAGCAGTATGAGCTTGCGGCCACGGCACGATGTCTCGGCCACAAAGCCATAACGCTTGTCGGCAAAAATAGTATTGGATGCCTTTGCAAAGGCATCCAATACCGTAAATCCTATATTGTGGCGGGTTCCTTCGTATTCGCTTCCGATGTTGCCCAATCCTACAATGAGATATTTCATTTTTTATAGGCTGAATTATTTCGCTGCTGCTGCGGCTGCTGCCTGTGAAGCACGTGTTGTCTTCACTGCGCATACGAGTGCCTCTTTTGCTGTTACAAGCTCCAAGCCCTCGAATGAGAGTTCGCAAACCTTGATTGACTTGCCAAGTGCAAGGGGAGTTACGTCAACTGTAAGGAATTCGGGGATTGATGTGTAGATAGCTTTAACTTTGAGGTAACGCTGCAACTGAACGAGCTTACCACCGGCACGTACACCCTCGGCCAATCCCTGCAATTTGACGGGAACTGCCATAACGATGGGTTTCTCCTCTGTGATTTCGTAGAAGTCTACGTGGAGGATTGTGTCCTTAACGGGGTGGAACTGGATATCCTTCAAGATAGCTTTTGTAGCTTTGCCGTCGATTGTGAGGTCTACTACGTGGATATCGGGTGTGTAAACGAGCTTGCGAAGAGCCTCTGTTGTTACGCTGAATGTTTTTGTAACGGGGCCGTTCTCGTCTTTCTCCACTCCATAGATGCAGCAGGGTACTTTACCCTCTTTGCGCAATGCGTTGGTAGCTTTCTTGCCTACCTCGGTTCTTGCCGAACCGCTGATGCTGATTGATTTCATAATAAATGTGTTACTCTAAATTAAGGTTAATGATTTGCTTAATTCGCCATCACACGATGTCTTAAAAGCGGGCACAAAGGTACGCTTTATTTTTTGAAAAAACAAGAAGTTTGCTTCTTAATTGCACTTGATTGCGGCAGAGGTCAAAAATCTATGTCGATATCGAGCTTTTCAGTTGCAGGCTCCTGTTCGCCTTGTGGTGTGATGCGTGGCTGCAACTCGCCCTGTTCGGCAACAACGTAGCCGATTGCCTCTTTAAGGCTGGTGAGGAACTTTTCAAAATCCTCACGATAGAGGAATATCTTGTGCTTTTCAAATGAGACCGAAGTGTTGTCGCCCTCGCCCGAAACAATCTTCTTGCTTTCGGTTATCGAGAGGTACATCTCATCCTTGCGGTTCTTTTTTACATCGATGTAGTATATTCTTTTGCCGGCTTTTATGGCTTGTGAATATACTATTTCCTTTTCGCCTTCGTTCATTACGTTCTTTTTGTAGTCTTCCATTCGTAATAGTTTGTGTGCTATTCGTATATCTAACGGCAAATATGATTAAAAAAAATTAAAAATCAATGTTTTTTGTTACTTTTTTGTTGTTTGCACGCTCATTTTTACAATTACTTTTCCGTTGCGGGCTTTTTATGCCTGTTTTTCTTTTCCGTATTGTCGTATTTTTTTGTAATTTTGCACCCGTTTTTTTGCAGAGCAGTTATGAACGAAGAATTTATGATAAGATTGCAGGGTGGTGTCGCGCGTGATAGTGTGGCCCGTTTTGCGTTTCCTGTTTCATTGGAGATTAAAAAAGGGGAGCATATAGCTGTTGTGGGCCCGAACGGTGCCGGCAAGAGCCTGCTTGTCGATGTGTTGCTTGGGCGTTATCCCCTGTGCGAGGGCAGCATCGAGTATGATTTCTCGCCGTCGCAGAGCAACAGGGTGTATGAGAATGTGAAATATATCACTTTCCGCGACACATACGGTTCGGCCGATGCCAATTATTGTTACCAGTTGCGCTGGAATACTCACGACCAGGACGATGCAATCCCTACATTGCGTGAGTTGCTGGGCAAGGTCGGGGACGAAAAACTGCTCGATGAGGTGTTGCATATGTTTTCCATTGACCATCTTATCGACAAGCGCATTGTGTTGTTGAGCAGTGGCGAGTTGCGTAAATTCCAGATAGCCGAAGCATTGCTCTCATCGCCCCGCCTGCTCATAATAGATAACCCGTTCATTGGTCTTGATGTGGCTACCAGGGCCTTGCTTTGCAGTGTGTTGGGGCAGTTGTCGGCAAGAAAGAACTTGCAGATAGTGCTTGTGCTGTCGCAGCTCGACGATGTTCCCGAATTCATTACCTCGGTGGTTCCCGTCGAGAATATGTCGGTGGGGGCAAAGGTGTCAAGGGCCGAATATCTCTCGCACTTGGATATTGTACTCGATGTCGCTGCCATTAAGATGGCACAGCAAAGAGTCCTTTCGTTGCCGCAGAAGGCTGATGCTTACCGTTCGCAGGCAGGCGGCGAGGTGGTGAGGCTCAATAAGGTATCGGTAAAGTATGACGAGCGTGTCATTCTCAAAGAACTTGACTGGGTTGTGGAGCAGGGCGACGTGTGGGCCTTGTCGGGCGAGAACGGTGCCGGGAAATCGACTCTTTTGAGCCTTGTGTGTGCCGACAACTTGCAGTCCTATGCTTGTGACATTGAACTCTTCGGGCGCAAGCGTGGAACAGGGGAGAGTATATGGGAGATAAAAAAGCACATAGGCTATGTTAGCCCCGAAATGCATCGCTCCTATCTGCGCAACCTCCCGGTGATTGATATTGTGGCATCGGGCCTGCACGACAGCATAGGCCTTTATGTGAGTACTCCGCCCGAAGAACTTGCAGCCTGTGAATGGTGGCTCGAAACGTTCGGCATATCGGGCCTGCGCGACAAGTCGTTCCTTAAAATATCGAGCGGCGAACAACGCCTGGTGCTGCTTGCGCGGGCTTTTGTGAAGGATCCTTCGCTGCTCATTCTCGATGAACCGTTGCACGGCCTCGACACCTATAAACGCAGTATGGCACGTGCCATAATAGAGGCTTTCTCGCAACGGCCGGGCAAGACATTGGTTTTTGTTTCGCATTATGAGAATGAATTGCCGAACACTATTACCAAACGTTTGTTCTTAAAACGTAATAGGTAATATTTAAGGAACTTCTATAAATCGATAGTATCTTTGAAGAAAAAATAGTTTTTATTTGCGCGTGTCGCGGGAAAATGCGACCTTTGCAACAATCAGACAATAATTTTATGATTAACAGAGTTCTCATTCGTCTTAAAGTAGTACAGATCGTCTACGCCTATTATCAGAACAGCGGCAAGAGTGTCAAGGCTGCCGAGGAGGAGGTGTTTTTCAGCCTTTCAAAGGCATACGACCTTTACAAACATCTATTGCTTCTTATTGTCGGTATAACAAACTATGCGTCCGACAGAATTTCGTTCAAGAGTATGAAGTTGCGTCCCACCGACAGCGACATCAACCCCAATCTTAAATTTGTAAACAACCGCTTTGCGGCCCAGCTCCAAGAAAATATCCAGCTGTGCAAGTTTGCCGAAAAGAGCAAGCTCGATTGGGTGGAGCACTCCGACCTTCTGCGTGAACTTCTCGACCGGATAGAAGAGAGTGATATTTATAAGGAGTATATGGCAAGCGAGGAATCTTCATACGAAGAGGACCGCGAACTCTGGCGCAAGCTCTACAAGGCATTCATTTTCGACAACGAGAAACTCGATGCAATGCTCGAAGAGCAGAGCCTCTACTGGAACGACGACAAGTCCATCGTGGATACCTTTGTGGTAAAGACTATAAAGCGTTTCGAGGAGAGTGCCGGTGCCGAGCAGGAACTGTTGCCCGAATACAAGGATGTTGAGGATATGTCGTATGCACGCAATCTGTTGCACGCGGCAATAAAGAATGCCGACGAATACCGCAAACTTATGGCCGACAACTCGAAGAACTGGGATATGTCGCGTTTCGCCTTTATGGACGTCGTAATAATGCAGGTGGCTCTTGCCGAGGTATTTACATTCGGCGACATTCCTTTGAGTGTGACACTCAACGAGTATGTGGAGATTGCAAAGTATTACAGCACAGCAAAGAGCGGTTCGTTCGTGAACGGGCTCCTCGACTCCATAACAAAGAGGCTGCGCGAAGAGGGTAAAATAAAGAAATAACTTATATAACTTAAAACAGTAACGATTATGATTTTATTACAAGCGGCATCGGGCGACTGGATGCAAATGATATTCGGTAGCCAGTATTTTATGATTATTGCAGTGATTGCAATAGTGTACTTTATGATGATACGCCCGCAGCGTAAGCGTCAGAAGGAGATCGATAACTTCCGCAAAGGCTTGCAAGCGGGCCAGGAGGTGGTTACCAGCGGTGGCATATATGGTAAAATAAAAGAGATTAACGACAATATTGTTGTTCTTGAAGTTGCGCACAACGTGAACATCCGTGTCGATAAATCTACAATTTTTGCCAATCCCGCAGCTTCGCAGCAGCAGTAAGAAACTGTTTAAAAACATCGGGTGCTTTGAAGAATAAAAGCATAAAATCTCTATCGGGACGCGACTTCCTTCCCTTCCTCTTCTTTTTGTTGGTTTCGTGCTGTCTATGGTTGATGCTTACGCTTAACCAGGACTACGAAACCGATATCAGGTTCAGTGTGTCGGTCAAGGGTGTGCCCGATGATGTAAAAATTTCATCGCAGGACCAGGAGGTCCTTGTCAGGGTGCGCGACAGGGGCACAACATTGATGAACTATAAGTTGGGCTCTTTCCTTCCCATTTCGGTCAACTATTCCGAATTTATGAACAAGAAGGGACGTTTGCTCCTGTCGGCTGAAATGTTGCAGAAGAATATCAAGAAACAGTTGAGTTCTTCGACTACGTTTCTTGCATTCTCTCCCGACACTCTAATCTATTATACACAGGAGAGCGCGACACGCTTTCCCGTTGCTTTGAATGGCGTATTTAAACCGGCAAGGCAGTATGCGTTGGGCAATGTGCTCCTTGCACCCGATTCGGTGTGGCTGTTTGCTCCCTTGCAGGTTGCCGACAGCATTAAGCAGATATATACACAGAGAATAGAACGCAACGAACTGCGCGATACATTGGTTGTTACCTTGCCGTTGGATATCCCCGGCAGCGTGAATAGTTGCACTCCATCGGAGGTCACCATAACGGTTCCGGTGTACCCTTATACCCAAAAGAGTTTCAGGTTGCCGGTGCATGCTGTCGATTTTCCCGACACCTACAAATTGCGCACCTTCCCGTCACAGGTTCAGGTGATGTTCAATGTGAGTATGGATAAGTACAACCGCGTGTCGGCCGATGAGTTCGAGGTGGGTGTGAGTTATATCGATGTCTTCGATTCCGAGAGTACAACGGTTGCCGTGAAGTTGCTGCGTGCCCCTTCGTATGCAACAGATGTTGTCGTGGTTCCATCCGACGTTGAATACATAATAGAGAAATAATGGGCAAGGTACTGAAACTGGCTGTAACAGGCAACATCGGCAGTGGCAAGTCGGTCGTTTCCCGAATGTTGGGCATTATGGGAGTTCCGGTGTATGACTGCGATAGCCGTGCAAAGAGTCTTATGCAGTGCGATGCATCGCTCGTACAGGCTCTTAAACGTATGTTCGGCGAGGAGTGCTATAATGCCGACGGTTCGCTGAACAGGCAGTGGCTTGCAGCCCGCATATTTACCGACAGTGATAATATTGCCCGTGTGAATGCTCTTGTGCATCCCTGTGTGAAAGAGGATTTCATATCGTGGGCAGCGCAGAGCGGCAGTGATATTGTTGCTGTTGAGAGTGCTATCCTTTATGAGTCGGGTATGATTGATGCGGTTGACAAGGTGCTTGTTGTGTGGGCCGACGAGGAGACCACCATAAACAGGGTGGTGGAGCGTGGCGGTCTAACCCGTTCACAAGTGGTGAGCCGCTTGCAGAACCAGATGCCGGCCAACGATTTGCTTCTGCTATCCGACTATTCGTTACGCAACGATGGCACAACACCCGTAATGCCTCAATTGTTGGAGATTGTCGAAGAATTACGTTCGCTAAACGTTCATTAACAGAATTTGTTTTGCAATGAACGGCCGATGTCTTAACTTCGCGATATAAAACGGCTATGTCGTGGTTTTGAATTGAATAATTTTGAAAAAGTTTATTTATATGTTTGAAAGAATTTTGACTATTTCGGGTAAACCCGGTCTTTATCGTCTGCTGTCGAGCGGGCGCAATATGTTGGTTGTCGAGGTTGTAGATGCTACAAAAAAACGTATGCCTGTACACAACAGCGACAAGGTGGTGATGTTGGACGACATTGCGATATATACCGACACCGAGGAGGTGCCCTTGCGCGAGGTGTTCAAGAAGATTTACGAGAAGGAGGGTGCCGTTCTTCCTATGGATTTGAAGTTGGCTACTCCCGAAGAACTCGTAGAGTATTTCGAGTCGGTTATGCCCGATTACGACCGCGAACGTGTCTATCTCACCCACATAAAGAAGATGTATTCGTGGTACAACATTTTGGTTGCCAACGGAATAGTGGATTTTGAAGAACCCGCCGAGGAGGGCGCAGCCGAATAAGTATGAAACGTCTCTTCTTGATGTTTGCCGTGTGCGCTGTGACAGTTACAGCCTCGGCTCAATGGAATTTGGGTACCCTGTTTCAGAAAGTTGCAGGTTCGTCGGATACATCGGCAACCACATCGTCTGCCGATAACCTCAAATCCACAACAACCGATGCACTCAAAAATGTACTCGGTAATCTTATCGGCAACAGCATGCCTGTTTCCGAGGCAACAATAAACGGCGAGTGGAACTATGAGGGTGTTTCCTGCGTGCTCGAAAGTGAGAATGCCCTTGCCAATATCGGCGGCAGCGCGGCTGCGGGTACCATAGAAAAGAAACTCGACGGTTATTTGGCAAAGGTGGGCGTAGCACCCGGTGTGTGTACATTCGCGTTCCTCGAAGGTGACTCTTGTACATTCACCGTAAAAGGCCGTGCTTTGAAAGGAACCTATGCTCTTAACAAGGAGGATAAGACTGTTGCCCTTAATTTCTATGGCTATGTGTCGATGACTGCGCACGTTTCGTACAACTTCTCTAACTTGGAGCTTGTGTTCGATGCCGACAAATTGCTTACTCTCATAAAGAAAGCAACCTCTGTCGTTTCGTCTAATTCGGGCAGCCTCGGTTCGTTGCTTGGTGGCGGTTCCTCTTCGTCAAGTACCACTTCTGCATCGTTGCAGACTGTTTCGGCTCTTTTGGAGAATTACAGTGGTATGATGCTTGGAATGAAACTTTCCAAATAATAGACTTTGATATTTATGACACAATCCCCAACCAGCGAAGTGGTTGGGGATTGTTTTTTTAGTTGTTGCTGAATGTCAGCATATTGCCATCGCTGCTCACCTTAATTGGTTTGCTCTTGTCGACACTGCCGGCAAGAAGCTGCTTCGAGAGATCGTTGAGCAGGTAACGTTGTATGGCTCTCTTTATGGGGCGGGCGCCGAATTCGGGGTCGAACCCTGCCGATGCAATGTACTTAATGGCATTGCTGTCCACTTGGAGTGTAACCTCGTTCTCCTGCATCACTTTTACAATAGAGGCAATCTGCAACTCCACAATCTGTTCAATCTCTTTCTCGTCGAGCGGAGTGAACATAATTGTTTCGTCTATACGGTTGAGGAATTCGGGGCGTATGCTCTTTTTGAGCATCTCCATTATTTTCTCCTTTGTCTCTTCTATTACCTCTTCGCGGTTGCTGTCGTTTATCTTTTCGAACTGCTCCTGTATGTAGCTGCTGCCCAGGTTGCTTGTCATGATTATTATGGTGTTCTTGAAGTTGACGCAACGGCCTTTGTTGTCGGTGAGTCGCCCGTCGTCGAGTACCTGCAAGAGGGTGTTGAATACATCGGGGTGGGCTTTCTCAATCTCGTCGAACAGTACAACGGAGTAGGGCTTGCGGCGTACGGCTTCGGTGAGCTGTCCGCCCTCCTCGTAACCTACGTATCCCGGAGGGGCTCCGATGAGGCGCGACACGGTGAACTTCTCCTGGTATTCGCTCATATCTATGCGTGTCATCAGTGATTCGTCATTGAAGAGGTAGGCTGCGAGGGCTTTGGCAAGTTCTGTCTTTCCCACGCCTGTGGTGCCCAGGAAGATGAATGAGCCTATGGGGCGTTTGGGGTCTTGCAGTCCGGCGCGGCTGCGGCGCACTGCATCGCTCACTGCGCTTATGGCCTCTTCCTGTCCTATCACACGTTTGTGCAGTTCCTCTTCGAGGTTGAGCAGTTTCTCGCGCTCGCTTTGCAGCATCTTGCTCACAGGTATTCCTGTCCAGCGCGATACTACATCGGCAATATCTTCGGCGGTCACCTCCTCTTTTATCATTGCATTGCCTTGCTGGGCCTCCTGCAATTTGCCTTGTACGGTGGCAATCTCGTCGTTTAGTGCTTTTATCTTGCCGTATCGTATTTCGGCCACCTTCCCGTAGTCGCCTTCGCGTTCGGCCTTGTCGGCTTCGAATTTCAGTTGCTCAATCTCCTGTTTTGCGTTTTGTATGCGGTCGGCAAGCTCCTTTTCGTGCTGCCACTTGGCGCGGCGGTCACGTTCTTGCTCTTTGAGTGCTGCAATTTCGGCTTTCAGTTGCGCGATCTTCTTCTCGTCTTTTTCTCTCTTTATTGCCTCGCGCTCAATTTCGAGCTGTTTTATGTGGCGCGATATTTCGTCGAGTTCTTCGGGGAGTGAGTCGCGTTCCATACGTAGTTTTGCAGCGGCTTCGTCTATGAGGTCGATAGCCTTGTCGGGGAGGAAACGCTCGGTTATGTAGCGGTCGCTCAATGTTACGGCGGCAATTATGGCATCGTCCTGTATGCGCACTTTGTGGTGCCCTTCGTAACGCTCTTTGAGGCCACGCAGAATGGATATGCTGCTCATCTTGTCGGGCTCGTTGACCATTACGCTCTGGAAACGGCGTTCCAGTGCCTTGTCCTTCTCAAAGTATTTCTGGTACTCGTCAAGGGTGGTTGCACCTATTGAGCGCAGTTCGCCTCGGGCGAGTGCGGGTTTAAGTATGTTGGCTGCGTCCATAGCCCCTTCGCTCTTGCCGGCTCCTACGAGGGTGTGTATTTCGTCGATGAAAAGAATTATCTTTCCTTCGGCTTTTGTCACCTCGTTTATTACCGATTTAAGACGCTCTTCGAACTCTCCTTTGTACTTTGCACCGGCTATGAGCGCGCCCATATCGAGCGAGTATATCTCCTTGTCGCGCAGGTTGTCGGGGACATCGCCGCGTATTATACGGTGGGCGAGCCCTTCGACAATTGCGGTCTTTCCGGTACCGGGCTCTCCAATGAGTATGGGGTTGTTCTTTGTGCGGCGGCTCAATATTTGAAGTATGCGGCGTATTTCGTCGTCGCGCCCTATTACGGGGTCGAGTTTCCCGCTTTTGGCTGCTTCGTTAAGGTTTACGGCATATTTTCCCAATGCCTGGTAGCTCTCCTCGGCTGTCTGCGACTTCACACTCTCGCCTTTGCGCAACTCCACGATGGCTTTTTCCATTGCGTCGGCAGTGATACCCCTCTCTTTGAGAATGGTTGCAACGGGGTTGCTCGTCTTTATGAGTGCGAGAATAATGGGTTCAATGGAGATGAACTCGTCGCCGAATTTCTTTGCTGCCTCCTCGGCCTTCTGCAATACTTCGTTTGCTTGTCGGCCCAGGTAAGGTTCGCCGCCTTGTACTTTGGGGTAGGTGGTTTCCTGTTTTTCCACCTCGCTTTTTATCAGTCGGTAATCGCCTCCTGCCTTGTTGAGCAGGAAACTGCTTATCTGTTCGCTGCTTTTGAGTATTCCGCTCATTATGTGGGCGGGCTCAATTGTCTGCTGACCAAGTGACTGTACTCTGTTTACAGCCTCTTGAATGGCCTCTTGGGCCTTGATTGTAAATTTGTTGAAGTTCATTTTCAAAGAAACTGTTTAATGGTTAATAATTTTTGTTTGCTTTCACCGGTAAAGAAACAATTTTTGGGCCAGCTTGGTTTTTGTGTCATTTTGTCGGGAGAGCGTGACAAAATGGCGGGTTGCAACATCGCGATAAACTCTGAACGATTTACTAAAAACGGCTCAGTAGCAAAAAGGTGTGGGCACTCACTATATACGATACTAAACATTCTTGCTTTTGACTTCTCGGTGTTATTTGTCGGTTATTCTCTCATTG
>SUXO01000041.1 GCA_015060885.1 Bacteroidales bacterium
TCGCTTTCAGCGACGAATTACCTTTGCGTTGCACAACGCAAGCAAAAGTAATTCTAAAAAAGAAACCGGCACCGTAAGAGAGACAGCGGAGAGCCCTGCCGGGGGCAGGCCATTGTGCGAGTACTGTTTGAGCGCAGTGCGGGTATAATTTATCTTATATAGCCGCACGGAGCGAGTTACGCAGCACCCTGCAAACGGCAGAAAGGCTTGCAGCGACAAGCGAGTGGCGAACGAGTTATATTGCTTAAAGCAATTCACGAGCAGAGACAGGAGCGACTTGAACGCCCCGTGTGCCGGGCGTTTTTGTTACTTTTTGAGCGACAAAAAGTAAATAAAGGAATTCAATGATAGAAAGAATTGCTCACGGGCCACCGAGGATTTAGGAGTGAGAAAGTTTTATTCCCTCGACTTTTGCAGGTGAGCCCCTATTCGGGATATACCATATTCTCCTCGGTGGCACACAAAAGCACCTCGGACAGATATTTACGCGCTTCCCACTGCGCTTCGGGCAGGTTCATAAGCAGATAGTTGCCGCAATCGCGGGCCGTGGCACCGGGCACACACCCCTCGAACGAAACCACAAACTCAAAAGCCTCGCGAAGCAAAGGAAGAATATCCACAGGAGCCACCTCGCCCTTCACAATGAGATAATTACCTGTGAGGCAACCCATAGGGCCCCAATAGATTATGCGGGAAGCCCACACCGGGTGATTACGGAGAAACGTGGCAACAAGGTGTTCCATTGTGTGTATGGCCGACGGGCTTAATGCCGGTTCACGGTTAGGCTCCTTCATACGGACATCAAAAGTTGTTACAACCTCGCCACCCACAACATCGAGGCGCGATACATACACCCCTCGTTTAAGTTTTATATGGTCTATTTTAAAACTCGGTATCTTTTCCATTATCTTATACTCATTAAATAACTGCGTATTACGCCAAAGGAACGGCTCGCCATCTCGCCCCAGAAATTCTCGTACTGTTCTATGTGGTTATCGACACCGGGAGTGTCGCTTATTATGCGGAAACTCACAAACGGCACACCATATATGTGACAAGCCTGGGCTATTGCAGCCGACTCCATATCGACAGCCAGGCCGGCAGGAAAGTTCGATTTTATGACATTAAGTTCAGCGCGGTCGGTAATGAACTTATCACCTGTGCATATAAGCCCCGCGTGTATGCGTGTGGGGTTCTCTATTGTATCGTTCAACGCCACTGCACACTCCCATAATTTATCGGACACGGTGAACTGCGCAGGCATACCTTGTATCTGCCCGTACTCACACCCCATACCGCACCATACGTCGTGATAGACCAACGATGAGCTCACCACTACATCCATAACAGCCAGACAGGTATCTATGCCACCGGCAACACCTGTACTCACCAGCACGTCAGGAGAAAAGGAGCGTATGAGCTCGGCAGCACCTATCGCAGCATTCACCTTGCCTATGCCGCAACGGCGAAGCACAACTTCGTTACCACCCACTGTGCCGACAAGATATGAAATTCCACCCTCGACACGTTCACCTGCACCGGCAAGCAACTTTGCCAGCTGCTCATATTCCGATGTCATTGCAACCAAAACACCAATCTTCATAGCTTAAACAAGTGAAAAGAGAACATATACCCAGTGAGCAACAACAGCGGCCACAACACCTCCTATGGTGTGGGCAAGGATTGCTTTTGAAGTAAGCTGGCGATAACCTATCGCGTCGAGCATTGCAGTGTGAGTACTCAAATAACCGCTCCAACACATACCTATTGCAGTGAACACAGCAATGGCATTGCCATCTATCCAACCGGCCGATGCAAAATTGGGAATGAGCCCCAAGGCTGCACCCACTGCACCGAGAGCCGTTATGGGGAAGGCTATGAGATGCGGGTCGTGGAAACCGAACAGGAACTCGAAAATAAAACTTAACTTGCCACCTATCCAGGGAAGCAACTGCACGCCCTCGTAGGCCGCACCGGTAAAATAACCGCCTGCCGACGGGCCGAATGTAAAGAGCATCACGAGTGTAGATATTATGAGCACGCCGGGAATTATGGCCATACCTACGTCAACTCCCGTGCGACCGCCGTCGAGCAGCGAGTCGAGAATTCGTTGGAAAAGAGGTTTTTCCACCTCTTCGGCCTCAATGGCCTCAACCTCCTGAGCATCGCAAGCATCCTCGCTCTTGTACTGCGGATAGTTCTTGACTACGAAATACTGCATCAAGCGTGTGGAAACCATACAGCCGCACACTGCACCGAACAGCCCTATAAAGGGCTCGACAAAGTACGACTGCCCCACCATAAACACTATTACAAGAAGACCCATACCGAATGCTGTACCGAAGTTGGTGAGCGATATGAACTGGTATTTCTTGAAGTAGGCACTGAAACGTTTGTCCTGCGCAAGTGATATGATTGCAGGGTTATCGGAAAGGAATGTCAGCACTGCGCCAAGCGATGCCACACCGGGGAGGTTGAATACCGGTTTCATCAAAGGACGCAACAGTTTTTCGAGCAGCGACACCACCCCGAACTCCACAAAAAGCCTGCCTATGGCACCTGTTATCACACATATCGCCATAAGATAGAACACGGTATTGAGCAACAGGTCGTGTGCCGTGCGCATAATGGTATTGAGCATATTGGCCGTACCCATCTGCGATGCCAGATAGCCGAACAGCAGAAATATTACTGCCAGACACACAACGCCCGAAGGCACGTATTTCATTATTCTTTTCATTGGTACTTGTAAACTTTTCTAATTTATGAAGCAACTACCGCCTGTCAAAAGGCCATTCAGGAATTACTGAACAATTTTAAAACAACTTGTCGTTTTTAATGCTCAACAGGTTCATACGCCAGGTAACACCCACGCTTATGTATGTATTGTTGTCGCGCAACACACCCGACGGCAGTGTTTCGCCAAAGGTAAAAGAGCCCGCAGCATGCAAGCGCACATCGTTGCGGCCATCCTTCAACGGGAAATATTCAACGCCGGCACCGATGCGTGCCACCTCGGTCTCGGCAGCCACAAGGAAGTCTTTATCAACATCGGAACTGTTCACGTCGTAACTGCCCTTTGCAAAAAGGTTGAGTTTCTTTGTTGGTTGCCACGATATCTTTGTGATTGCCGACACGTTGGAGAAGAAGAATGTGTGACCGCTTGTCGCACGGTTCATAAGGTCGAGTTCCACCTGCACCTTGCCAAAATCGAACTTGTTGCCCAATGAGATATAGTTGATATACTTGCCGGGAAGATACTCTATCATATTCACCGAATAGAGTGTATTGAACCAACCGTGCGAACCCATCCACATAAGGTTGTAGGCATACATCTCCTCCTGTTTTTTTGTGGAAATATTGCCAAGCGCATCAACCACCTCCACGTCGCCACGGAAAGGGCTCTCGCTGAACTGCGCAAGCAGTTTGTCCTTGCCGCCGTTAAAGGAGTAGGCAACGCTTGCGCCAAGCTGATAACAGGGGATATTCTGCCACCATTCCGAACAGAAATAGAGGTCTATGGGAGCAAGGTCATACTCAAAACCGCCTATTGCAACCACCTGCTTACCGGCCGAGACTTCAAAGCCACGCTTTTTCCAGGTAAGATATATCCAGTCGGTGGCATCGAAGAAGCTGTCGCCCGAATCGTTCTTGTTAAGACGCTGGCGATAAGAGTAAGAGAACTCGTCGCTTATATTGCCGTCGATGCGAATATTCAGGAACTTGCCTTTAAAGCCCGAAGCATCGTCGTCGGTTGCCCCACGGATATATTCGTGCTGATAATCGCCACGTGCCTCAACCTTCAAGTTGAGCAATTCCTGCTGTTCCTGTGCCGAAAGGGCCATGCCGAACAGCATCGCAAGCCCCATAAGAAATCCCCTTTTCATAGTTATTGTTTTTCGTTGTTACTTATTGTTGTAATTCATTTGTAATGGTATACTATGCAAATGTAACCAAATTCTTAATTGCACAAAACGGTTACGCTCAATATTCTCATAAGCTGAACGAGTTCACGGCCTCGATGACCGCTGTCACTTCCCCAGGCGACATAACAGGCGAAATGGGCAGGCTCAACTCGGTCGCGTGCAGTTGCTCGCTCACAGGCAGTGCCAAAGAGGCATATTCGGCCATAGCCTGCTGACGGTGCGGTGCTATGGGATAGTGTATCATCGTTTCCACGCCGCCGCCGGCAAGGTGGGCTTGCAACGCTTCACGATGCGGTGTGAACAGCGGAAATATGTGATACACATTTGAAGCATCGCACCCCGAAGAGGGCAACTTCACAAGCCTGTTATCTATTTCGTTAAGGTAACGGCGGGCTATTGCACGGCGGGCATCGTTGTCGGCATCGAGACGGGGCAGTTTTACAAGAAGGGCGGCAGCCTGCAATTCGTCGAGGCGGCTGTTTATTCCCTTGTAGATATTCACATATTTTTTGGCCGAACCGTAATTGGCAATGGCACGCACGGCTGCGGCAAGCTCCTCATCGTCGGTTGTCACGGCACCGGCATCGCCCAACGCACCAAGATTCTTTGCGGGATAGAAGCTGAACCCCGCAGCATCGCCTATCGAGCCCACCCGCTTGCCGTCGCACAGCGCACCGTGGGCTTGCGCACAATCCTCCAATACTTTAAGCGAATGCCTGCGCGCGATCTCCATCAACGGTTGCATATCGGCAGCCTTGCCATAAAGATGCACGGGAAGGATAGCCTTTGTACGATGTGTTATGAGCGGCTCTATTTTTGTAACATCAATATTGT
Organism: Bacteroidales bacterium; assembly: GCA_015060885.1. Taxonomy (GTDB): domain Bacteria; phylum Bacteroidota; class Bacteroidia; order Bacteroidales; family Bacteroidaceae; genus HGM04593. The sequence goes on from SUXO01000041.1 coordinate 4,761, forward strand.
AACTGCACTCACAGGGCTCGCAGAATACAGGAACAAGGCCGGCACGTATAACTGCAAGAATTGATGCAATGTAGGTGTTGGCCGGAACTATGACCTCGTCGCCCTGTGACATTTGTCCAAGCTCCATATAAGCCCGCAACACAAGAGTGAGAGCGTCGAGCCCGTTGCCCACACCCACACAATAACGTGTTCCGCAATACTCGGCAAAAGCCTTTTCGAACTCCTTGTTTACCGCGCCTTGCAGGTACCAGCCGCTCTGCACCACCGAAGCCACCGCTTGGGTAAGCTGTGGTTCAAAGGAGTTGTTCACGCGTTGCAGGTCGAAATATTTAATCATTGGGTATGTCGTTTATATTGAACTCATATGAATCGTAAACCACGGCACGGCCGCCAAAGCCCTCTTTCTGGAATATAAGCCCCGCGTTAAGATAACGGCCACCCTCCTCGACCGAGGTGCCGAAGTCAAAGAACTCCTTATGGGACCACTCCTTGCGTACAAGGTGATGGAACAGGAGGTCGAGCGCACCATTTTCGCGCCCCTTCGTTACCGAACCTATGTATTGCACACGGGCCACGCGCGATGTTATGTAGAGCACCGTGCCGGCAACCGTCGCGCCGGCCTCATCGACAACACGATACAACTTAATATTTTGCGGGAAACGGGCGGCAAGCAGTTCCATTTCGTCAAGTGAGTGCACGGGTTGCGCGCCATACACTTGTTGCAGGTTTTCCTGCAACACCTCCCAAAAGGCTGCAAAATAGTTATCGCACACAATGGAGAAACCGGTCTTTTCGGCAAGCTTCACCTTGCGGCGACGCAATGTGCTGAACGGCAAAGGCTCCCCTTGCCACACCACCGACGAAATGCGACGGGCCGCGATGCGGGCATTACTGCGGAAGAGCATATATAAATCCTCCTCGGCCGGGTATGTTGCATATATATGTGGAACAGGACGATAAACAATCTTTGTTACATTTGTTTCACTTTCAAGATAGCGGCGCAGGGCTGCAAACATTTCGGCAACAGAGGCTATTGATGCCCCTTTGCCAACAAGCAGACCGCCGTATGTGAGGCCGCCGTGCGAAACAAGGGTGTCGCCATCGATATTTGCCGGCAATGCCCCCACGAGCTTCCCGCCCTTATAGAAAAGCAGGGAGTGGTCGGTGAAACGGGGGTTATAGTCGATGTAAGCACGCAAAAAGAGAAATGTAAAGTTCTTGCACCCTGCGACAAAGGTATCCCACTCCCCTTGCAGGGATGCGTTGTACCGCACAACGGTCACAGATTCTTTTGCACAAGCTATCATCGGTTAATGTATTCAAGAAATTCGTCGTGTGAATTTATGTAGGTCGAGGGGTCGTAGGTGTGCGAAGCAAACACAAGCAGAACCGCATCGGACGAAAAATTGGTGAGTTCGTTCCACGTTTCGGGCGGGACAAGCAACCCCTGCGACCTTGAACAGAGGTGATATTTGCGGCGGCCGTTTATGTCTTCAAGACATATGTCAACAGTACCGTTTACCGCCACCAGATACTGATAGGAGAGTTTGTTGGCGTGAAAGCCACGCTCCACACCTTGCGGCACGTCGTATATCCAATAGACACGGCTTATGGGGAACGGGACATTGCCCATCTCCTCGGCAATGGTGAGACAACCTCGCGGGTCTTTATATGTTTTTATATCGTCCATACCTTTTTAACGGCTCGCACCGGCTTTTATTACACTTGTTTGAATGCGAAGATACGAATAATGGAGCGAAAAGTGCAAGAAAAATTGGAAAAACAACAGGCGGGCACCATATAATGCCCGCCCTCGGCCTGTTTAATCATCACACATCAACCACAGACAGACCTCGATGCCCAATAGCAGATTTTGGAAAGGCATCGTACATAGATAATCGCCACGACTGCCTTTTTGTTCGTAACAACCTGGTTTTTAAACAGCGTTTAACATATATAAAGGGTGTAAAGGGAACAAAAAACCGCAAGCCGTTGCTTTTTTGAAATATTTTGCCGTATTTTGTAAAAGTGTTGTCGCACGGCAACACCAAGCACGCAACCAACAATAAAAAAACATACATTATGATTATCCCCGCAGAGTACGACGAGATTCGTCCTTACACCCCCGAAGAGCTCCCGCAGATTTTCGAAGAGCTCATTGCCGACGAAGAGTTCAAGGCGGCAATGGGATACGCCTTTCCCGGAATGCCTTTTGAGCAGATTGCAGCAGCAATGCGCGCATCGAAAACCAACCTCGATTTCCAAAAGGCGCTTGTGGCACCCTTCCTCAAAGGGCTGCTGGCAAAATTGAGCAGCGGCATAACATTCAGTTACGAGAAGAAAGAGGAGTTGCAGAACCCGCTATGCATTTCGAACCACAGGGATATAATTCTGGACTCGGCATTCCTGTGCCTGTTGATGGTTGAGAACACCGGCAACACAGTGGAGATTGCCATTGGCGACAACCTGCTCATTCGTCCCTGGATAAAGAAGCTGGTGCGTGTGAACCGCAGTTTCATTGTGCAGCGCTCGGCATCGATACGCGAAATGCTTGCATCGTCGAAACGCCTGTCGTCATATATGCACTACACCATCACCGAGCGCAAACAGCCTATATGGCTTGCACAGCGCGAAGGGCGTGCCAAAGACTCGAACGACATCACACAAGAGGGCCTCATAAAGATGCTTTCGATGTATTCGGGCGGCAATATGGTGGACTCGCTCAAAGCACTTAACATAGCACCCACCACAATATCCTACGAGTACGACCCCTGTGACTACCTCAAAGCCAAGGAGTTCCAGCAGAAACGCGATAACCCCGAACACAAGAAGTCGCCAATGGACGACCTTGTAAACATGCAGCAGGGACTTATGGGCTACAAGGGTGCCATACACTACCACATTGCAGCCTGCATAAACGACGAGATTGACAAGATTGACCGCACACTCGGCAAAAACGAAATAACAAACGCCGTAGCACGCATAATAGACAAGCACATACACAGCAACTACCGTTTCTGGCCCATAAACTACTACTATTACGAGCTGCTCACCGGCGACACCCGTTTTGCCGACCGCTACACAGCCGAAGAGGCTGCAAAACTCGATGCTTATCTTGCCGACCGCATTGCCAAAGTGGACCTTGCCGACAAAGACGAGGCATTCCTGCGTACAAAGATTCTTGAAATGTATGCCAACCCATTGAAGAATTATTTAGAAGCAGTTTCTTAAAAGCCGCCCATCAACTGCGATAAAGCACATCTCTTTTGCCTATCGCAATGCCGAACGGCAACCGACATAATTCCCCGAAACCCCTGAAAGGTTTTGGGGAATTTGTTCTATTCCGCAACAGGCAAGACACAAAATCATTGGTACCACCGGCGGCACAACCGATTTCACATAATTTAGCGAAATGGCTTGTGAGAAAACTGCCATTTCACAATACTATATTAGTAACAGAAGAAAGACATTATGGAGTGCAATGAAATAATATGCTATGTACAAAAAACATGGAAAATAATTAAGCGGATAATACTTATACCCATCTATATATGCCTAACCGCCGGCGCATTGTACATTGGAGCAATAATATTCTGGTATATCTACTACCAACCCTCCAAGAATAAATTCGACAGGCGCATTGGTTGGGAATATTTCTGGAACAAGGACAAAAACGGAGAGTGTATAATTGACCTCGCCGAGGTTATGCCTTTCGAGTGGGATTCGCTAATACACTGCAAACCAACATACGAGTTAATGGAAGCAGGTGTCTGCCGGTCGGAATATACCAATATAACGTTTATGCGCAACGGCAATGTCGTGTATTACGCCGATTGGTTCCCATACCCCTATGAAGAGCACCCGGGAGGAGTTGTTTTTATGCACGAGGGGGATATGTTCACAGCCTACCCACACGATGCAAAGTTCAAGGCATACAAGGATGATAAATCATTGTTTGACAGTGAAGGAAAATTTATCCTGTTGAAGAAAGTGAGAAAAGAAAACTTGAAGAGAAACAAATATCATGGAGTACAATGAAATAAAAAAGATAAGCAAAAAAATACTCAAAGTTATACTTTGGGCAGCAGGCATCATTGGGGGGATATGCACAATCGCGTTGGTATTTGCTATCATCACATTTGTCGTCTGGTACATTGAAAACAAGCCCTCCAAGAATAAATTCGACAGACGCATTGGTTGGGAATATTTCTGGAACAAGGACAACAATGGGGAGTGTATAATTGACCTCGCCGAAACTATGCCCTTTGAATGGGACTCACTAGTATTCACATCTCCATCTTGGAGGTTTGATACTCATTACACCAAAATAACGTTTATGCGCAACGGCAATGTTGTGTATTACGCCGATTGGTTTCCCTATCCTTATGAAGAGCACCCGGGAGGAGTTGTTTTTATGCACGAGGGGGATATGTTCACAGCCTACCCACACGATGCAAAGTTCAAGGCATACAAGGATGATAAATCATTGTTTGACAGTGAAGGGAAATTTATCCTGTTGAAGAAAGTGGAGCAAGGTTCTCATTCGGCACCGTAAATCCTCTCGATATCTGCCATCACAGCCATAAGGTCTTCCACCTTTTCGGCGCGGAGGAGAGCGATGCGCAAGGGGCGAAAATCGGGCAGGCCCTTGAACAGCGGCGTTGCTGCAAGGTGCCGGCGCACGTGAAGGATACCGGGGCGCTCACCCAAACGCTCAACGCTGTCGCGCACTTGCGTGCGTAGAATATCCATGCACTCGGCAAAGGTGAAAGGGGTGGCTGGCGTTCCGTTGAGAAGATAGTGCTTTACATCGCGGAATATCCACGGCTGCCCGAAACTTGCACGGCCAATCATTATGGCATCGACACCATAACGGTCGAAACATTCACGGGCGCGTTCGGGTGTTTTTATATCGCCATTGCCTATGATGGGGATGTGCATACGGGGATTCTCCTTTATTTTGCCAATGAGAGCCCAGTCGGCCTCGCCGGTGTACATCTGCGCGCGTGTACGGCCGTGAACGGTGAGCGCGGCAATACCGCAATCCTGCAATCGTTCGGCAAGTTCCACAATGCACTTGCTGTTGTCGTCCCAACCAAGACGTGTCTTCACGGTAACGGGAATTTTCACGGCATCGACCACCGCTTTTGTAATCTCCAACAGCTTGGGGATATTCTGCAACATACCGGCACCGCAACCCTTGCGGGCAACCTTCTTTACCGGGCAACCGAAATTTATATCCAAAATATCGGGGCGCGCCTGTTCCACACGCAAAGCGGCCTCCACCATTGGAGCCACCTCGTTGCCGTATATCTGTATGGCCACAGGGCGTTCCTCCTCATAAACGGTGAGCTTGCGCACCGTGCTGTTCACATCGCGTATGAGTGCATCGCTCGACACAAATTCGGTATATACCATATCCACACCGAAACGCTTGCACAGCAGGCGGAAAGCAGCATCGGTAACATCCTCCATTGGGGCGAGAAACACGGGATATTTTCCAAATTCAATGTCGGCAATTTTCATAAGCAGTCTATTTTCCTGCGAAATTAGTGCAAAAAACGGGAATTTACAAACAATAGGCTACCGCAAAAGGCAAGACAACACAATATCACAAGAACCTTCTACGGATAGCAGTTGCTATTTTCTTCACATATATTGCACAGCGTTTCTTGCCGCAAGAAACGCTGTGTTTTTTACAAAACAGACAAGCAAACTTACCGATAGAGAAAAGTGTTAAAGCATACCAGCACCAGGCTTTGGCAAAGAACATTTCAAAATATAACGCACATACACCGGCAACATAGCTGCCAAATCGTTTTTTTTGAGTAACTTCGCCCTGCAAACATTAAAACAATGAAAAGAGAAGATTTTGAGATAATGGCCCCGGTGGGCTCACGCGACAGCCTTGTTGCTGCCATTCAGGCTGGTGCCAATTCCATTTATTTCGGTATTGAACACCTTAATATGCGTGCCCACTCGGCAAGTGCATTCACCATAAACGACCTGCGTGAGATTGCCGAGATATGCGATGCACACAACATAAAGAGCTATCTCACGGTGAACACCATCATATACGAGAACGACATTGATATGATGCACAGCATAGTGGATGCGGCGGTGGAGAGTGGCATTTCGGCGGTGATTGCTGCCGACGTTGCAGTGATGCAGTACTGCAACCGTGTGGGAATGGAGGTGCATCTCTCCACACAGCTCAACATAAGCAACAGCGAGGCATTGAAGTTCTATGCCCAATTTGCCGATGTTGTGGTGCTTGCCCGCGAACTGAACATGGAGCAGGTGGCAGCCATTCACAAAATAATTCTCGACGAGAATATTTGCGGCCCCAAAGGCGAACTTATACGCATTGAGATGTTCTGTCACGGAGCATTGTGTATGGCAATATCGGGCAAGTGCTACCTGTCGCTCCACCAGCTTGGGCGCAGTGCCAACCGTGGAGAGTGCATGCAGGTGTGTCGCCGCGGCTACATTGTGAAGGACCGCGAAAGCGACATTGAGCTGGAAGTGGACAACAAATACATAATGTCGCCCAAAGACCTGAAAACCATACGTTTCATCGACAAGATGATTGAAGCCGGCGTGAGGGTGTTCAAGATTGAGGGGCGTGCCCGTGGTCCCGAATACGTGCAGACCGTTGCGGGGTGTTACAGCGAAGCCCTCGATGCCTACATTAACGGAACGCTCACCGAGGAGAAGAAAGACGCTTGGGACAAACGGCTCGCTACGGTGTTCAACCGTGGGTTCTGGGATGGTTACTACCTGGGACAGAAGATTGGCGAGTGGAGCAACATTTACGGCTCACAGGCCACGGAGAAGAAGGTGTATGTGGGGCGCGGAGTAAAATATTTCTCAAAATTAGGTGTGGGTGAATTCTACATTGAAGCGAGCGAACTGCACGTGGGCGACAGACTGCTTGTCACAGGCCCCACCACAGGAGCAATGTACCTCGACCTGGAAGAGGCCCGCGTTGACTTGGGCCCCGTTGATACCGTGCCAAAAGGTGTTTATGTATCGTTCAAGGTGCCCGGCAAAGTGCGCCCTGCCGACAAGCTCTACAAGATTGTGAGCACAAAGGCTTGCGAGTAAAGATTTATTTTCACACGCAACAAACGAAGTTGAACTATTAAAAATGCAGCGAACAATGGGAAGCTACAAATCAACAAGTAAATTTCTTGCTATTGCCATACTGCTAACAATAACACTTGCAACGTGTTGGCGACGTGGATATATTGAACCCAAACTTGACCTTCAACTACAAAAACAAGCAATTGAAGTGCCATTCACTTTTGCAAATTATTGCGAGAATGTGTATGACAGTATATACATAATACAACCTTACGAAAATAGAGACGTTATAGACTCTCTCCCATACAAAATGTCGGGCAGATTAAGAGGTACGTGTAGTTATACAGGGGATGACACCCATACAAGAATTATTTTTATTGATAATGACACGGTAAAGGCATACACAGAGATTCCTGCCATAGACGCATACTTCTCTACAACCGACATTGTAAAGAACGGACCACAATTCCCATTTGAGCAGAAGTTTATAATGGACAAGGAGAGAGATGTTCACATATATAACGAATAGACTTCAAGAAAGGAATAATAGTAAATACATAATAACGCAAAAGCAATGGACCTGCACAACAATAACGTGGGCTATTCTTTGGGCAACCAAGCTATCATAAACGGGTGGAGTGAAGAGGAACTATTAAATAATGTAATTAATGCAGCGAACAATGGGAAACTACAACTTGGGTTTTAAAACAATCATTGCAACACTTGGCATAATTTTATCTCTAACAGGGTGTAGTGAACACACAAAAGACAGTATAAAGTTTGTGCTAAATGAGTTTGGGTTTATTCACCCAAAAGAAACTACAACCGAGCTATCGTTAAACAGGCAGGAGATTGAGCAGGAATTCTCCATTGCTGAATATTGCAAAGAAGAATATGACAGCATATTCATTTTACAACCCTATTATTACACAGGAAAAGATGAGTTTAAAAAACTGAATATGTCAAATAGGTTGAGAAGCAAATGTGACTATTTCATAAATTTCGAACATTTTTCTACAATTCTGTTTATTAGCAATGGTAAGGTTAAAGCCTATTCTGTGATAGAAAGGATTGATGCTGATTTTGCAACAATGGAAATAGAAAAACAACATATTTTCCCATTTGAGCAGAAGTTTATAATGGACAAAAATAGAGATGTTCACATATATAACGAATAGACTTTAAGAAAGGAAATAACAGAAAGAACAATGATTATCACCCCCGAACCGCTGAAAAAAGGCGACACCATTGCCATAGCCTCGCCGGCAGGAGCCGTGCGCGAGCCACTAATAGTGGAGCAGGCTGCCGATGTTCTGCGTTCCAGGGGTTACAACGTGGTTACTGCACCACACTGCCTTACCCGCAATGGTTATTACAGCGGCACACGCGAGGAGCGGGCAAGCGACTTCGCGGCACTCATCACCGACAATAACATAAAAGCCATTCTATGCAGTTACGGCGGTTACGGCTGCGTTCACCTGCTCGACGAGCTGTCGCCACTCATAGCCCGCCACCCCAAATGGATTATAGGGATGAGCGACTGTTCGGCTCTGCACGCAGCGTGCGTGGCAAGCGGCGTGCAATCAATTCACGCACCGCAATGCCGGCACATAGCACAACACCCCCACCACCCCGCTACCGAAGCCCTGTTCAACATTCTTGCAGGCAACAAGCCACATTACAAGACTGCACCCCACCGCCTGAACATACAGGGCACGGCACAAGGGCGCATTGCAGGCGGCAACTTGTCGGTAATAGCAGGGCTTGCCGGCTCAAACTACGACATTTTTACCGAAGGACGGATTGTATTCATTGAAGACACGGGGGAACAGCCCTACCGTGTCGAGCGGCTTATGTACCAATTGAAACTATCGGGGGCACTTGGAAAAATAAAAGGCCTCATTGTGGGGCAGTTCAACGGAGTAAAGGAACACACCGGCTTTGGAGGCACCACACAGGAACTTATACATAATATTATCAAAGATTACGGCATTCCCGTCTGTTTCAATTTCCCCGTGGGGCACTGCGAAGATAATTTTCCCCTTATCGAAGGTTGCGAGGTTACCCTCTCGGTTGGCGAATGTGGGAGCGAACTAACTTTCGAAATGCCAAACACTATGCAAACGCGTTAATTTATAGTGAAACTATTATATCGAACTCCGGTTATTTTATATCGTCAGCCTTTAATCCTTTTCCGTATATATAAAAAGGAATTTTATCGCGACTCACTCTAAAAGCAGCCTCATCCTTGCTCACTTGCCAATTTACGCTATCGAGGGTAAATTCGTATCCAGGATATTCATCAATTGCAACAAATTCTTCTTCAACATTATAAACAACCTTACCCTGCTTGGTAAAAACCAATTTAAAGCACTTTTCCGAATAGGAAAATCCCAACCTCTTATTATGCCTTTCATTTATACTATCAGAAGGATAATGCCTTTCATAATAATACATTGTGTCCCACTCGAAAGGAGTTATTTCGGCAAAGTTTATATAGAGCGTACTATCAATGGGAGTATCGCCCCAAGCCTCATCAAGAGCAAAATACAACCGCGAGGGGATGGCCGGAAGCACACAGAACTTCACAAAAAACAGCACATACACTGCTATGGAACCGTAGAGAAAGATTTTTCTAATATTGAATTCAGAAAGATTATTTCATCTTCTCTATATAAAATTCTTTACCCAACTTGTTTACATTAAATCTTGCATCTTCACTCGTAATCACAGCGCTATCACCTAAACAAAAAATAATTGTCGGATATATACCGCTACACTCCCAATTATACTCCTGCGTACTCACCACCTTACTCTTATATAATACCACAAGCCGGCTCCACACCGAGATTTTATCTTTAAAACATACTCCGTGTTTTTCATTTATGTAATTAACAGGCACCTCTTTCGAATAGTACCACAACGTATCCCACTTGCAATCCATTTTGGCAAAATCGATCTCAAACTCATTTTCATTTTTGCCTGCCCAACAAGAATCCACAAAGGCATAAAAATCATAATCAGCTCTTTTACAACAAAAGAAAGAAGCAACAACACTAATAAATATTAGAGCCATCACATATATACTTTTTTGCACGCTCATACAAACTTTCTATTCTATTTCTTACAAAAGGGCCTCCCAGTTTATAGGAATTGATAATAAAATCCAAAATATCAGTTAAATTTATATTTTTATCATCGCCTAGAAGAAAACCATTATCGTCTGCTAAACTATATATTTTTTTCAATTTTATATATTCATCTTGGGTAATTTTATTTTTTTTAACATTCCAAGAATTATCATAACCATATACCAATGAATACAGACCATTTTGGTAATATTCGTCAAGCACTTTTAAACTTAACTCCTTTATGGTTTTACCATTATTTATTTCGCCTATTCTGCGACCGATTTGATTATTTAACAAGTCAACCGCAGCATCCGCATCAGACATATTATTAAATTTCCGAATAGATAAATCCATTTGAGGATTCTCTTCATGATTATCTCCTATAATTTTAGCAACACCTTTATCATATCTAGAGGTTATATACGCCTGCCATATTGGATGTCTTAAAGCACCAATTCTACTCGATTGTTCATTTGATTCAATTCTACCACTGGCTTTACCCTCCACATCTGTTATTTTTTGAGCAAACCGCTGTGCGCTACTCGAAATATTTTTAAGTTTTGGGTGGATGAAACCAACATCGTATGCAATTTTAGCATTTTCCCAATTCTGGGTTGCCCAATCCAATGTTTTTGCATCAGGAGTACTGCGATTGTAGTAATCTTCATTATCATTAACCGAACGTAAACTCTCTCTCATATAGCTTAATGAAGCATTATTATCTTTTCCATTAGCACCGCCATCGCTTACCGTTTCCACAACACCACGAGCCGCCGTTTTAAACTTACCTGTAAAACCATTATCCGCTGGTGTTCGCCCACTCACATTATTACTCTCTGGTAATGTATTACCGGAATATTTCTTTTCAAGATTCTTGAAAAAATCATCATTGAGCAATTCCTTTTTTGAGCTACCATCATCAAAGTTATTCATAAGATAATAACGAGTATTATCCTTGCTATTACCAAATGTCAAAGGGAACATTTTACGCAATGCTTTATTCTTATTCCTTTCACGCACAATCTCCTCTATACTATCGGAATAGAACTCCTCGTATGTGTCATCATTATTATACATAAAAAACAATTTAAATATTAATCGCCACAAATGTAATGCAACAATAAAAAAACAAGGTTGCAAAAACACTATTTGCAACCTTGAATATTAACATTTCTGCAATGTCCTTTACCCGTGCTTCGCTTTGAAGGCAAGGGCATAGAGCCTCATCTGTTTAATCATTGAAAGCAGACCGTTGCTGCGTGTGGGCGACAGGTGCTCTTTAAGGCCTATCGCCTCCACAAAATTGAGGTCGGAAGAGAGGATTTCGTCGGGGGTGTGGCCCGAATATACCTTAATGAGCAGCGCCACAATACCCTTTACAATGAGAGCATCGCTTTCGGCACGGAAAAACACCTTGCCGTCGACAAAGTCGGCCTGTAACCACACACGGCTCTGGCAGCCCTCAATGAGGTTATTGTCGGTCTTGTACTGCTCGTCGAGCGGTGGCTGTTCACTACCCAGGTCTATGAGCAACTGGTAACGGTCGAGCCAATCGTCAAAAGCTCCGAACTCCTCAATTATATCGTCTTGTTTTTCGTTTATAGTAGCCATTGTCAATAAGAAACTGCTTAAATTTGTTTATGCCATTCCGAACAGATGAAGGGAATTTTTTGGGATTTCTCACAACGTTCGAAATGACAGGCCAAAGTAATAAAAACTCTATATTATCTCAAAAAAATCACTTTTCATTATACACCACAGCCAGCACTGTCTGCCCCACAGCTTTTAACGTGGCTGCATCTATCCACTCCATATCATCCTTTACGGTGTGGTGATAAGGGCCGAACCCATTAGGGCTGTTACGGTCACAATTTATAATATCAATGCAAGGGAGTCCCAGGAAGTCGTTTACATAAAGGTGGTCATCGGTAACCATACCACCCTCCTTGTTTATGAAATAGCTGCCGTAGCCCTCTTTCGCAGCCTGTGCCCACACCTTGTCTATTATGCCCGGTGCATAGTAATCCGATATGCCCTCGCGATAGAAGGTGGAGCCCGGTGCTCCCACAATGTCGAGCAATATTCCGTAGCGGGCATTGTAATTGTCCTTGTGAGGGAAGCGGGCCCAATATTGCGAGCCCAACGCCCAGGAGTGGTCCATACCGGCACCAGTGTAAGGCTCGTTTTCGTGACGGCCATAATCCTCGGCATCGAAAAGAACGATATCGACACCAACCTTTGTGGGCGCACCCGACAGGTGGCGGGCTATCTCCAAGAGCACACCCACGCCGCTGGCACCGTCGTTGGCACCAAGAATGGGCTTATAGTGGTTGGCCTTGTCGGGGTCGCTGTCGGCCCAGGGGCGGCTGTCCCAGTGGGCACACAGCATCACACGCTTCTTGTTTTGCGGCTGGAACTGTGCTATAATGTTACGGGCTTGCAGCTTGTCGCCGTTATATGCAGTGAGAGTCACATTCTGTGCAACCACCTCGGCACCATAGGCACGCAGCTTGTTTTCGAGATAGTCGCCACAGGCACGGTGCGCTTCGCTGTTTGGAACGCGGGGGCCGAATGCCACCTGCGAGGCCACAAAGGAGTATGCGCTGTCGGCATCGAAAATGGGTACTATCACCGCTGCTTCCACCGCTGCCGGCTCGCTTTTCTTCTGCGAACTGCCACAGGCTGCCAACAGCAGGGCCGCAATTATGCAAAGTATTATGTTTCTGTTCATAACCCCGAAGATGAGTTATCACTTGTTCAGTTTCCAGGTAGCACCCTCCTTCGAGTCCTTGATTTCGAAGCCGAGAGCAGCAAGTTCGTTGCGTATGCGGTCGCTGGTAGCCCAGTCCTTCGCTGCTTTTGCAGCCTGACGCTGTTCGAGCAGCATATCGACCACCTTGCCGAAGGCCTCCTCGCGTGCGCTGTCGGAACCACGCTCCTCTTTAAGGCCCAGAATATCGAACATAAAGAGTGAGAAGGTTGCTTTCAATTCTTCGAGGTCGCTCTCGCTTATGGTAGCCTTCTTATCGGCTATCTGGTTTATGGCGCGTGAGGCATCGAACAGGTGCGAAATCACCTGCGCGGTGTTCATATCGTCGTTCATTGCATCGTAGCACTTGCCACGCAAGCCTGCAACATCCACGCTTGTGGTGCCCTGTGCAGTTAGGCCACAAAGAGTTTTGTATGCGTCCATAAGGCGTTGCATACCCTTCTCGGCAGCCTGCAAGGCATCGTTGCTGAAATCGACCGTGCTGCGGTAGTGAGCCTGCAATATGAAGAAACGTATTGTCATTGCCGAATAGGGCTGTGCAAGCAATTTGTGCGAACCGGTGAAGAACTCGTCGAGAGTGATGAAGTTGCCCAGCGACTTGCCCATCTTGGTGCCGTTTATAGTAATCATATTGTTGTGCATCCAGTACTTCACAACGGGCTTGCCCATTGCAGCCACGCCTTGCGCAATCTCACATTCGTGGTGAGGGAACACAAGGTCCATACCGCCGCCGTGAATATCGAACTGCTCGCCCAGGTATTTGCGGCCCATAGCAGTACACTCGCAGTGCCATCCGGGGAAGCCGTCGCTCCACGGCGAGGGCCAACGCATAATGTGTTCGGGCTGTGCGCACTTCCACAAAGCAAAGTCGGCAGGGTTGCGCTTCTCGCTCTGGCCGTCGAGCTCGCGTGTGGTGTTCAGAACCTCGTCGAGGTTACGGCCCGACAGAACGCCGTAATTATGCGCCTTGTCGTACTTTGCAACATCAAAATATACCGAGCCCTGGCTCTCATAGGCAAAGCCGTTGTCCAGAATCTCCTTCACAAGCTGAATCTGCTCTATTATGTGCCCCGACGCGTGCGGTTCAATGCTGGGGGGAAGCACGTTCAACGCCTCCATCACCTTGTGATAGTGCAGAGTGTATTGCTGCACCACCTCCATAGGTTCCAACTGCTCCAAACGCGCCTTCTTCGATATCTTGTCCTCGCCCTCGTCGGCATCGTGCTCCAAGTGGCCTACATCGGTAATGTTGCGCACATAGCGCACCTTGTAGCCCAGGTTCTGCAAGTAACGGAAAAGCACATCGAAAGTGATTGCCGGGCGGGCGTGGCCCAAGTGAGCGGGACCATACACTGTGGGGCCGCACACATAAAGGCCCACATTGGGCGCGTGCAACGGCTCAAAAAGCTCTTTCTTGCGCGAGAGCGTGTTATATATCATAAACTTATTTTCCATAACCGTATATATGTTTTAATTATTTGTTATCTGTTTCGCATCCAAGATGCGAAGATACAAAGAAAAAACAAGATTATGAAAAAACAGAAGAGGAAGAGGTAATTTTTAACCCATAATAACGAACTTCGGCTATGCACAACTCCCGCTGCACCACCCTTTCACTGCGCCATTACCTGTAATCCTTCAACAGCCGTTGCAGGTGCTGGCGGGTGAAGAAGATGCGGCTCTTCACCGTGCCTAACGGCAACGAAAGGCGTTCGGCAATCTCGCGGTACTTGAAACCCGAAAGGTGCATCAAGAAGGGGATGCGGTATTCACGCGCAAGGCTGTTCACCACGCGGTAAATCTCTTTGCTGTCGTAATTGTTCTCGGTTATGTAGTTGTCGAACTCCTGCGACTGGTTAAGGTGGAACAGGTTTTCGGTGTGGTCGACAAATGTCTGGTCGCGCACCACTTTACGATAGTTGTTTATGAATATATTGCGCATTATGGTATATACCCATCCTTTGAAATTTGTATCGGGCATATATTTGTCCATATTGTCCAATGCTTTCAACGATGTTTCCTGCAATAAATCGTTCGCCTCCTCTTTGTCTGCCGTCAGCTTGTATGCGAAGCGTTGCAGTTCCGATTGCGCTTCCAGCAGTTCCTTCCTAAATTTTGCAGCATCCACTGTGTTACTTTTTTATTATTATAGATATTGGATATTATTATAACACAGCATTTTTCGAGTTTGTTCGGGTGCTTTCGATTATTTACGGGAAAAGCGTGATTATTTAGGCCTTATGGTTTTAAACGGCTCAGTAGAAATTTAGTGTGGACAAATTGATTCTTTAATAAGTTGTGCTCCATCACGCTGCCCTTTGTATAACGAAATAACTCACGCTCGGCATAATGCAAATAAATTTGCCTTCTTACTCTCACTTAATCGTTATTTTCGCTTTCGGCGACGAATTACCTTTGCGTTGCACAACGCAAGCAAAAGTAATTCTAAAAAAGAAACCGGCACCGTTAAAATCACAGTGTTTATCCGAGCATTTGCAGGAGAGAGTGCGAAAGCTCGTGCAAATGAGCGAGTGAAAGTTTACTTGCACGCAAAGCGAATGCAGCCGAGGTTGC